>JARLJS010000217.1 GCA_031291075.1 Nevskia sp. | reverse complement strand
GCCGCGAGCGGGCAGCCGGTGCCGGCGCGGCCGCGGCGGGCTCCGGCGGCAGGCTGGCGCGCAGGCTCGCACGCAGCTTCTCCGGCATGTGGTAGTACGGCAGGCTGCGCATCGCCTGGCCGAGCGCGCGCTGGGTGCGCAGGGCGGAGCTGCATTCGGCGCAGGTCGCCAGGTGGTGCTCCAGCGCCAGTGCGTGGGCCAGGTCCAGCGCCCCGTCGCCGTAGGCCTGCAGGAAGGGCCGGGCCTGTTCGCAATTCATCTCGTTCATCGTTGGTCCATCGCCTCGATCTGTACCCGCAACTGCGCCCGCGCCCGCGACAGGCGCGACATGACGGTTCCCAGCGGGACCCCCACGATCTCGGCGATTTCCTTGTAGGACAGTTCCTCCAGTTCGCGCAGCACCAGGATTTCACGGTAATCCACCGGCAGTTTCGACAAGGCGGCTTCCACCAGCCCCTGGTCCGCCGCGCGCAGCAGCAGCTTCTCGGGATCGGTGCCGTGCAGCGCCTCCTCGCCGGCCTCCACCGTGTGTAGACCGATGGTGGCCTCGTCGTATTCCACGCCTTGCCCGTTGCGGCGGTGCTGCTCCAGCCAGGTGTAGAAGGTGTTGCGCACGATCGCCAGCAGCCAGGCGCGGGCATCGCCGCCGCGGAAGCCGCCGAAAAAGCGGAACGCGCGCAGATAGGCTTCCTGCACCACGTCGTCGGCGTCGTGCGGCGTGCGCGTGAGCCAGCGCGCCAGGTTGTAGGCGGCATCCAGGTGCGGCCCGACGGCGGCCTCGAAGCGCTGCGCGGAGTTGCTGTCGCTCAAGCGGGTGTTCCCTTCCATGCGGGACCTGTACCTCCATTCTGCCCCGGTTGCGGGAATATCCGCCGGGGCCGGCCGGTATGCAACAGGGTCCACTGGCGGACATACCCACTGCGAGACCGTATTCATGCGACGCAACATCGATCGGCGGCAATTCCTGCAACTGGCGGGGCTGGGCGGCGCGGTTTTCGTGTCGGGCCTGGCGGGGTTCGCCTCCAGCGGAGCCGGCGCGGATGCCGGCTCCGGCGGCGGCGATTTCTACTTCGTGCAGCTGTCGGACTCCCACTGGGGCTTCCAGGGCCCGGCGGTGAATCCCGACGCCCAGGGCACCCTGCGCAAGGCGGTGGCGGCGGTGAACGCGCTGCACGACGCGCCCGACTTCGTGATCTTCACCGGCGACCTCACCCACACCACCGACGATCCGGCCGAACGGCGCAAGCGCCTGGGCGAGTTCCGCGACATCGTCAAGGACCTCAGGATCAAGGAGGTGCGCTACATGCCGGGCGAGCACGACGCGTCCCTCGACGCCGGCGCGGCCTACAAGGAGTTCTTCGGCGACACCCACTACACGTTCGACCACAAGGGCGTGCACTTCATCGCCCTCGACAACGTATCCGACCCGCGCGCCAGCCTTGGCGACGCGCAGTTGCAGTGGCTGGCGCAGGACCTGGCCAAGCTGGACAAAAAGCAGCGCATCGTGGTGTTCGCGCACCGGCCGCTGTTCGACCTGGCGCCGTCGTGGGACTGGGCCACGCCCGACGGCGCCAAGGCGGTGGACCTGCTGATGCCGTTCGACAACGTGGTGGTGTTCTACGGCCACATCCACCAGGAGAACCATCACATGACCGGGCATATCGCCCATCACTCGGCCAAGTCGCTGATGTTCCCGTTGCCGGCCCCGCTGTCGGTGCCGAAGAAGGCGCCGCTGCCCTGGGACGCGTCCGCGCCGTACAAGGGCCTGGGCTTCCGCGAGATCGAGCTGGAAGGCGGCAAGGCCGACATCACCGAACTGCCGATCAAGGCCTGAAGGAGAGCGCGATGAAGAAGCAGTGGATCCGCCACGCGGCAGCCGCGCTGACCATCCTGGGCGCCGGGGCGCTCGGCTTCGGCGTGGCCGCCTGGGCCGACGGCAAGCCGGCCAAGCACGTGAAGCATGCCCGGCTGATCAAGGTGTCGGCGCGCCGCTTCGTATTCAATCCCAGCACCATCAAGCTGAAGAAGGGCGAGACCGTCGATTTCGAGCTGAAGACCGAGGATGTGCTGATGGGGTTCAGCGTGCCCGACTTCAACACGCGCTCCGACATCCCGCCGGGCCAGGTCATGCACCTGACGCTGACGCCGGACAAGACCGGGACGTTCACCTTCCTGTGCGACATCTTCTGCGGCAGCGGGCACGAGAACATGAGCGGGACGATCGTGGTGGAGTGAGGCAGTGAGGGGCGAGGGGACAAAGCCTGAGCTGCTGCTTGTCTCCTCACAGGCGGCGCAGCCGCCGACCTCACTCCTCACCCCTCACTTCTTGACCCATTGGCTGACCGCCGGGCACAGTGCTGCGCATGAAGCTTGTGATCCTGGATCGAGACGGCGTCATCAACGAGGACTCCGACGAACACATCCGTTCGGTATCGGAGTGGAAGCCGATCGCGGGCAGCCTGGAGGCGATCGCGCAGCTGTGCCAGGCGGGGTACCAGGTCTACATCGCCAGCAACCAGTCCGGCATCGGCCGCGGCTATTTCGATTTCGACGCCCTCTTCGCCATCCACGACCGCATGCAGCGGGCGGTGGCGGAGCTGGGAGGCCGCATCGCCGGGATCGAGTTCGCGCCCGACCACCCGGACGAGCCCAGCGAGATGCGCAAGCCCGGCCCCGGCATGCTCAAGGATCTGGCGCGGCGGCTGGGCGTGGGCCTGGAGGGGGTGCCGTTCGTCGGCGATTCCGAGGGCGACATCCTGGCCGCGCGGGCGGCGGGGGCTCGCCCCGTATTGGTGCTAACCGGCAAGGGTGAGCGCACCAAGAGTGCGCAAAACCTGGAAGACGTGCTGATCTGCAAGGATTTGGCGGAGTTTGTCCGCACCACATTGGGTCACGGTCAGCGGCCGCAGACCGCGTAGTCCTCCCGCCGGCGGTCGATCCGCACCGCCACTCCCCTGGCTTCCGGCACCGCGCCGGGCTTGCCGATGGTGAGCTTGAGCGACAGGATCGGATGCTTTTCGAACAGCAGCCGGGCCAGCGATTCCGCCAGTGTTTCGATCAGGCGGAACTCGCGCGAAGCGGCGAAGGCGACGATCTGGTCCGATACCGCCTTGTAGTCCACCGCGTCGCGCAGGCGGTCGGTGGCGGCGGCGGCGCGGGCGTCGATCCCCAGCTCCACGTCGATCAGCAGGGGGCGCGGCTGGTGCAGTTCCCAGGCATGCACGCCGATGATGGCGCGGGCCTGCAGGCCGGTGATCAGGATGTGGTCGAGCGGGCTCACTGGCGTGTCTCCAAGGCAAGTTCAGTACTGACCCGCCGTGAGCCGATGCGCGCCTCCCGCACCCACAGCCCTTCGGGCTGGCACCGTGTCGGCGCGCTCATGCGGCCTGTGCCGGCGGCGGTTGCAGTTGGTGGAGCGGCCAGCGTGCGCGGGCCAGGATTGCGCTGCCCGGGCTGAGGGCCTCGGCCCGTCGTGCCCAGCCGGCGTAGGCGATCATCGCCGCGTTGTCGGTGCAGAACTCGGGCCGCGGGAAGTACAGCTCGGCGCCGCGCTGCGCCGCCATGTCGGCCAGCTTCTGGCGCAGGCGGCGGTTGGCGCCGACCCCGCCCGCCACCACCAGACGCTCCAGGCCGGACTCGTCCAGGGCGCGCCGGCACTTGATAGCGAGCGTGTCGGTGACCGCTTCCTCGAAGGCCAGGGCGAGGTCGGCCCGGGTCTGCGTATCGGCGTCCGCCGGCAGCGCGGTGAGCACCGCGGTCTTCAGGCCGCTGAAGCTGAATTCCAGCCCCGGGCGGTCCGTCATCGGCCGGGCGAAGCGGAACCGACCGGGGCGTCCGTCCTGCGCCAGCCGCGCCAGCTGCGGCCCGCCCGGATAGGGCAGGCCCAGGGTCTTGGCGGTCTTGTCGAAGGCCTCGCCCGCCGCGTCGTCCAGCGTGTCGCCCAGGATGTGGTAGCGGCCCACGCCGTCGACACGGGCGATCAGGGTGTGGCCGCCGGACACCAGCAGCGCCAGGAACGGGAATTCCGGCCGGCGCTCTTCCAGCATCGGCGCCAGCAGGTGGCCTTCCAGGTGATGCACCGGCACCAGCCCCGCGCCGGTGGCGGCCGCCAGCCCGGCGGCGAAGGACCCGCCCACCAGCAGCGCGCCGATCAGGCCCGGGCCGGCGGTGTAGGCGATGGCGCCGAGGTCGCCGCACCCCAGCCCGGCCTGGCGCAGCGTTTCCCGCACCAGGGCGTGGATGCGGCCGGCATGGTCGCGTGCCGCCAGCTCGGGCACCACGCCGCCGTACTCGGAGTGCATGGCGGCCTGGCTGTGGATGACGTGCGCCAGCAGGCCGCGCCGGCCGTCATACACGGCGGCGGCGGTCTCATCGCAGGAGGTCTCGATGCCGAGGATGGTGCCGGGGTCGGGCATAGCGGCGTATTGTGCATTGCCGCGACCCATTTCAAAAAACCGTCACATTCCGGGCGATCCCGTCGCCTTTGCTTTGCGCGGCGGAATTCACTAGAATTCCGGGCCCCGTACTGGGTACCCCTTGATAGAGTGATCGCATGCCGAGCGTCCGCGTCCGCGAAAATGAGCCCTTCGAAGTAGCCCTGCGCCGCTTCAAACGCACCTGTGAAAAAGCCGGTGTGCTGACTGATCTGCGCTCCCACGAGTTCTTCGAAAAGCCGAGCCAGGAGCGGAAGCGCAAGCGTGCAGCGGCGGTCAAGCGCCAGGCAAAGCGCGTGTCGAGAGAGACGTCGAGGCAAACTCGCCTCTATTGAGGCGAGTTTGCGTGTGCCGCCCGGCACGCGCGGCGCCATCCCTGGCGCCGATTGTTGAAACAAGCAAGACTAGTTAATCCGTTCCGGGTTCCTACCGGGGCGGATTTTTCCATTTCTGGAGCTTGCCCATGACCGATCTGAAGACCCGCGTCGCGGAAGACGTCAAGACGGCGATGAAGGCCGGCGACAAGGCGCGCCTGTCCACCCTGCGGCTGCTGTCGGCGGAGCTGAAGCAGCGCGAGGTGGTCGATGCGGTGGAGCTGACCGATGCCGTGGTGGTGGCTGCCATCGAGAAGATGATCAAGCAGCGCCGCGACGCCGAGGGGCAATACCGCGGTGGCAACCGCCCGGACCTGGCCGACAAGGAAGCGCAGGAAATCGTCGTGCTGAGCGCCTACCTGCCACAGCAGCTGAGCGATGCCGAGCTGGCCGCCCTGATCGACCAGGCCATGGCCGAAACCGGCGCCACCGGCGGCAAGGACATGGGCAAGGTGATCGGCTGGCTCAAGCCCAAGCTGGCCGGCCGGGCGGACATGGGCAAGGTCTCCGGTCTGATCAAGGCACGCCTGTCGTCGTAGGTGTCGTCCCTGACAAGCCGGCGCCGTCCTGGCGCCGACTGTTCAAATAAGCCGGCTACGCTTCATTCCCCGCCCGGGTGCACACTATCGGCATGGCCGGACGTATTCCCGATGTCTTCATCCAGGATCTGTTGTCGCGCACCGACATCGTTGAAGTGATCGGTTCGCGCCTGGAGCTGAAGCGCGCGGGGCGCGAGTACAAGGCGCTGTCGCCGTTCAGCAACGAAAAATCCCCCTCGTTCTTCGTCAGCCCGGCGAAGCAGATGTTCTTCGACTTCTCCTCCGGCCGGAACGGTACCGCCATCAGCTTCCTGATGGAGTTCGACCGCCTGAGCTTCGTCGAGGCGGTGGAGGAGTTGGCCAAGCGTGCTGGCCTCACGGTGCCGCGCGAAGGCGGCCGCGGCGGCGAGCAGCTGGTGCTGGAAGGGCCGCTCGACGCCCTGGCGGCGGCGGAACGTTTCTTTCGTACCCAGTTGCGCACCCACCAGCCGGCCATCGACTACCTGAAAAAGCGCGGCTTGAGCGGCGACACCGCCAAGTTGTACGGCATCGGCTACGCGCCGGATTCCTGGGATGCGCTGGCGCAGCATTTCCCGGACCCCACCCACGCCCTGACCGCCGGCCTGCTGAAGAAGAAGGAGGAGACAGGCCGCGTCTTTGACGTCTTCCGCAACCGCATCATGTTCCCGATCCGCGATACCCGCGGGCGCGTCATCGCCTTCGGCGGGCGGACCCTGGCCAACGATCCGGCCAAGTACCTCAATTCGCCGGAGACGCCCTTGTTCCACAAGGGGCGCAACCTGTTCGGCCTGTACGAGGCCAAGCAGTCGAGCAAGTCCGAGCTGCCGTTCCTGCTGGTGGTGGAGGGTTACATGGACGTCGTGATGCTGGCGCAGCACGGCATCCGCAACGTCGTCGCCACCCTCGGCACCGCCACCACCCGCGAACACCTGGCGCTGCTGTTCAAGTCGGCCGCGCGGGTGGTGTTCTGCTTCGATGGCGACCGCGCCGGCCGCTCCGCCGCCTGGCGCGCACTGGAACAGGCGCTGCCGGAGGTGTACGAAGGGCGCGAGTGCCGCTTCATGTTCCTGCCCGAGGGGCATGACCCGGATACCCTGGTGCAGGAGATCGGCGCCGACGAATTCCGCAGCCGGGTGGACCAGGCCATGACCCTGTCCGACTTCCTGCTGGGCGAGCTGGCCAAGCAGGTCAACCTTGGCACCATCGACGGCCGCGCGCGTCTTGCCGGCTTGGCACGGCCACACCTGGAGCGCATGCGCGAGGGCCCGCTGCGAGCCCTGATCGCCAATGAGCTGGGGCGCCTCACCCGGCTCAACGGCGAGCAGCTGGAAGCCATGCTTTCCGGCCGCCAGCGGCCGGAAGACGCCGCCCGGCCGGCGCCGCAGTCGCGCCCGGAGATGCCCGGCGCGCGGTCGATCAAGCGTGCGTTGCAGCTCCTGCTGGAGCGTCCCGAAATGGCGCAAAAAGTGGAGCACGTGGAACAGCTGGCGGCGTCGGGCCAGCCCGGCATGGACATCCTGATGGAAGCGGTTGAATTCTTCCGCGAGCACCCCCACTGTCATGCAGGCCAGCTCCTGGAGCAGTGGCGCGATACCCCGAAGGGTGCGGCCCTCAACCGCATCCTGGGGATCGAGGCGGAGCTGGACGAGGCGGCGGTGGAACATGAATTCGCGGATGCCATGGATTTGCTGCGGCGCAGGGCACTGCGGGACCGCATGCAGGCTCTGGCCGATGCCTCCCGCAGCCGCACGCTGACCTCCTCGGAGACCGCGGAATGGTTGCAGATCGAGCACCAACTTTCCGGCGCGCGACTGGTCTAAGGTGATATGTTTAGGGTAAAATATCCGATTCTGACCGGCGCCCTTTCGGCGGCCGGTTTTCGTATGAGAAACGGTTGATGAGCGCATCCGACCAGCAATCCCAGATCAAGAACCTGATCGCACTCGGCAAGGAGAAGGGCTACCTCACGTTCGCGGAGGTATCCGACCACCTGACCGAGCTCGTCGACTCCGAGCAGATCGACG
>JARLJS010000216.1 GCA_031291075.1 Nevskia sp. | reverse complement strand
GATTTGCGGCCAGGCAAGGCGCGAGGAGCGCAGCGTACTCGAAGTACGTAAGCGACGAGCAACGCCGCATGGCCGCAAATCCGGGGCCAACCCTTCGGGACGGGGGCTATTTTCGCGCATTGCGGCGTCTCTCGCTCCTCATGTACTTCAAGTACACGTCGTCGCTCGTTCCTTGCACTGCGCGAAAATAGTCCCCGTCGCAGCGTCAAAGTAATTGTCAACAGGCCCTAGTCCACCTGTGACAGGGATTGCAGCTTTTTCAGGTCCTTGAGAATCCCCTTGAAATCAGCCGGCTGATCCGCGCGGGGCGGATAGAGCATGAACCAGTTGCCGAGCGGGTCGACCAGGAAGAGGGTGTCGGCCGGCGCCGGCTGGAAGAAATCGGCGGCCCGGCTGCCCGGCGCGCCGGCGTCCGCCAGCAGCAGCAGGTCGGGATGCTCTGCCGCGAACAGTCCGCGGGCGGCTTCCAGCGCCGCCGCGTCCGGCGCGATGTAGATGCGCTGCAGGCGCCGGGCATCGCGGTTGAGGGCGGTGCGCACCTGCCGGCTCAGGTGGATCTCGGTGCGGCAGGCCTCGGCGCAGGCGGCGGCGCCTACGTAGACCATGCTCCACTTGCCCTTGAACAGGCCGGCGTCGGCCGCCTTGCCGTCGGCGTCGCGCAACTGCAGCGGCGGCAAGGGGCGCGCCGGGGTCAGCAGCTGGCCATAGTTGGTGGTGCCGGTCGGACGCCATTGCGGGAAGGCGAAGTACACCAGGCAGGCCACCGCCACCGGCAGCACGAAGATGGCCAGCAGGATCAGGAACACGCGGCGGGAGGCATACAGCTTGGCGGAGTCGGTGGTCACGGCGAACGTTTCAGGTTGAGCTTGAGGAACAGGGCCAGCAGGGTCAGGCAGAAGGCGAACCATTGCGCGGCATAGCCGTAGTGGCGCGCGGGCGGAAAGCCCTGCGTCCCCGGCTGCCAGTCGCGCAGGAATCCGTCCGCTGCGTCGGGAGCGAGCAGCAGTTCGCCATCCAGCACCGGCTGGCCGTAGAAGCAGCGCAGATCGGCCGCCGTAGGGTACAACACGGTGCGCGGCCAGTTCGCTGGCGGGTGCGCCGGCTCACAGCCGGAACCGCCCAGGCGCACGCCGGGCTCCGGCAGCGAGCGCCACAGGCCATGCAGGGATAACGCGCCGGACGGCGCCGGCAATGCCGGAAGCACCTGGCTGTCCCCGCCGCGCGGCAGCCAGCCGCGGTCGACGATCAGCAGCCTGCCGTCGGCCAGGCGCAGCGGCGTCCAGGCATGGTAGCCAAAGGTATCGCCGTGGGGCTGATCGTCCAGCAGGAGTTGGCGGTCGGCCAGGTATTGCCCTGTCACCATGACCGGCACCGCCACCAGGCTCGAACCCGCCGCAGCCGCGACGTCCAAGGGAACCGGGGGCTGCTGCAGGGCGGCCGCGTACTGCCGGTCCAGGGCCTGCTTGGCGACACCGCGATGGAGCTGCCACACCCCGAGATAGAGGGTGAGCGCGCAGCCGGCGGCGGTGCCCAGCACCGCCCAGAGCGGAGGACGGAAGGTCCAGGCCATCAGCGCGGTCCGCCGCTTGGGGCTAATATGATTCTTCGCTCCACGCTCAGTGCAGCAATGCTCGTCAAGATCATCATCGTGGCCTTCCTCGTCGCCATCCTGGCGTCGCTGTTCTCAGGCCTGTACTTCCTGCTCAAGGACCCCAGCACCAGCAACAGCCGGCGCACGGTGCGGGCGCTGACGGTGCGCGTGGCACTGTCGATCACGTTCGCGCTGTTCCTGGCACTGGCGTATTTCATGGGCTGGATTCACCCGCACGGCGTGGGGCAGTAGTGGACTTCCTGTCCAAGCACCGTTCGTCCCTGAACGGACTGTTCAAATAAGCAAAAAGGCCCGGCTTTGGCCGGGCCTTCTTGTTCCAAACCGTCCGCGCCTTAGAGCACGTAGACGAAGGTGAACAGGCCGATCCAGACCACGTCCACGAAGTGCCAGTACCAGGCCACACCTTCGAAGCCGAAGTGGCGGTCCGGCTTGAAGTGCCCGAGGGCGAGCCTGATGGTGATGATGATCAGCATCAGCGTGCCCAGCGTCACGTGCAGGCCGTGGAAGCCGGTGAGCATGAAGAAGGTGGAACCGTACACGCCGGAGTGGAGGGTCAGGTTCTGCACCGTGTAGGCGTGGGCGTACTCGGTCGCCTGGAAGTAGAGGAAGGTGGCGCCCAGCGCGACGGTCAGGATCATGAAGGCGATGCACTTGGCGCGCTTGTTGTCCTTCAGTGCGTGGTGCGCCCAGGTGACGGTGAAGCTGCTGGTGATCAGGAGCAGGGTGTTGAGCGCCGGCAGGCCCCAGGCCTCCATGCCCTTGAACTCGCCGCCGACGTGGGCGGGGCCGTTGCTCGGCCAGCCGGCCTCGAATTGCGGCCACAGCATCAGCTTGGTCAGCAGCTTGGCGCCGTCGCCGGCGAGCCAGGGCACCGACAGCATGCGGGTGTAGAACAGGGCGCCGAAGAAGGCGCCGAAGAACATCACCTCGGAGAAGATGAACCAGCTCATACCCCAGCGGAAGGTGCGATCCACCTGCAGGTTGTAACTGCCGGACTCGCTCTCCAGCGCCACCCCGCGGAACCAGCGGAAAATGACGGTGAACGCCAGCAGGGCGCCGACGATGACCATCACCTTCCAGGGATAGGGGCGGTCTTCCAGGTAGGTCGCCACGCCGTAGACCACCAGCGCCAGACTGGCCGTGAGGTAGAACGGCCAGGCGCTGGGATTGGGCACGAAGTAGCGGCTGCTGCCGGTGTCATGCGCGGCGTGCGCGTCTTGGGTCGCCATGAAGCTATCCTCGGTGTGTCAGCTCTTGGGTGAATTCGGCTTGTCGCGGCCGCCGGCCTGCTGGGCCAGCCGCGTCACGTCGAAAAAAGTGTACGACAGGGTGACGGTGTCCACATCCGCCGGCAGCTCGGGGTCGAGCATGAAGCGCACCGGCATGTGCTTGGCCTCGCCCGCCTTGAACGGCTGCTGGTTGAAGCAGAAGCATTCGGTCTTGTGCAGGTGCTTGGCAGCGCTCCACGGAGCCACGCTCGGCACCGCCTGCCCCACCACATCCTGGTCCTGCTGGTTGGCGGCGTCGAAATACACGGTGTAAAGCTGGCCAGGATGTACTTCGATGGCGGGCTGCTCGGCCTTGAAGGTCCACACCCGCCCGCCATTGACGGTGGTGAGGAACTCCACCTTGACCGTGCGCTTGCTGTCGACCTGCTCCTGCACCTTGGCCGACACCAACATGCCGGCGTTCTTGCCGTTCAGGCCGGTGAGCTGGCAGATGGCGCCGTACAAGGGCACCAGCGCAAAGCCGAACCCGAACATGCACGCCACCACCGCGGCCAGCTTCCAGCTGCCGCGATGGGCCTTGCCGCTGGAGGAGGCTTCAGCCACCGCGATGGCTCATTGACCAGAAGAAGGCGGCGTAGAAGCCGAGCGCGACCAGGGTCAGCCACAGGGCCGTGCGCAGGTTGCGCCTGCTGCCGGGGACCGCCCGCCCGTGCTTGCTCTGGCTCACGCCGCCGGCCTCTTAGTGGGCCACCCAGGGGGTTTCGGCGTCGATACCGGTGGGCGGCTCTTCGAAAGTGTGGTACGGCGCCGGGCTCGGCACCGTCCACTCCAGGCCATGAGCGCCTTCCCACACCCGCGCCGGCGCCGGCTGCAGGCCCTTGCGCCACAGCACGCAGCGCAGGATGTTGTAGAAGAAGATGAACTGGCTGGCGAAGAAGAAGAAGGCGCCAATGGTGGAAATCTGGTTGAAGTCGGTGAACTGCACCGCGTAGTCCGGGATGCGGCGCGGCATGCCGGCCAGGCCCAGGAAGTGCTGCGGGAAGAACAGCACGTTGATGAAGATGGCCGACAGCCAGAAGTGCAGCTTGCCCAGCGTCTCGTTGTACATCACGCCGGTCCACTTGGGGATCCAGTAGTACACCGCGGCGATGATGCCGAACACCGCGCCCGGCACCAGCACGTAGTGGAAGTGCGCCACCACGAAGTAGGTGTTGTGGTACTGGAAGTCCACCGGCGCCAGCGCCAGCATCAGGCCGGAGAAGCCGCCGATGCTGAACAGGAACACGAAGGCGATGGCGAACAGCATCGGCGTCTCGAAGGTCATCGAGCCGCGCCACATGGTGGCGACCCAGTTGAACACCTTCACGCCGGTGGGCACCGCGATCAGCATGGTGCTGAACATGAAGAACAGTTCGCCCGCCAGCGGGATGCCGACAGTGAACATGTGGTGCGCCCACACGATGAAGGACAGGAAGGCGATCGAGGCCATGGCGTACACCATCGAGGCGTAACCGAACAGCGGCTTGCGCGCGAAGGTAGGGATGATGGTCGAGATCACGCCGAACGAGGGCAGGATCAGGATGTACACCTCGGGATGGCCGAAGAACCAGAACACGTGCTCGAACAACACCGGGTCGCCCCCGCCGCCGGCGTTGAAGAAGCTGGTGCCGAAGTACTTGTCGGTGAGCAGCATGGTGACCGCGCCGGCCAGCACCGGCATGGTGGCGATCAGCAGGTAGGCGGTGATCAGCCAGCTCCAGGCGAACAGCGGCATCTTCAGCAGCGTCATGCCGGGCGCGCGCATGTTGAGGATGGTGACCACCACGTTGATGGCGCCGGTGATGGAGCTGACACCCATCAGGTGGATGGCGAAGATCAGCAGCGGGAAGGAGTTGCCGGTCTGCAGCACCAGCGGCGGGTAGATGGTCCAGCCGCCGGCGGGAGCGCCGCCGGGCAGGAAGAAGGTGGACAACAGCAGGGTGAAGGCGAACGGCAGGATCCAGAAGCCCCAGTTGTTGACGCGCGGCAAGGCCAGGTCGGGGGCGCCGATCATCATCGGCACCATCCAGTTGGCGAGGCCGACGAAGCCCGGCATCACGCCGCCGAAGATCATCACCAGCGCGTGCACCGTGGTGAACTGGTTGAACAGCTCGGGATCCATGTACTGCATGCCGGGCTGCCACAGCTCGGCGCGGATCGCCAGCGACATCAGGCCGCCGATGAAGAACATGGTGGCACTGAACCACAGGTACAGCGTACCCAGGTCCTTGTGGTTGGTGGTCTTGATCCAGCGCATGATGCCCTTCTCGGGCCCGTGCGCGTGATCATGGTCGTGGTCGTGGCTGTGATCGTGAGCGTCTTGTGCTTGTGCCATGGCTGCAGCTCCTACCTCAATTCAGTCTTGCTTCGTCCGCTACGGGAATAACCGCGCCGGACCTATTTGCCGCGCAGGGCGGCCACCTGCGACGGTTCGACGTCGCCGGAGTGGTTGCCCCAGGAATTGCGTTCGTAGGTCGCCACCGCGGCGATGTCCGCATCGGACAGCTGCGGGCCGAACGGCGGCATGGCGTTCTTGCCCTTGATGATCTGGGTGATATGCGCTTCGGCCGGGCCGGCCACCACCTTGCTGCCGACCAGCGGCGGGAAGGCCGGCGCCATACCCTTGCCGGTGGCCTGGTGGCAGGCGGCGCAGTTGGCGGTGTAGATCTTCTCGCCGTTCTTCACCAGGTCGTCGTGGCCCAGCTTGACCGGGGCGGCGGCGGGCTTGGCCGGCTCGGCGGGGGCCGGGGCAGGCGCTGCAGCCGGGGCAGCGGCCGCGACCGGCGCCGCGTCGCTGGCGGCGGCCGGCGCGGCGGCGGCAACGGTGTTGGCGCCCTTCTGCTGCGCCAGCCACTGCTTGAACTCGGCCTCCGGCACGGCTTTGATCACGATCGGCATGAAGCCGTGGTCGCGGCCGCACAGCACGGTGCACTGGCCGCGGTAGATGCCGGGTTCCTCGATGTCGGCCCACATCTCGTTGATGTAGCCCGGGATGGCGTCCTTCTTCACCGCGATGTCCGGCACCCACCAGCCGTGGATGACGTCGTCGGAGGTGAGCAGGAAGCGCACCTTCTTGCCGACCGGCAGCACCAGGTAGTTGTCGGCGTCGTGCAGGTAGTTCGGCACGGTCTTGGGGTCGATGCCGGAGCCGAGCTGGCGCGCGAGGTTGGCCTTGGACTCGAGGGTGCTGAAGAAGCTCACGCCCTGGTCCACGTACTCGTACTGCCACTTCCACTGGTAGCCGGTGATCTTGACAGTGAGCTCGGAACCGCGCGTGTCGTACATCTTGATCAGGGTGCCGGCTGCGGGCACGGCCATGAAGATCAGGATCAGGAACGGCACGATGGTCCAGGCGATTTCGACCGTGGTGCTTTCGTGGAAGGTGGCGGGCACCGGGTGCTTGGAGCGGCGGTGCGCAAACAGCGAGTAGAACATCACGCCGAACACCAGCACGGCGATGACCACGCAGATCCAGAACACGTACATATGCAGCCCGTAGACCTCGCGGCTGATCGCCGTGACGCCCTTGGGCATGTTCCAGTGCGCGTTGTCCATGGTGTCGGCCGCGGAGGCGGCGAAGCTCGACCCCAGGGACAAGCAGGCGGCGGCAATAGTGCGCTGGACCAGATTAAATCTGGGGCTCAGGTTCGGCATTCCCCTCTCCAAAAAAGACACGCCCATTTCCATCTTCAAATATCGGCCGGAGCGGACTCCGGACTGCCTGCCGGCGCCTGGCGCCAGCCGGGATGTATCAATTCGCGCATCCGCGCCGCCAGGCGCGCACGCTCCTCGTCGGTGAGGCAACGCGCCAGCTCCAGCAGCTGTCCCTGGCAACTCAGCAACAGCCGTGTCGGGCTGTGCCGGTTGGGACCGCGCTCCAGCAGCACGCGCGTCGCGGAACGGCTGAGCTGAACGCTCAGGCCGGCACCGCGCCCGACTTCCCCTACCTCGACGAGAATCCCATCGCCGTCGAAACTCACCACTTCGCGATAGCGGTTGCGCCGCAGGCTCACCGCCAGCGCCGCCCCGAGGGCGGCCAGCTCCAGTCCGGCAAACGGGAGGATCGGCCATAAGCCCCGCAGGGCAAAGAAGCCGCCGATCGCCAACGATACCGCACTCATCCAGCCCATGAGCCACACTGCCTGACGCACGCTCATCGAGGCGTTGGGTCCGATCACCAGACGTGTATTGACCGGCTGATGCATATTCGCCTTGACCGGCGTCATTGCGAAAAAGCCGCCGAAGCCGCAAAACAGACGTATTCTAGGGTCCGGCCTCCGCAGGCGTAAAGCACAACCTTCATTCGAACAGGCCGGGACCCCGAAAAATCCGGGCGATCGCGGCCGGCTCCGCGCCGGCGCCGGCCGTGGCCAGCAGCGGTGCAGGCAACCGTTCGCGCAGGGATTCGATGTTTTCCTGCAGGCGTTCCGGCGCGGGCGGTATGACGTTGGCCACCCAGCCGAACAGGCGGCAGCGGCGCTCGATCGCCTCGGCGCTGAGCAAGGCGTGATTGATGCAGCCGAGCCGCACCGCCACCACCAGCAGCACCGGCCAGCCGCGCTCCGCCACCCAGTCGGCAAAGGTCTGCCGCGAGTTGAGGGGCACCAGCCAGCCGCCGGCGCCCTCCACCACCACGTGCCGGTGGCCGGCGGCGAGCCGCGCGTGGGCCGCGTCCAGCACCGCGCAATCGATCTCCATGCCGGCTTCCCGCGCCGCCAGGTGCGGCGCTATCGGTGGCTCGAAGCAGCAGGGGTTCACCGCGGCGTAATCCAGCCCCGGCGTGGAATGCGCCAGCAGCTCCAGCGCGTCGTCGTTGCGCAGCCCTTGCGGGGTGCGGCGGGCGCCGCTGGCCACCGGCTTGAAGCCGGCGGCGGTGCCGCTCTGCGCGCGCAGCCGCTGCAGCAGGGCGCAGGCGATGCGCGTCTTGCCGACACCGGTATCGGTGCCGGTGACGAAGATCGTGGCGTCGGCCATTTAACCTGGCCGATCCGGCGCGCCCTCTTCGGCGGGCACGGCCCGCCCTACCGTCCTCAAGCCTTCCGCCAGCGCGTTCAGCAACCCGTCGATCTGCTCCGGCGTATGCGCCGCCGACAGCGTGATCCGCAGGCGCGAGGTGCCGCGTGGCACCGTGGGTGGGCGGATCGCGGCCACCCAGTAGCCGCGCTCCAGCAGGAACCGCGACAGCGCCAGTGCGCGCGCCTCGGCGCCGAGCACGAGCGGCTGGATCGGGGTGTGGGAGGCGGGAGGTGGGAGGCGGGAGACACCAACAGCAGCGCTCAACTGCTCAAGGCCTTCGCGAAAACGCGCCACGTTGTGGTGGAGCCGCTGACGTCGCTCAGGTTCCGCGCGCACAATGCGCAAGGCGGCCCGCGCGGCGGCGGCGATGGCCGGCGGCGGCGCGGTGGAGAACACCCAGCTGCGCGCACGCTGCACCAGGTATTCGATCAGGGTGTCCGAGCCGGCGACGAAGGCGCCTGCTGCGCCGAGGCTCTTGCCGAGGGTGGCGACGTAGACGCCGGGACCCGGGACCTGGGACCCGGGACCCGGGAAAAGCTCCAGCGCGCCGCGCCCCTTGTCTCCGAGTACTCCGAAACCGTGGGCGTCATCCACCATGAGCGTTGCGCCGTGGCGCTCACACAAGCGCGAAAGCTCCGGCAGCGGAGCGAGGTCGCCGTCCATGCTAAAGACCGCATCGGTCACAAGCATGGTGTGCCCCGCTGTTCCCGGGTCCCGGGTCCCCGGTCCCGGGTCCCGGCTTTGAATCAGTACCCGTTCATACGTACCGACGTGGCGATGTGGCACCTTCACATACCGCGCCCCCGACAACCGCCCACCGTCGATCAGCGAAGCATGGTTCAGCTCGTCGGCAACCAGCGTGTCGTTCTTCGACAGCAGGGCGCGCAATACGCCGAGGTTGGCGGCCCAACCGCTGGAGAACAGCAGGGCGCGCGGCCGCTGCAGGAAGTCCGCCAGTTCCTCTTCCAGCCGCGCGTGCTCCGCGTTGTAGCCGGAGATCAGCGCGGAGGCACCGCTGCCGGTGCCGCAGGTACCCAGTGCGCGCCGGGCGGCTTCGGCCAGGCGCGGGTCGGCGGCCAGACCGAGATAGTCGTTGCTGCAGAAATTGACGCAGGCGCGGCCGTCGACGACCAGCTTGACACCGTGGCCGCCTTCCACCGCGCGGCGCACCCGGTACAGGTCGACCGCGCGCAGACGCTGCAGCTCGGCGGCGAGCCGCTGCTCCAGGCCGGGGGGAACCACGCCGTCGTCCACGGGATCGACCGCGCGCGCGGGCTCAGGCCGAGGGCGCCGCCGCGCGTTCCGCGGCCTGCGCCGCGCAGGTGCGCTCGTGCTCATGGTCGTGGCCGCAGCCGTGAGCGGCGGCTTCCACCTGCCCCTGCGGCCGGATGCCCAGCCGCGCGAACAGCCGGCGGTCCTTCTCGTTCTGCGGATTGGCGGTGGTGAGCAGGCGCTCGCCGTAGAAGATCGAGTTGGCGCCGGCGAGGAAGCACAGGGCCTGCAACTCATCGCTCATCTGGGTACGGCCGGCCGACAGCCGGACGTGCGAACGCGGCATCATGATGCGCGCCACCGCGACGGTGCGCACGAAGTCGAACGGGTCGATCGCCTCGGTGCCCTGCAGCGGCGTGCCCGGCACCTGCACCAGCTCGTTGATCGGCACGCTCTCCGGATGCTGCGGCAGGTTGGCCAGCGCGCGCAGCATCTCCGCGCGGTCGCCGGCCGACTCGCCCATGCCGACGATGCCGCCGCAGCACACCTTCATACCGGCGTCGCGCACGTGGGCCAGCGTTTCCAGCCGGTCCTCGAAGCTGCGGGTGGTGATGATCTCGCCGTAGAACTCCGGCGAGGTGTCGATGTTGTGGTTGTAGTAGTCGAGCCCTGCCTCAGCCAGGCGCTGCGCCTGGTGCTGCTTGAGCATGCCGAGGGTGACACAGGTTTCCAGGCCCAACGCCTTGACCGCGCGCACCATCGCTTCCACCTGCTCCAGGTCGCGGTCCTTGGGCGAGCGCCAAGCCGCGCCCATGCAGAAGCGGGTGGCGCCGTTGGCCTTGGCCTCGGCGGCCGCGCGCCGCACTTCCTGCAGCGGCATCAGCGGCTCGGCCTTCAGGCCGGTGTCGTAGCGCACACTTTGCGGGCAGTAGGCGCAATCCTCGGGACAGGCGCCGGTCTTGATCGACAGCAGGGTGGAGAGCTGCACCTCGTTGGCATCGAAATAGGCGCGGTGCACCGCCTGGGCGCGGAACAGCAGATCGTTGAACGGCAGCGCGAACAGCGCCTGCACTTCCTCGCGGCGCCAGTCGTGGCGCGCAACCGGTACTTCCGACATGCCTGCCCCTCGTCGTGGATGGTGACGTGGCGCACAGTGTTGCCGCCGCGTCGGGCGGCTGTCAACTTATGAGTGGTTCTTTTGTTTACAGCAGGTGGAGGATGAAGCTCGCAGCGGGCCGACGATCAGTTCTGGCGCGGTTCCGCCATCTCGGTCTGGATGCGGCGGCGGATTTCGTTCGCTTCCTCGACGGCGCCGCGCTTGGGCTTGAAGCGCAGGCCCCTGACCACGACCACGTCGCCGCTCTCGCCGGCCTTGGGGCTCAGCGCGTCCGCGACCAAGGCGCGGTATGAATGAAAATTCCTGCTCATTTCATTGCGTCCATTCGGGCTTCGATACCAGGGAACTCAGACCCAGCGTCGCCTCGATCACCGATTCTAGCAACTCTGTCCGCAGCTTGCTGTCGGTGAAAAACGCCGACAGATCATTGTCGCTGTCGAAGCTGACGACCGCAACTGGTTGATTTCTTTCACCTTCCTGTACACTCCACTGCTCCTCGTCCTCGAATATGGGGACGCACAGCCCGGAATTCATGGTCCGCCGGATCAGCGCGACCTCGTACTTGGTCATAACGACCTTACGGGCGGCGCCATGACTGGGGCCAAGGAAGGTCACGCTGCGCTGCTCGAAGGCTTCCGGCACGCCCGGGCATTCGGCATCGAGGGTAATGCGATCGTCGGCATCCTCTTCCATATTGAAGGCGTGGGTCGCTCGATAGGCGGTCACGAAGGTGGTGGAGGACTGCCGCAACGCCTTGATCGGCTCGAACACGCAGGCGCGCAGGTGGATCGCCTGTGGCTTGCCCAGGCCGCCGTAATAGTCCGCGAGCTGTTTCTTCACGCTGTCGTAGGCGCTCTTCAGCAGTTCCCTGGACTGCCTGGGCTTGATGTCGAGGCTCCAGCGCAGGCGGGCCAGCGCCTGGTTGCGTCCCGCGGTGTACGCCTCCTTCGCCTCGTCCCAGGTGGCGTCGAAGCGCAGCACGTCGAGGGCGGTGCGCAGGCGGATGACCTCCAGGTCGGGTACGAATTCTTGCACCACCGACTGACCGCCGAAGATGCCGGTGCGGATCACGCGGGTGAAATAGCGCAGCGCGTGGCGGACGCCGTCTTGCGGCATCGGCTCCGGCGTCAGGTCCTCCAGCGTAAAAGCCACCACCGGGATGGCGGCGTTGTTCTTCATGCGCCGCTCTGCCGCCAGCTTTTCCTCGGCGAAGCTCCACACCGGCAGGTTGGAGACCAGTCCGCCATCCGCATAGAACGACGGCACGCCCGGCGCCGCATCCGGATCCTCGAACGAGGGAATGGTCGCCGGCTTGAACACGCCGGGGATCGCAATCGATGCCGCCACCGCCTCCGCCACCACCACGTCCGGCGTGCGGTGGTCGAAGATGCGCAGCTGCTGCCCGGAGACGTCCGTCGCCACGATTTTCAGGCGGCAAAACGAGGCGGTGCGCTCCGGCTGGATGTCGCGGAAGGTTATCTTGTCGGGCACCTCGTCCGGGTTCCGGCCCGCTTCGGCGTAGGCAAGCTTGACCCGCTCGCGCAGGATGCGGTTGAGCTCGACCTGCAGCCGCCCGGGATCGAAGATGCCGCGCTTGGACAGCCAGGAGCGCAGCCAGCGCACGGCGATCACGACCAGCCCGATGCTCAGCGCCGCCGCCGACCGCGCCAGCCATTTCCAGCCGGCCTCGGCGCAGACGAGGGTGGCGAGCAGCGACAGCAGCAGCGTCACCGCGATCACCGGCGCCCAGCGCCTGGCGCGGACGAAGGCGTTCCATTCCTTTTCCCCCAGCAGTTGCAGGGGCGTGAGCTGGTTGGTGGAGAGAATGTCGCCGCTGCGGCATTGCGGATCGAAGATCTCCGCCGGGCGGAAGCCGACCGCAATGAGCGAGGCGACGATGGAGCCGGCCGAGGCGCCGGCCACGCCGACGAACTCGAGCTGCATGGAGTCCGCCGCGGCATACGCTCCGACGTGGGCGATGCCCTTGGCGCCGCCGCCTTCGAAGATGGCGAAGATCGGCCGCCGCGCGGTGCTCACCGTCGGCGATTCGCTGGGTGTCAGGTGTCGTTCTTGTTCCTGCGACATCGCACGGCCCCGGTGGTGCGAAGACGAAGTATTGGTGCAATTGCAGCGCCCGCATTGTACGGGCGGAATGCCGCGAGTAAAGCGTTAACGGGAAGCCGCCGGGCCGGACGCGGGCGCCCGCTTCAAGCCGAGCAGCAGCGCCAGCGCGGCGAGGCTCAGACCCATGCCGGTGCAGAAGGTGTAACTGGCGCCGAAATGGTCCCATAGCAACCCGGCCAGCGCACTCGCCGCCAGGGTCGCCAGGCCGCTGAGCAGGTTGAAAAAGCCATAGGCAGTGCCGCGCAGCTCGGCCGGCGCGGTGTCCACCACCATCTTCGCCAGCAGGCCCTGGGTCATGCCCATATGCAGGCCCCACAGCGAGATGCCCAGCCACACCCACGGCCAGGCGCTGCTCCAGGCCAGGGCCGCGTCCGCCGCGATCAGCAGCGGCAGCGAGCGGACCAGCAGCCGGGTCGGCTCCATCGAGTCGGCGAGCTTGCCGAAGGGATAGGCGGACAAGGCGTAGACCACGTTCATGCCGATCAGCACCAGCGGCGCGAACGCCACCGGCAAGCCGCCCTGGGTGGCGCGCAGCACCAGGAAGGCCTCGCTGAAGCGGGCCAGGGTGAATACCGCGCCGATGATCACCACGCGCCAATAGTCGCGCGGCAGGCGGTCGAGGCTGCGCAGGCGCAGCGGATTGGCGCGCCGCTGCGGCGCGGCGACCTCGGGCTCCCTGATGCCGAGCAGCAGCAGGAGCACGCAGAGGAAGGCGGGGATCACCGCCACGCCGAACACGGCGCGGAAGTCGTTGTGCCACAGCAGCATCAGCCCCATCGCCAACAGCGGACCGACAAAGGCGCCGACGGTGTCGAGCGACTGGCGCAGGCCGAAGGCGGCGCCGCGGAGCTGGGCGGGCACGATGTCGGCGATCAGCGCATCGCGTGGCGCGCCGCGGATGCCCTTGCCGGTGCGATCCACCAGCCGCGCCAGCAGCACCCAGGCGGGACTCCAGGCCAGGGCGAACAGCGGCTTGGAGGCCGCGCCCAGGGCGTAGCCGATCGCCGCCAGCAGCTTGCGCCGGCCGAGGTAGTCGCTCAGCGCGCCGGAGAAGATCTTGACGATCAGCGCCGTGGCCTCCGCCGCGCCGTCGATCAGGCCGACCATGAAGGCGCTGGAGCCGAGGGTGCCGACCAGGAACACCGGCAGCAGGCTGTGGATTGCCTCCGACGAGACGTCCATCAGCAGGCTCACCCCGCCCAGGACCCACACGCCGGATGGAATGCGCCGCAAGGTGCGGACGGGGGCCTGGCTGGTCAAGGACGGTCTCCGCAAGGGACGGGAGGGGTTTGTTTGATTTTATCGGGCGGCGCTTCGACACTGGAACGGTGAACATTCTCCACGCCATCCGCGAACAGCTGCTGCCGGAGCGCTGTGTGCTCTGCCTGCACGTGCAGGGCCCGCTCTGCGCGGAGTGCCGCGCCGGCCTGCCACACAACCGGGTCGCCTGTCCGCGTTGTGCGCGGCCACAGACCGGCGCCGCCAGCTACGTCTGCGGCGACTGCGCCGGGCGGCCGCCGCCGTTCGACGCCGCCTGGTCGGCGTTCCGCTACGCCGCGCCCATCGACCGCGCGGTGCAGGGCCTGAAGTACTCGGCCCACTTCCGCAACGCGCGCTGGCTGGGGCTGGAGATGGCACGGCTGCTGGCGCAGCGTCCGCAGCCGATGCCGCAGCTCCTGCTGCCGGTGCCCCTGCACGGCGGCCGCCTGCGGCGGCGCGGCTATAACCAGGCACTGGAGCTGGCGCGCGTCATCGGCCGCGCGCTTGACGTGACGGTCGACACCGGTGCCATGCGGCGACTGCGCGCCACCACCGACCAGATCGGCAAGACCGCCGTGGAGCGCCGGCGCAACGTGAAGAACGCCTTCGCCGTGGATGCCGCGCGCCTGCAGGGAAAGCATATCGCCCTGCTGGACGACGTGATGACCACCGGCAGCACCCTGGCCGAGCTGGCGCGAGTCTGCCGCCAGGCCGGAGCGGGGCGGATCGAGGTGTGGACGGCGGCCCGGGTTGAATAAAAGGATTGTGAGACGTGAGACGTGAGAGGTGAGACGCAAGCCCAGAGCGCGCTTGCTTTTACGTCTCATGTCTCACGTCTCACGGCTTTAGCGTCCGGTCCAGGAACTCCTCCGCCGCCTCCACCGCCGCCGCTGGCATTGCGCTGTGCCCGCCGCCACGCAGCACGTCGAGCTGCACCGGCACGCCGGCGCTTCTCAGCGCATCGCTCAGGAGCACCGCCTGCTGCAGCGGCACCTCGGCGTCGGCGCTGCCGTGGTAGAGGAAGGTAGGCGGAGCGTGCGGTGTCACCAGGTACACGGGCGAGGCGTGGCGGTATAGCGCGGGATCCTGCTGCGGCGTGGCGCCGAGCAGCTGTGGCTCGTCGCTGTCGTTGAACAGCAGCAGGTCGGTGGGCGTACCGCCGCCGACCAGGGCCTGCACGTGCACGTCGGCCGCGCCCCAGGGATCCTGCGGTCCGACCAGCGCCAGCATCGCCGCCAGGTGCGCGCCGGCGGAGAACCCCCACGCGCCCAGGCGCTGCGGATCGGCGTGCAGCGCGGCGGCATGGCCTCGCACCCAGCGCACCGCCTGTTGCAGGTCCTGCAGCTGCGCCGGGAAGCGGAAGCGCGGCGCGAAGCGGTAGGAGACGTCGACGGCGACATAGCCGCGCCGCGCCAGCGCTGTGGCAAGCGGCTCCATGTCGCGGCGATGCCCCGCCTTCCAGCTCCCGCCGTGGATCAGCAACACCACCGGCGCGGTGTTGCCATCCGCCGGCATGAACACATCGAGCCGCAGCTTCTGCGGCCATCCTTCCGGGGTGTAGGCGATGTCCCGCTCCACGCAGTAGCCGCGATCGGCGACATCGTTGCCATCCGCCAGCGGGATGGCGCAGGAGCCGGAGGTGAGCGTGGCCACGCCGCCGAGCCCCGCCGCCACCGCGCCACCCGCGGCCAGCGCCGCCAGCAGGTAATCCCAGGCCAGCCCGGCCAGCACGGCGGCGCCGAAAGCGTTGTTGTCGAGGAAGGCGCGGAAGCAGGCGGCCGGTTCGCGCCGGCGCGTCATCACCTGCTCGCGCACCGCGAAGGCGGCCGCGACCAGCAGGCCGAGGTCGTACAACAATCCGCGGCGCGCCAGCACGCCCACCAGCGCCAGCAGCACCAGCGCCGCCAGGTGGAGCAGGCCGACGACCAACCGATCGTGGCGCCCGAACAGGATGGCGCTCGACTTCACGCCGATCTTGAGATCGTCCTCGCGGTCACTCATCGCGTAGTAGGTATCGTAGGCGATCACCCAGCACAGGTTCGCCGCCATCAGCAGGCTGGCCGGCAGCCAGGGCACGCTGCCGCGCACCGCCGCGTAAGCCATCGGGATACCCCAGGAGAAAGCGATGCCCAGGTGCGCCTGCGGCAGGCTGTGGAAGCGCTTGGCGAAGGGATAGCTCGCCGCCAGCGCCGCCGCCGGCAACGCCAGTTCCAACGCCGCCGCGTTGAGCGGCCATGCCACCGCGAGCGCCGCCAGGCACAGCAGCGCGAACAGCACCAGCGCCTCGCGCGGCGACACGCGTCCGGCGGCGATGGGGCGATCCCTGGTGCGCTCCACGTGCGGGTCGAAACCACGGTCGGCGTAGTCGTTTATGACGCAGCCGGCGGAGCGCATCAGCACCGTGCCGAGGGTGAAGATGGCGAGCAGCTTCAGTCGCGGCACGCCACCGGAGGCGAACCACAGGGCCCACAGCGTCGGCCACAGCAGCAGCCAGATGCCGATGGGGCGATGCAGGCGCATCAGGCGGGCGTAGTCGAGGAGGCGGGATTTCATGGTCCTGCTGCGCCCGCTCACACCATATGCCGTGCTGCGTGCGCTTGCGCGCGTGTGGTGTTTTCCCAGCTTGAAGTCGTGTATTCCGCCTGCGGCGGGTTCCTTTTCTTGTATCGACAAGAAAAGGAACCAAAAGAAACAACCCCGGAGCCTGCGCCGATCAATCGCAAAAGAAGAAGCGCGATTGATCGGTGCCCTGCGCTTCTCGCCCATGGCGGGTTCCGCCGACAGGCCATCCCTGGCCTGACGGCGGAAGCTTCGGCATCCTGCCTCGCCCGGCGCGAACACACGCGCCGGCTCATGTCCGCCATGGGCTGCGATGCTCGGCGCAGGCAACGGGGAGGGAACGTCAAAAGCGAAAAACGAAAAGCGAAAGCACAACACGCTTCGGTTGTATGCGGCGACAAAGGCCCGAACAAATCGAAAACCGTCATTCCGGCGAAAGCCGGAATCCAGGAAGGCCGATGCGCTGGACCCCGGCTTTCGCCGGGGTGACGAATTGATCGAGGTCCAGGTAAAGTGGAACGTGCGCTCGAAAACTGGATTCCCGCCTGCGCGGGAATGACGAGGTGGGAGGCTTGTGCTTGTGCTGTTGCTGTTGCTGTTGCTGTTGCTGTTGCTGTTGCTGTTGCTTGTGCTGTTGCTTGTGCTGTTGCTTTGTTTTTGACGTTCATCCCCGTTGGCTGCGCCGAGCATCGCAGCCCGCGGCGATACAGGCTCGCGCCTGTTTGGCGCGAGGCGAGGCAGGATGCCGATGCTTCCGCACGCAGGCCATGGATGGCCTGTGTGCGGAACCCGTCGCGGGCGAGAAGCGCAGGGTGAGGGCTCGCGCTTTGGCGATGACTCAATGTCATCGCCTGCGAGACCGAACGCCCGGCCAAGGATGGCCGGGCCGGGGGTGGACAGAGTGACAAGACCGCGCCAGGGACGGCTGGGTGAGTTCTGCTTTTCGCGATGAGAGGGCGCAGCCGCCGGGTCGCCTTTCTTCTGGTTACTCTTCTTTGGCGACGCAAAGAAGAGTAACCCGCCGCAGGCGGAATACGCGCTCTCAATCCCGGATACCACCACACGCGCGCAAGCGCACGCGCCGGAGGTTCGCGCCAAGAACGCCGAGCGCCGAATGGCGCCTCAAACCTGCGCATACTTCTCCGCATCCCCCACCCACCTCGCAATCACAATCCTCGCCTCCGCCTGCGATGCCGACAGCCAGCGGTCCGCCAGCTTCTGCAAGCCGGGGATCTGCTCCGCATCCCGCACCGGATCGGCGATCTTCAAGCCAATCAGCCCGGTCTGGCGCCGCCCGAGGAGTTCGCCCGGGCCGCGCAGTTCCAGGTCGTGCTGGGCGATCTTGAACCCGTCATGCGTCGTGCGCATGACTTCCAGCCGGGTGCGCGCCGCCTCGGACAGCGGCGCCTGGTACATCAGCACGCACTGGCTGGCGGCGGTGCCGCGGCCGACACGGCCACGCAACTGGTGGAGCTGGGCAAGGCCGAGGCGTTCGGCGTTGTCGATGATCATGATGCTGGCGTTGGGCACGTCCACACCCACTTCGATCACGGTGGTGGCGACCAGGAGCTGGGTGGCGCCGTTCTGGAAGGCGCGCATCTGGGCATCTTTTTCCGGCGACTTTAGGCGGCCGTGCACCAGGCCGACGTGCAGCTCGGGCAGCTCGGTGCGCAGCTGGCGGTAGGTTTCCTCGGCGGCCTGCGCCTGCAGCTGGTCGGAGTCCTCGATCAGGGTGCAGACCCAATACGCCTGCCGACCGGAGCGGCAGGCCTCGCCGATGCGCTCCAGCACTTCGGGTCGGCGCTCGTTGGACAGGGCGACCGTCTGCACCGGGCTGCGGCCCGGTGGCAGCTCGTCGATCACCGAGACGTCGAGATCGGCGTAGAGGGTCTGCGCCAGGGTGCGCGGGATCGGTGTGGCCGACATGATGAGCTGGTGCGGGGTGACGCCCCGCGGGCCCTTGTCGCGCAGCGCCAGCCGCTGGCCGACGCCGAAGCGGTGCTGTTCATCCACCACCACCAGCCCCAGGCGGGCGAAGCGCACGTCGGACTGGAACAGCGCGTGGGTACCCACCCACACGCGGATGTCGCCGCGCAGGGCGCGCGCCAGCGCCGCCTCGCGCTCGGCCTTCTTCATGCGGCCGGACAACATGCCGACCTCCACGCCCACCGCGTTGAGCATGGCGGTGAGGTTGTGCGCGTGCTGCTCGGCCAGCAGCTCGGTCGGCGCCATCAGCACCGCCTGCAATCCGCCCAGGGCGCAGCCCAGCATGGCGGCGGCGGCCACCACGGTCTTGCCGCAGCCGACGTCGCCCTGCAGCAGCCGCAGCATCGGCTTACCGGAGGCGAGGTCGTGGGCGATCTCGCCGATCACGCGGCGCTGTGCGCCGGTGAGGGCGAAGGGCAGCGTTTCCTGCAGCCGCGCCGAGGCGGGCAGCACATGCTCGACGCGGGCGCCGGGCTGGGCCAAGGTGCGCCGACGCAGCAGGCGCATGCACAGCTGGTGCGCCAGCAGCTCCTCGCGCAGCAGGCGCAGCTGCGCCGGATGGCGCTGCAGCAGCAGGTCGCCAAGGTCGGTGCCGGCGGGTTCGTGCAGCACGCGTAGCGCGCTCAGCGTGTCCGGCGGCGCCAGGCCGGGCAGCTCGGCGAGAAAGGCCGGGTCGCGCGCGGCGGCCTGCAGCGCCTGCTGGATCAGGCCGCGCAGGCGCTGCTGGGTGACGCCGGTGGCCAGCGGATAGAGCGGGGTGAGCGCGGTGTCCGGCGGCAGCTGCGCCGGGTCGTCGGCGACGCGGTATTCCGGGTGCACCATCTCCAGGCCGTTGGCGCCGGTGCGCACGGTGCCGTAGGCACGCACCCAGCGCCCCTCGGTGAAGGCCTGCTTCTGCGTGTCGTTGAAATGGAAGAAACGCAGCAGCAGGCTGCTGCCGCCGTCGTCGATCACCACCCGCAGGCTGCGCCGCCCGGCGAAGCGCACGTCGGCGCCCACCACGCGGCCGCGCACCAGCGCCTCGTCGCCGTCGCGCAGTTCCACCAGCGGCACGATGCGCCGCCGGTCCTCGTAACGGCTGGGCAGGTGGAACAGCAGGTCCTGCACCCGTTCGATGCCGAGCGCGCGCAGCCGCGTCGCGATCGCCGGTCCGGCACCCTTCAGATAGGTGACGTCGGTGGCAAGCGTGACTGGCGGCTTGCCGCCGCTGACGACGCGGGCCACTTAAACGTGAGACGTGAGACGTGAGACGTGAGACGCAAGCGTCCCAGCGGTTACGTCCGGCTTTTTCGTCTCACCTCTCACGTCTCACGTTTCCAACACCAGCACCGCGTCCGCCTCGATGCTGGCTCCACGCGGCAGGGCGGCCACACCGACCACGGCGCGCGCCGGGAACGGCTGCTCGAAGTACTCGCTCATGATCTCGTTGACCTTGGGGAAGTTGGCCAGGTCGGTGAGGTAGACGTTGAGCTTGGCCACGTCCTTGAGCCCGCCGCCGGCGGCTTCCGCCACCGCGCGCAGGTTCTTGAACACCTGATGGATCTCGGCTTCGATGGAGTGGTTGTGCAGGTGCATCGTCTTCGGGTCGAGCGGAATCTGCCCGGAGAGGTAAACGGTCTTGCCGTAGCGGACGGCCTGCGAGTAGGTGCCGATGGCGGCCGGGGCCTGATCGGTGTGGATGATCTGGCGACTCATCGCTGTCTCCTGAACGCAACGGCGTGAGACATGAGAGGTGCGACGCGAGACGCGGGCGTGGCGGCTACGCCCGGCTTTTTCGTCTCACGTTTCACGTCTCACGTCTCACAATCTTTCAGACCCGGAACACGCGCTGCACCGCCGGCAGCCGGCGCAGACGACGCAACACGCGCGCCAGGTGCACGCGGTCGCGCACGGTGATGACGAAGCGCATCTCCAGCGCCTCGGAACCGTCGCGTTCCGGCATCTGCACGTTCTCGATGCTGGCGCCGGAGCTGGAAATCTCGCCGGCCACCACCGCCAGCAGGCCGCGGCGGTTCTCGGCCTTGAGGCGCAGCTCGGCGAGGAAGTCGCCCTGCACCTTCTCCGACCAGACCAGCGGCACGCGCTCCAGCGGGCCGCCCTTGCGGGTCTGCACGTGCTTGCATTCGAGCCGGTGGATGACGATGCCGCGGCCGACGCTGACGTAGCCGCAGATGTCGTCTCCCGGGATCGGGTGGCAGCACTTGGCGTAGTCGAGGACCAGCCCTTCGGTGCCTTCCACCGCCAGCGGCACGCTTTCGCCCGACACGTGGGCCTGGTCTGGATTGGGCAGGAAGTGGCGCGCCACCAGCGGCGCCAGCCGCGCGCCGGTGCCGATGGAGATGAAGAGGTCTTCCATGTCTTGCAGGTTGAAGGCCTTCAGCACCGATTCGGCCGCGCCTTCCTTGAGGGAGGACAGCGGCACATGGAGCTCACGCAGGGCGATCTCCAGCAGCCGTCGGCCGAGGCGGATGGCCTCGTCCTCGCGCTGATTCTTCAGAAAATTGCGGATGTGCGAGCGCGCCTTGGCGGTCTTGACGTAGTTGAGCCAGGCGGCGTTGGGGCGGGCGTGGCGGGCGGTGATGATCTCCACCGTCTGCCCGTTCTTGAGCGGGGTGTTGAGTGGCTCGAGCTGCTGGTCGATGCGCGCCGCCACGCAGTGGTCGCCCAGCTCGGAGTGCACCGAGTAGGCGAAGTCCACCGCGGTGGCGCCGCGCGGCAGGCGGCGGATCTGGCCCTTGGGCGTGAACACGTAGACCTCGTCCGGGAACAGGTCGACCTTGACGTTCTCGATGAAGTCCAGCGCGCCCGAGCCGCCCTGCATCTCGAACAGGTTGCCCAGCCATTCGCGCGCGCGCACCTGCGGCGCGGAACCGGGGTCGGTGCGGCCGCCCAGCTTGTACTGCCAGTGGGCGGCGATGCCGCTCTCGGCGATGTGGTGCATGTCGCGGGTGCGGATCTGCACCTCGATCTTGCGCCCCTGCGCGCCGACGCAGGTGGTGTGCAGCGACTGGTAGCCGTTGACCTTGGGGTTGGCGATGAAGTCATTGAACAGCTCGGAGATCGGCCGGTAGACGTGGTGCACCACGCCCAGCGCGCGGTAGCAGTCATCCACCTTGGCGACGATGATGCGGAAGCCGAGCAGGTCCATCACGTCGAGGAAGCGCAGGCGCTTGCGCTGCATCTTCTCGTAGATGCCGTAGAGGTTCTTCTGGCGGCCGACCACCGAGGCGCCGATGCCCTCCTCGCGCAGGGCGCGCTCCAGCTTGTGCTCGGTCTCCTTGATCAGGCTCTTGGTGTCACCCAGGCGCTCGTTCACCGCGCGCTGGAACACGCTGTAGCGCTTGGGGTGAAGGTTGAGGAAGCTGAGGTCCTCCAGCTCGTTGCGCAAGGTGTTGATGCCCAGGCGCTGCGCGATGGGAGCGTAGATCTCCAGCGTCTCGCGCGCCACCCGGCGGCGCTTGGCCGGCTCCACCCCTTCCAGCGTGCGCGCGTTGTGCAGGCGGTCGGCCAGCTTGACCAGGATCACGCGCAGATCCTGCGCCATCGCCAGCAGCAGCTTGCGCACGCTCTCCGCCTGCTGCTCGGTGCGCGTCATGCCTTCCACCTTGTGGAACTTGCTGACGCCGTCCACCAGCTCGGCCACGTCCTTGCCGAAGTGCTTGGCGATCTCCGACTTCTCGACCGCGGTGTCCTCGATCACGTCGTGCAGGATCGCGGCGCACAGGGTGGTCACGTCCAGCCGCATCTCGGCCAGGATCCGCGCCACCGCCAGCGGGTGGTAGATGTAAGGCTCGCCCGATTCGCGCGCCTGGCCGGAGTGCATGCGCGCGCCGAACTCGTAGGCGCGCCGCACCTCGGCGATCTGGTCTTCAGGCAGGTATTCCTGCAGCACGCGGCACAAGGCCTCGATGCCGTACTCGCGCGCCACGCGCTGGGTGCGGAGAGCGGTGCCGATGCGCTGGATGACCGGGAATTCCATGAATGCAGTATAGACTGGGCCCGCACCGCGGCGGTGCGTCCACCTCCCCCTTTAGCCCATTGTCATTCCCGCCCGGGCGGGAATCCAGTTCCGGCCGCCCGGACTGCGCGCCGGTAAGTACTATTGCCCAACAAAAAAGGGCCTTCCGGCCCTTTCTTGTTGCGGCAGCGGCGGCGGGCAAGCCCGCCGGCTGTGGCTCAGAGGTCGAAGCTCGGGTCGAGCGCTTCGAGCTCCATCTTGGGCTGCTGGATCGCCGGCAGGTCGGCCTCGCTCAGCACGGAGGTGTCGACATAGCCGTCGGCGATCTCTTTCAGCGACAGCACCGTCGATTTGTGGCTCCCCCACGGCAGCCGGGCCTCGGCGCCGCGCGCGAGCTGGCGCGCGCGCTTGGCGGCGACCAGGGTCAACTCGAACTGGTTGGGGATGCGGGCCAGACAATCTTCGACGGTGACGCGTGCCATGAGTTACCTGCGGGAAAGCTTGTGAAGACTGGAATTATAGCCCACCGCGGGCCGGTCGGCCAGGGTGCCGCGCCCTTTCCGCCCGGCCACCTGCCCGACGGGCGTCGGGTCATTCGACGCCATTCGCGGCCAGCAGGCCGCCCAGCAGGTCGGCATGGCGGAGTTGCTGCGCCGGCAGCCGCAGCCGGCGCGCCAGCACCAGCGTCTGCAGCTCGTCCAGGGCGCGCTCGAAGTCGTCGTTGACGATCAGGTAGTCGTACTCGGCGAAGTGGCTCATCTCGGCCCGGGCCGCCGCCATCCGCTGGGCGATGACCGCCGGGTCATCCTGGCCGCGCCCGCGCAGGCGCCGCTCCAGCTCCGCCGCCGAGGGCGGCAGCACGAACACGCCCAGCGCGCCGGGACGGCGGCCCTTGATCTGGCGGGCACCCTGCCAGTCGATGTCCAGCAGCAGCTCGGTGCCGGCGGCCAGCTGGCGGTCGGTCTCCGCCATGCCGGTACCGTAGCGCCGGCCGAATACGTCGGCATGCTCCAGGAATTCCCCCGCCTCGACCATTGCCAGGAAGCGGGCGTCGTCGACGAAGTGGTAATGAGTGCCATCCACCTCACCCACGCGCGGCGCGCGGGTGGTGTAGGACACTGAGATGGCGGCCGGCACGCCACGCTGGCCGAGCCGCTCCACCAGGGCGCGGGTCAGGCTGGTCTTGCCGGCCCCGCTGGGGGCGGAGACGATCCAGATCGAGCCGGGAATGGCGGGCTCGCTCAAGATGCTGCCCCCGCGCGCGGCTGCGCTGCTTCATGTCGCTGATTCATACGGACTATTTGCCACTCCATGGAGCGGATCGTCAACCTTTCCCGGCCGGACGCGCCGTCGGCTCCCGCCGGGCGGGGATTTTCAATTGACCGGATCATGCTTCGGGTTCATTGTGATCGCTGTATATGCGTTGCAAGGAGGCCGGTCATGCGCACCTTGATCCATAACACCGTGAAGACGGACCGCGGCGACTACACCTTCAACACGCGCGAAGAGGCGGAAGCGTTCTTCATCGCCGTAGCGCTGCGCGAGCGCGAGCGCAATTCGGTAACAGGCACCGAACCGCCGCCGGGAAAGAAGGCATCGCGGGCTGCCGCCAAGGCCCCGCGCCGCCCGCACTGAAACGCCGGCGCGATAGCGTACCCTTCTAACGGGTGGCCGGGCGCCGTTGGTCCGGCAGCCGTTCGAACGTCGGCAGGCCGTCCGGGATCAGGTGGAACGGCTGTTTGTCCACCGTGTAGATCACCATCTGCGGCCCGCCGTACAGGGCCGGCTCGTCCAACGTCCCCACCTTCACGATCACCGCCGGCAGACCCGGCCGCCGGGTGGTCAGGTGGGTGCCACACTCGCCGCAGAACTCGCGCGTGACCGGCTCGTCGAGGTCGGTGCGGGTGAAGCGCTTCGGCTCGCCCCGGGTGTAACGGAAACCGTCGAGCGGCATCAGCATGAACATGTTGGGGCCGCCACCGCTGATGTACTGGCATTCGCGGCAATGGCATTGGCCGCGCATCATCGGCTCGCCGGTCGCTTCGTAACGCACCTGGCCGCAGTAGCAGCCACCTTCCAGTTTCATGAAAATCCTCCTGTGATATTTCGAGTCCGCCGAATGTAACAGCGGCACGCCCGGATCGAAACCAGCGCCGGGCGCGGTTTCCTTGCCGCAGCCCAAGCCGCCTACTTGTGGGCGCACAACGCGTCCGCCACAGGCAGCCGCGCCGCCCGCACGGCCGGCGGCACTCCGCCGAGCAGGCCCACTGCCGTCGCCCACAGCACACCCTGCAGCAACAGCCTGGGCGTCACCCGGAACTGGAACATCACATCGCTGCTGAAGTCCCCTCCTATGGTGGAGGCGCTGAAACCGTCGAACAGCAGATATGCCGCCAGTCCGCCCAGGCTCGCGCCGAACAGGGCCAGGACCAGCGCTTCGATCAGCACGGAGCAGAGGACCGGGGCGGCGCCGAAGCCGAGCGCGCGCAGGGTCGCAATCTCCACCTGGCGCGCACGGACTGCGGAGAACAAGGTGTTGACGGCACTGAACAGCGCGCCCAGGGCCATGATGCCGGCGATGGTGTAGCCGAAGACCCGGATCACGCCGCTGGTGGTCTCGGTTTGCAGGGCGTAGAAGTCGCGCTCGTGCAGCACCTCGTGGTCGAGCGCCGGATTGGTGGTGACCGCGTCCTTGTAGGCGGCGAATGCCGCGATGGAGGCCAGGCGGGCGGTGATGGTGTTCACGTTCTCGCGCTGGAACGCCGACTGGGCGGTGGCGAGGTCGGTCCAGATCTCCGTTTCGTGCAGATCACCGCCAGTCTCGAACACGCCGACGACGGTCCATGCCACGTTGCTCAGCGCCACGGTGCCGCCCAGCTCCAGCCCGGCGAAGCCGCGTTGCGCCGCCGCGCCGACGATCACCTCCCGCAGGCCCGGCGTGAACAGCCGGCCGGCGATGATCTTCACTTCGGGGCGCACCGCAAATGCCTGCGGCCCCACGCCGCGGATGGTGACGCCACCCTCCTCCCCGGAGCCTTTTCGCGACAGCGCCGAGCCGTAGTACAGCTCCGCCGAGGCCAGCGGCCCGCCACCGGGCAGAAGGGCCAAGCCGGGCAGCGCCACCAGGGTGTCGGCCTCGTCGCGCGTGATCTGGCTCTCGTTCTCGCTGCGCGCGCCGCTGCGCAGGATCACCACGCGGTCGGGCCGGGCGCTGTCGGCGAACACCTTCTGGAAGCCGGCGGCCATGGCCAGCACCGACACCATCACCCCGACCACGCCAGCCAGGCTGATCACCAGCACCAGCGAGGCGCTCCAGCGCGCCGGCAGGCTGCGCAGGTTCATCGCCGCCAGCCGCAGGATCGTTTTCACGGCACGGCCAGGGCTTCGACCACGCTCAGCCGGCTCGCGCGCCAGGCTGGGATCAGGGCCACGGCCACGGCGATGACCAGCGCAGAGGCGCCACCCGTCAGCAGCGTCTCCACCGGCATGGGTGCCGGCGCCCCAAACGCCTGCTTGAACAGTTGCGGAATCAGCACCGCATCAAGGCCCAGCCCGAGCGCCGCGCCGGCGGCAACCAGCAGCAAGGACTCGGTGACGAACAGCAGGGCCACCGCGCCATCCGTGAAACCGATGGTCTTGAGCACGCCCAGCTCCGGAATCCGCTCGCGGAAGGCCTGGACCATGGTGTTGCCGGCCACCAGCAGCAGCGTGAACAGCACCGCGCCCAGAACGGCGCCCACGATCAGGCCGATATCGCCGATGCGCCGCAGGATGTTGAGCTTGAAGGTCTGCTCGCTCTGCGTACGGGTGGGCGCGGAGGAATTGGCGAACAGGGCATCGATCGCAGCGCTGACCCGGTCGGCATGGCCGGGCTGGTCGACGTTGACGATGTAGCCGTTGACGCTGCCGCGGTCGAACAGGCGGGCCTCGTCGAAATAGGCGTAGTTGATGAAGGCCTGCGTGGCCGGCAGCCGGCCCACGCGCTTCTCGTCGAGGTGCCACAGGCCTGCCGCTGAACTCTAGCCCGGGTACACCGCCATTCCGATGCGTTGCGCAGGCGCCCCGGTCATGTCCTAAAATGTTGCATATGTGACATTGCAGACACTCCATGATGCGCCTATCGTGTGTCTCGTACGGAGGCCGGCATCCGCTTGGTTCCAGCCGAGAACATTCGATGAGCGGGCGGGCTGAGTGCCGCTTTCTTCACGACATCAGGAGAGCTCACATGAGCAACTTCAAGAAGCTGTTGTCCGCCGCCGCGCTGGTGGCCGCCAGTGGCCTGGCCTGCGCCCAGGACAGGTACGCCCTCGAAGTGCCGAATGGGCTCGCGTTCTCCGAGTTCAGGGGATACGAAGGCTGGCAGACGATTTCCCTCAGTCAGAATGGAGGCAAGATTGCCGTGATCCTCGGGAACCCCGCGATGATCGACGCCTACAAGGCCGGTGTTCCAGGTAACGGCAAGCCTTTCTCCGTTGGCGAGCAAGGCAGCCTGGACTTCCATCGGGAAGCACGGCACTACAGCGCCTCAACCCACGCTGCGGAGCTGCGATATTCCGCAGCGGACCAATGTTGTCCTCTCACCTAAATGCGTCGAGCGAACGGGAAAATCAATGCTGATTCGAATCCCGTGACAAATTCGTGAGTCTGGCCGAGATGGCCGAAGCGGGAAAGCGCGCGGCACACACAGATGGCATGGTTGCGCTTGCGGGCGTGCGCCGGGGTTTCGCTGTCGCGGCTTGCCCCAGGGCTTGGTGTCCTGCGGCACGCAAACGTGCCCGTTGGGGCCCAAGGGGTGGGACGGTAAAGACTAAGTCATTGAATTGGTTGGATTATATTGGGCAGCGTTACGCCATCTCCCCACGCATCAGCTTATGCTCTCGCAAGCTTGTCCGGCGCGCTTTCTGCGGGCGCCACAGATCAGCTTGCCGCTCGATTGCGCTGCCAAGCCGGAGGAGCTTTGGCGTTGACCTTTATTGCCATGCTTTCGTGGCCGCTTCAGGGCGTGGAAAAAGGCTGCTTCGGACTAGATCGCCGGAGCAACAGACAAGACGTCACCTCTTGGGGTACTCCGTAAAAACGTAGTCCTGCTTCTTCGCCAGCGTGTGGCACGCGAACCCGCACTTGGCGTCGTTTCCCTGTGGCGGCAGATCCGCCAGTGTGCCGGGCCTGAACGTGTCGGACGCGGTGTCATATTCAAACTCGGCATATCCCCATCCGCCGCTGTCCGCGAACCTCTTACTATCCTTCTCCATGAAGTCAACATCATGGAGCGTGCCGGCCACCAGTGGCTGGCCCGGGGCCGATTCGTTCTTCTTCGGGATCCAATGGATCTTCGCCATTTTGGCGCCGTCGGGGAGAGTGTCATGCCCCATCGACGTCATACCGTGCCCGCCATCGTGGTTACCAGCGGTACGATCCTGGTCGGCTGCGGAGGCCACAGCGGCGGCACTTACTACTACTACGGGGGCAGCGGCTGCGCCAGCTATTCCGCTTGTTATCCCCCTGATGCGCTCTATCGCGGCACGCTCGGCGGCGATAGCAGCGGACAGCGGACTCCGGTCGTTGCGATATTCGGAAACAACGGCGATGGCAGGATGGCCGCCCAGGATGGAACCTATTACCGCCTGACGCTTGACGCCGCCGGCCGAGCGCTCCGTGGTGACCTCGCCGGCTATTCCACAGACCGTGCATTTGCCGACGGTACCAGGTCAACCTCGGGCGTGGTCTCCGGCAATGTTTACCCGTCCGGCCTCGACGCGACTGTTGAGGATCGGCAAGGCAACAGGGAGAGCCTGTCGCTTCAGCCCACCCGCGAGGCTGGAGGGCCGGGCCAACCGATCAACGGGACGTGGAGCTACCAAACAGATGGCTTTGGGGTGGGTTTGACGCTGCGGGCTAACGGCGATCTCGTGGCAGCAGACTCCAAGGGCTGTATGTACAAAGGCTCCTTCAGCAACACCCGCACCGGTGAAGTGTATCGCGTCAGCTATGTACGCTCCTGCGCCGGAACAATCGATCAGTTCTCCGGCTACCTCGCCCCTGTTTCCGCGTCACAGTCCGGTGCACCGCGCGTGCAAGTACTCGCGGATGACTACGGCGCCCAGTTCCTCTCGATTAGATCCCATGAAAGGCGTCGATCTCTATAGATTCAGGTCTCTCGTGTGAAGACGGCTTCGGTCGAGCAAGGTATCTCCCGCTCCACTTCACACCTCACCGAGCAAAGCACTTCCGAGCTTCCCGGGTGTCTAATCTGGAGCCAAATACCGGCGGGTAACGCTTTATGTCGCAGCGCACCAAATCCAGCGTGGTTCGATATGACTAAGCATGCGGCGGACAACCTAATCATTGAGGACGACCAGCCTCACCCTCTCGATCACTTTGGCGCAAACTCAGTGAGGTTACGCTATGAACGCACAACACGCTTCCTCAACATGGAGGACAAAGGAACGGCGAGTCGAGCATCGCCTTCACTATCCGGCCGATCTCCGTCCCGTTCTGAGTATCGGCCCACGTGAGTGGGAGGTGCTTGATATCTCCGAGTACGGCATCCGCCTTGCTTGGCCCGGAAGCGGCGAGATCACCCCTAGCCAACGCTTCCGTGCCACGGTGCACTTCCTGCGGTCCCAAGAGCAAACAATCATTGGCACTATCGTGCGCACCAGCAGCCATGACATCGGCGCAAGGCTGGAGCATGGCTTTGACTTCGACATCATCGCCCGCCAACACGACTTTGTGATGTCCTGCTCGCTGTAGCCCGTTATGTTTGCTTCGTGACGCGCATCTTTGCCGACGCCGCTGCGAAAGCGCAGGAAGGACGTCTGCGGATGCCCTCGGACGCCATTCGATATCGCCGCGGCTCACCGGTGTCGGCGCAAGTGGGAGCGCACTCAGTGATGGCGGTGGCCACCGCTGCGCCCTTTCGCATCGCGCGGACGTTCCTGGTTGACGCGCAGAGGATTGCCGCGTAGCTCCTTGCCGTTGAGAGCCGCGATCGCGGCCCGGGCCTCGTGCCCTTCCATTTCGATGAAGCCGAAGCCGCGGCATTTACCGGAAAACACGTCGTGCGATAACTTGATCGACCGCACCCGGCCATGCGCCGAGAACAGCTCGGCCAGCTCCTTCTCCGTGGTATCGGACGGAAGGTTGCCGGCGTAGATTTTCAGCATGTCTGTTTGTCCTTAAATAGTTGTGTGAATTGAAATCGTCTCGATGAGCGTCCGGTCCGGTCGGGTTGTGCCGGGATTCGGGTAAGCGGTCTCGCGTCACCTCGCCCTGGACGCTCCCGTCCTCAGGCGTCTTCGCGTGCCGGGGCCGCGACCGGCTTGCCAACATTCTTGATCCCGCAAGTCAGGCCGGCTTCACAGGCGAGCTCGCCGTCGACACTTGCCCTGGCCTTGAACTTCCACAAGCTGCGTTTGACCTTGTCGATCACCACTTCCAGGGTTAGGACATCGCCCGGCACCACTATGCGCTTGAAGCGGGCGTCGTCGATGCCGGCGAAGTAGTAGAGCACGCCAGCATCCGACCTAAGCCCCAGCTCCTGCGACGCCAACAGGCCGCAGGCCTGGGCCATCGACTCCAGGATCAGCACCCCGGGCATGGTCGGCAGCAACGGGAAGTGACCGGCGAAGAATGGCTCGTTATAAGTGACATTCTTGATGGCGGTCAGCGATGTGCCTTTCTCGTACGCGATCACCTTGTCGACCAGCAGGAATGGCCAGCGGTGCTGGAGCATCCCCATGATGGCCCTGATATCAAACAGCGACGCATGGGCCTCTGCGCTTAATGTCGCGGCATCCATCACGCCACCCCGGCCGGGCGCATCCATGAATGGATTGCCGCACCGCATAGCTCGCTCAGCCGGACGGCGATTCGCGTCGTCACTCGGTGCCGGCCGTCAGTGCCGCCTCTTCAACGTTGACCGTGATGACGCGCATATCCTGCCGTTGGTTCGCGTTCACCCCGGCCCAGAATTTCTGCGCTGTCAGATTGCTCGAAAGAACGAAAGCATGGCAGCGAGTGATGCCCTGCTTCCTGAGCGCGGCGAACACCGCCGACAGCATCGCGGAAGCGCATCCTTCCCGGCGAAAGCCACGCGCTACCGCGAGGTGGTACAAGTAGCCGCGGCGCCCGTCGCAACCGCACAAGGCGTTGCCGACCAGTTCGCCGTCCGATTTGACGACGAAGTTCAGGCCCGGGTTGCGCTTGAGAAAGCGGGTGACTGCGATCTCGTTGTCCGAATCCAGGCGCACCACCAGGCCCTCGGTCTGCCGCCACAAGGTCAGGCAGGCCGCAACATCCGCCACTGTCATCGGGCGGATCAGGCGTTCCACCTAGAAATTCCCACGCAGAGTTTCCTCCACGTTCTCCTGCGGCTTCCAGGGATGCCCCAGGCGTTTCTCGAGGTAATCCCTGATGAGCTGGCGCACCACACGTGACGGCGTCGTGTCGTCCAGCGCGCACAGCCTTTCGAGAACCGCTTTCTTGCGCGGATCAATGAGGATCGTGAGCCGGGCGGTCCGCTCTTCGATTATCATTTTATTATCATGTTATTGAACTAATTGGCGCTTAGCATGATAATGTCACCCTCATAAGTCAAGCCTATGGGCGGTCTACGTTCTTCGTTGGGCGCAGGAGCCGAATGCCCGTGGGGAGGAATCGCGTTCAACCAGGGCCGGGCTCCCCGGGATAAGCCGATTCACAGCTCTTCGTGACGACCCGCAGGTCCCGAAGCGGTCAGCCCCCACCTCCACGAGAGAGCGTGCCGATAAACTCCTGCGGAAGCCCCCGCTCACATCGGCGCGGGGCCCATGTTCTGAGACAGTTGCGGCGAACCTGAAGAGCTTGCCTCCGGACCCGGCGGTCCGGAGGCGCCGGCCCTGGAGAACCATTACGTTGAATGAAAGTGCAAGCTCAGCCCCGGAGACGCCGTTGACCAGGGACACCTCTCGGTGCGCCGTGCCAGCGGACGTTCTCAACGGCTACGGCCAGATCTATCTGAGGGAACCTCTCGACGCGGACGTTCACGACCTGAAGGCGCGCCTGCGCCAAGGAGACTACTCGAAGCCGTTCGTGATGGACGATGGCGCGGTCAGGAGCCTCCACTTCAGCCCCGCCTTCGTGCAGAGCGCGATGAGCCTCGACCAGCCCCATGCCCTGAATCTTGCGTATACGCGGAAGATGATGGGGTTTCTGCTGTTTCTGCCTCGCCCCAAGCACGTGGTCGTCGTCGGATTGGGTGGCGGTTCCCTGACCAAGTTCTGCCACGGCCAGCTTCCCCGCGCCCGGATCACGACCGTGGAAAAGGACGAGGACGTGATCGGGTTCAGCGACTTCTTCGACGTCCCGGCGCAAGACGAAAGGATGCGGATCGTTCACGCCGACGCTGTGGAGTATTTCGCCACCACTGAAGAACGCGCGGACGTCATCCTCCTGGATGGCTGCGATGCGTGCGGCATCGCGCCGGAGTTCGGCAATCCGCGCTTCTACCAGAATTTGCGCGCACGCCTGCAGCCCCGCGGAATCCTCGTCGCAAACCTGGTCGGCCCACCGGACGTCCATAAAATGCACCGCCGGCTGATCGCGGATACATTTCCAGGCCAGGTCATCGTCCAGAACGTCGCCACCGAAGGCAACCGCGTGGTATTCGCTTTCAACGACCCCTGGCGTGCGCCGGACTGGTCGGTGATCGAGCGCGATGCCAGGAAGCTTGCGCGGCGGCATGGTCTCGATTTCCCCGCTTTCGCGCGGAAGTTGCAACGCAGCTATGCGCGGCAGGTGTTAGGCTCAAGTGGCGACGAGCCCGATGCGATGATCAGCATGCGCCGTTCCTGATCGCGAACTGCTCTCGGAGGATATCCCTCGGACGGGCTTGTAGTGAAACTTTCTATTCTGAGCTGGCTCTCCTCGGTCGGTTCCACAAAATGAGAAACGGTTGATGAGCGCATCCGACCAGCAATCCCAGATCAAGAACCTGATCGCACTCGGCAAGGAGAAGGGCTACCTCACGTTCGCGGAGGTATCCGACCACCTGACCGAGCTCGTCGACTCCGAGCAGATCGACG
>JARLJS010000215.1 GCA_031291075.1 Nevskia sp. | reverse complement strand
GCCCTGGAAACGGCGATTCGCCACTACCTGGAGACCTACAACAAAAATCCGCGACCGTTCGCTTGGACAAAGTCCGCCGACGACATCCTGGCTTCAATCAAACGCTTTTGTCAACGAACTTCTAACTCAGGACACTAGAAAGCGCGCGCCCAGCCTCGGCTGACGCTCTTCATACCAAGTACAGCCGCCTCCAGCTCCTGCGCTGCACTGTCTTCGACGTGCAGCGGCTTGTGCGGCCTGGTCACTTTTTGGCGAGGCGTGCTTCGAGTTCTTGCTGCAACTCGGGCCAGGGCTTGCCCGAGGCTTCTCCGGCCTGCACCTGTTGTGCACGCCGCTCGATTTCCTCCGCCCAGGCCGCCTCGACCTCGGCGGCAGGTTCCAGCGGTTCGTCCAGGCTGGCGAGCAATTCGGCGGCCACGCTTGCCCGCTCCTCCAGCGACAAGCGGAGGGCGTCGTGCAGCAGCCTTTGGGCAAGTCCGATCATCTTTGAGGATAGCATTGCGCGGATCGCAGGTGGCTGCCCTTGGACGAGTATGGATCGCCATGAACAGAAAAGCCCCGATTGACGGGGCTTTCAGAGGGTTCGGCGGACTTCTACGGAAGTCCCCAACACGCAGAACTGGCGCTCCTACCGGGATTCGAACCCGGGTTTAAGCCTTGAGAGGGCTCCGTCCTAGGCCTCTAGACGATAGGAGCGAGCGTGAGCGCGCATTATAGGGAAGCGGCCGGCCCGACACAAAGGCCGTGTTTTCCGGCGAACGGATTGTCGAAATGACGGCCTGCCCGACGACTAATGGGTGACCCTCATCCTTCGGCCCGGGAGCTCACCATGTCCGTTTCGCGTAACAGCATCCTCATCGCATCCTGCTCATGCGGCAGCGTCGAGTTCGAAGCCGTCGGCCATGCCATCATGAGCGTGGCCTGCTATTGCGACGACTGCCAGGAAGCGGCGCGCCGGATCGAAGCCCTGGCGGGTGCGCCGTCCATGCTCGACCCGGACGGCGGGACCGCCTATGTCCTCTACCGGAAGGACCGGGTCCGCTGCTCGAAGGGGGCTGGGCTGTTGAAAGCCATCAAGCTCCGCCCGGAATCGGCCACCAACCGGGTCGTCGCCGGTTGCTGCAATTCGGCCATGCTCCTCAACTTCGACGACGGCAAGCACTGGGTGGATGTGTACCGGGGGCGGCTGCGGGGGGAGGTGCCGCCGCTGCAGATGCGGGTGTGCACCCGCTTCAGGCCCGGCCGGGGGCCGCTTCCCGCGGACGTGCCGGGCCACCCGTCCTACCCGCCGAAATTCATCGGCAAGCTGCTGGCGGCCAGGCTCGCCATGCTGTTTCGCCCCGGCTGGCCCCCGCGGCCGGCCTGACCGGCGCGCTTTTTCCGCTTGCGTGCCCCGGGCGCTATCATAGGAGTGTCATCGATCCGATCCGGATCCAGCGCACCCACCAAAAACCTAGGGGCCGACCATTACCGAGCCGCTTCGCATCCCGCGGGACCAGCATCCGATCTCGCGCTCAAATATCTCCCCCGGCACGCTCAAGGTGCTCTACACGCTCAAGGACGCCGGCCATGAGGCTTACATGGTGGGCGGGGGCGTGCGCGACCTGCTGGCCGGCATCCCGCCGAAGGACTTCGACATCGCCACCAGCGCCCACCCGGAGGAGGTGCGCAAGCTGTTCCGCTCCTGCCGCCTGGTCGGCCGGCGCTTCCTCATCGCCCACGTGCGGATGGGCGACGAGATCCTCGAGGTCACCACCTTCCGCGGGCCGATCACCGACAGCCACGAGCGCGACGAGACCGGGCGCATTCTGTCCGATAACGTCTACGGCACGCTGGAGACCGACGCGTTCCGCCGCGACTTCACCATCAACGCGCTGTACTACGACATCCGCGACTTCTCCATCGTCGACTTCGCCGGCGGCATGCAGGACCTGCAGCGGCGCGAGCTGCGCCTGATCGGCGATCCCGAGCTGCGCTACCGCGAGGACCCCGTGCGCATGCTGCGTGCGGTGCGCATCGCCAACAAGCTGAAGTTCCACATCGAGGCGGCGAGCGCCACGCCGATCCGGCACCTGGCCGCGCTGCTGCGCGAGATTCCGCCGGCCCGCCTGTTCGAGGAGGTGCTCAAGCTGTTCCTCAGCCGCGAGGCGGTGGCGAACCTGGAGGGCCTGCGCCGGCACGGCCTGTTCAGCCACTTGTTACCGCTCACCGACGAGGCGCTGGATGCGGAAGAGCCGAGCGTGACCGCGCTGATCCGCCGTGCGCTGGAGAACACCGCGCAGCGCATCGAAGCCGACCTGGCGGTGACGCCGGCCTTCCTGTTCGCGGCCATGCTGTGGCCGGCCTATGCCAAGCGCATCGAACACCTGGAGCGCAAGCAGGGCCATGCGCCGCCGGTGGCGCAGGCGCAGGCGGCGGATGAAGTGATCGCGCACCAGCAACTGCGTATCGCCATCCCCAAGCGTTTCTCGATTCCGATGCGCGAGATCTGGGCGCTGCAGCCGCGCTTCGAGAACCGCCGCGGCGCGCGCGCCAAGCGCCTGCTGGCGCATCCGCGCTTCCGCGCCGCCTACGATTTCCTGCTGCTGCGCGGCCAGGCCGGCGAACCCGGAGCCGCGGAACTGGCCGCCTGGTGGACCGAGGCGCAGAGCGGCAGCCTGCCGCCGCTGCCGCAGGAAGCTCCGCCACCCGCCGAACAGGGCGATGGCGAAGGGGCGCCTGCGAAGAAGCGCCGGCGCCGTGGCGGACGCCGGCGGCGCAAGCCGGGCGGCGGCGCGGCCGATGGGCTGCAGCCGTAGAACCCATCTCAAAAGCGTGGCGTGCGCGGGCCGTCTGCGTGTCGCCGGGGCGCAGGCACCGGAGCATGCATAGAGCGTGCGAGAATTCCAGGCATCGCCCGAGCGCAATATGCCAGGCGCGGTAGTCTTGGGGATGGGTTCCAGGGCCTACGTCGCCCTGGGCGCCAACCTGGGCGATCCGCCGGCGCAGCTCCGCCGTGCACTGCAGGAGCTGGGCGCAACGCCGGGCGTGACACTGGTGGCGGTTTCCCATTTCTATCGCACGGCACCGCTGGGTCCGCCGGGCCAGCCCGATTACTGCAACGCGGTCTGCGCCCTCGACACCGGGCTGACGCCGGAGCAGCTTCTCGACGTCCTCCAGCGCATCGAGCACGCCGCCGGGCGTCAGCGCGGCGAACGCTGGGGGCCGCGGTTGCTGGACCTGGACCTGCTGCACGTGGAAGGGCAAACCATCCGCACGCCGCGCCTGACCCTGCCGCACCCGGAGCTGCAACGCCGCGCCTTCGTGCTGGTGCCGCTGGCGGAGATCGCGCCGGCTGTGGAGATCCCGGGGCAGGGCCGGGTGGGGACGCTGGCGGCCGCTGTCGATCAGTCGGGGGTTGCGCCGTGGACGTGAACGATTCCAGCCCTCACATCGACCGCATCGTGGCGTTCCTGATGTCGATCGGCATCGAAGCGCGGCCGGCTGCGCTACCCGAAGGGACCTTCCTGCCCGGCGTTAAGGTGGCGGGCGGCGCGCTGGTGTTCGATCGGGCCCGGGTCTGGCCCGGGGACCTGCTGCACGAGGCCGGCCACATCGCGGTGACGCCGGCGGCCGAACGCGACGCGCTGGAAGGCGATGTCGACACGGAAGGCGAAGCGGCAAGCAACGGCGAAGTGGAAGCCATCGCCTGGTCGTTTGCCGCCGCTCGTCACATCGGCCTGCCCCTGGAACTGCTGTTCCACCCGGAGGGCTATCGCGGGCGGGCGCAGGCTCTGCTGCTGTCCTACCGCATCGGCGTCTACCCCGGCGCCTACGGCCTGTCCCGGATCGGGCTGACGCGAACGGAAACCGACGCCGCGCAGCAGGGCGGCGCACCCTATCCGCACATGACCCGTTGGCTGAGGGAGTAATCCTCTGGCGCTGTTGGCGTTCCGTCACGCGCGCCGCTACACTTCTGATGACCGATCCATGATGATCGTCAGGTTTTAACGGGCGCATGCCTTATTGGGCCGCCTTCGCTGTCGACAAACCGGATGCCGGGCGCATGTCTTGGTGGGCCGCCCGGCCATCGCTCATCCAGGAAACTCTCATGCAACCGACTGCGCTTCAGTACGGCGGGTGCCGCTTTGGTTCCGTTCCCTTCACCGGAGTCCGCCCGTGAGCGCCGCGGCCAAGCCCAGCGCCGCGGTCCAGGTGGCCGAGCTGCGCCGCATGCGCGAGGCCGGCGAGAAGATCGCCTGCCTGACCTGCTACGACGCCAGCTTCGCCCTGCTGGAGGATCGCGCCGGCGTGGACGTGGTGCTGGTGGGCGATTCCCTCGGCATGGTGATCCATGGGCGCGACACCACCACCGCCGTGACGGTGGCGGACATCGCCTACCACACGCGCCTGGTGGCGCCGCACCTCAAGCGTGCCTTCCTGGTCGCCGACCTGCCGTTCCTCTCCTACGCCACCCGCGAGCGCGCGCTCGACGCCGCGCAGCGCCTGATGCAGGAAGGCGGCGCCAAGATGGTCAAGCTGGAGGGCGGGCGCGAACAGGCCGACATCGTCGAATACCTGGCGGTGCGCGGCGTACCGGTGTGCGCCCACCTGGGCCTGCAGCCGCAGCTCATCCACAAGCTCGGCGCGTTCAAGGTGCAGGGGCGCGAGGAGGCCGCGGCGGTGGCGATGCTGCGCGACGCCCGCGTGCTGGAGGAGGCCGGCTCCGACCTGATGGTGCTGGAATGCATCCCGAGCAGCCTGGGCAAGCGCATCACCGAGCAGGCCCACATCCCGGTGATCGGCATCGGCGCCGGCCCGGACACCAGCGGCCAGATCCTGGTGCTGCAGGATATCCTCAACATCTCCCCGTCGGTGACGCTGGGCCACAAGCCGCGCTTCGTGAAAAACTTCATGCAGGGCGCGCCGGACATCGAGGGCGCCATCCGCGCCTACGTGCAGGCGGTGAAGAGCGGCGCCTATCCCGGCCCGGAACACTGCTTCCAATGACCATACGCACCGTCCACCACGTCACCGAACTGCAGGCCGAGCTCGCCGAGTGGCGCGCGCGGCGCGAGTCCATCGCCCTGGTGCCGACCATGGGCAACCTCCACGCCGGCCACCTCAGCCTGGTGCAGCGGGCGCACCAGCTTGGCGAATGCGTGGTGGTGAGCGTGTTCGTCAACCCGTTGCAGTTCGGGCCGGGCGAGGATTTCGAGCGCTACCCGCGCACACTGGAGGCCGACGCGGCGCTGCTGCGCCAAGCTGGCGCGCACGTCCTGTTTGCGCCCGCGGTCGCCGACATGTATCCCGGCGGCTACCCGCCTCTCACCACGGTGCGCGTCGGCGGCAGCCTTACCGACATCCTCGACGGCCACTTCCGACCTGGCCACTTCGATGGGGTGGCCACCGTCGTCAACATCCTGTTCAACCTGGTACGTCCGGACGTGGCGGTGTTCGGCGAGAAGGACTGGCAGCAACTGCAGGTGATCCGGCGCATGGTGGCCGACCTTGGCATGGCGGTGCGCGTGGTCGGCGTGCCCACCGCGCGGGATGCCGACGGGCTCGCGCTCAGCTCGCGCAATCAGTACCTCGGCGCCGCCGAGCGGGCGCTGGCGCCGCGGCTGTACGCGGCGCTGCAGGCCGTGGCCGCTGGCATCGAAGCCGGCCGCCGCGACTTCGAGGTCTTGTGCCTGGAACAGAAGCGCGCGCTCGAAGCAGAGGGCTTTCGTCCCCAGTACCTGGAGGTGAGATCTCAGGACCTGTCGCCGGCGCGGGCGGAGGCCACGGCGTTCGTGGCGCTGGTGGCGGCCTACCTGGGCGGCACGCGCTTGATCGACAACCTGTCGCTGCGGCTTGTCTCGTAGCGGGTTCCGCGCGGATTATGCCGCTGTATCGCCAAGTAGGCCGATGTTCTTAAAGTTCTTTATGAGGTTTTGAACGACCCTGCGGCGGCGCCGTTCATCGGAAGGGTTCTAAGCTTAGGCTGGCAGGGTTGGCGCCAGCGGTCCGTGGGGTTACACTTTGGTTATTGAACCGTGACGCACGTCACGTCAATGGGCGTATGTCTTTTTGGGCCGCCCTCGATGTCAAACATCGTCGATGCCGGGTGTATGTCTTGGTGGGCCACCCGGGTCACCCAACTCCGGAAATACGCCATGCAACTGACCATGCTCAAGTGCAAGCTGCACCGCGCGCGGGTCACCCACTCCGAACTGGATTATGAGGGTTCCTGCGCCATCGATGGGCGTCTGCTCGACCTCGCCGGCATCCACGAGTACGAACAGATCCAGATCTACAACGTCGGCAACGGCGAGCGCTTCACCACCTACGCCATCCGCGCCGAGAACGGCAGCGGCATCATCTCCGTCAACGGCGCCGCCGCCCACAAGGCCCGCGTCGGCGATCGCGTCATCATCTGCAGCTACTGCGAGGTGGATGCGCGCGAGGCCAAGGTGTACAAGCCCAAGCTGGTGTACTGCGACGAAGCCAACCGCGTCACCCGCACCGCCAACACGATTCCGATCCAGGCGGCGTAGGGTAGTAGGGGCGTCCCTGACAGGACCGCGCCATCCATGGCGCGGACTGTCTAAATAAGCGGGCTTCACTTTCGCCTGCGCCATTTTGGCGCGGGCTTTTCCAGGGCTGCGTGTTCGCGGTCGTCTGCGTTAAGCTAGTCCCACATCCCCACCGCGAGAGCCGCTATGGCTGGTCTGACCGAGAGCCCCGCGTGGCTGGCGCTGCGGCAGCACGCGCAGGAACTGCAGGGCCGCAGCATTGCCTCGCTGTTCGAGGTCGAGCCGGAGCGGGTGCAGCGCTGTTCGGCCGAAGCGGTCGGGCTCTACCTCGACTATTCCAAGCAGCGCATCGACGCGCGCGGCCTGCAGTTGCTGCTGGCGCTGGCGCGGCAGCAGGGGCTGCAGGACTGGACCGCGCGGCTGTTCGCCGGCGAGGCGGTGAACAGCACCGAGCATCGCGCGGCCTACCATATGGCATTGCGCGCGCCTCGCGAGGCCCGATTCCAGGTTGCCGGCCATGACGTCATGGCGGACGTGCACGGCGTGCTCGACCGCATGTACGCCTTCGCCGCGCAGGTGCGCGGCGGCGCTTGGCGTGGCGCCACCGGCGAGCCGATCAGCGACGTGGTCAACATCGGTATTGGCGGCTCCGACCTGGGGCCGCGCATGGTGTGCCGGGCCCTGGACGAGGTTGCCGACGGGCCGCGCGTGCACTTCGTCGCCAACGTCGACGGCGCCCAGCTCACCGCGGTGCTGCACGGCCTGGAGCCGGCCACCACGCTGTTCATCGTCACCTCCAAGACCTTCACCACCCAGGAGACCATGGCCAACGCGCAGGCGGCGCGGCGCTGGTCGTCGGCGCTGCTGGGCGAACACGCGATCGGCAAGCACTTCGTCGCGGTGTCCACCAATCGCGCCGAGGTGGAGAAGTTCGGCATCGACGCCGCCAACATGTTCGGTTTCTGGGACTGGGTCGGCGGGCGCTACTCGCTGTGGTCTGCGGTGGGGCTGGTTTCGATCCTGGCACTCGGGCCGGAACGCTTCGGCCGCCTGCTGGCCGGTGCGCACGCCATGGACGAGCATTTCCGCAGCGCGCCGCCGGAGCAGAACCTGCCGGTGCTGCTGGGTCTGCTCAACGCGTGGAACACCAATTTTCTCGGCGCGCGCACCCAGGTGATCGCGCCTTACGCGCAGGATCTGGAATATTTCGTCGCCTGGCTGCAGCAGCTCGAGATGGAGTCCAACGGCAAGGGCGTGGATCGCGCCGGGCACAGCGTGGACTACGCCACCACGCCGGCCGTGTGGGGCGACGTCGGCACCAACTCGCAGCACGCCTTCTTCCAGATGCTGCACCAGGGACCGACCGTGCAGCCGGTGGATTTCATTCTGCCGCTGCGTGCGAGCCACCCCCTCCAGGACCAGCAGCGCATGCTGGCCGCCAACTGCCTGGCGCAGAGCGCGGCGCTGATGCGCGGCAAGACGGCGGCGCAGGTGCGCGCCGAGCTGCAGGCCAAAGGCCTGGCCGGCGCGGCGCTGGAAGAGGCCATCCCGCACCGCGTGTTCACCGGCAACCGGCCGAGCAACACCATCCTGCTGCCGCAGCTCGATCCTTATTCGCTCGGCGCGCTGCTCGCCCTCTACGAGCACCGCACCTTCGTGCAGAGCGTGGTGTGGAACATCAACGCCTTCGACCAGTGGGGCGTCGAGCTGGGCAAGCAGCTCGCGCAGTCCGTGCTCGCCGCGATGGGCGGGGACGGCGGCGGCGATCTCGATTCCTCCACCCGCGCCCTGCTGGGGCGCGTGCGTGACGCGGCGGCCTAGGCGCCGCATCGGTTTTCCTGAACGGTTGCGAGCTGCGCCATGTTTTCGAATCACTGCCAATCCCTGATGTTCCGCACCGCCGCCGCCTGCGTGGTGACGCTGCTGGCCGCCTGCACTGCCGGACCGCGCCTGCGCGACCACAACGTGTCGATGCAGGCGGTGGAGCTGAAGGGCGTGCCGTACTACGCCCAGGACGGCTACCAGGGTGGACCCGCCGCGCTGGCCGAGGCGCTCGGCGGCAGTGGCGTGCAGGTCGCCCCGGCCGATCTGGTCAAGCTGGTCTACGATCCCGCGACCGGGAGCAGTCCGCAGGCGAGTATGGTCGCGGCCTCCGGCCGCTACGGCCGCGTGCCCTACGTGCTGAGCTCGAACCAGCTCGACCTCGACGTGGTGCACCTGGTGCAGACCGGGCACCCGGTGCTGGTGCTATTGCACCGCGGCCTCGTGCTGAAGCAGTGGCGCTATGCCGTGGTGATCGGCGTCGATCCGGCATCCAGCACTTTCGTGCTCCGCAGCGGCGGCGAGCAGCGGCGCAGCGTGAGCTACGGTGACTTCATCGCCGAATGGCGCGACAGCGGCTACTGGGCGATGCTCACGGCGCGGCCCGGGGACCTGCCGGACCAGATTGCCCCCCGCGACTGGATCACCGCGGCGGCGGCGGTGCAGCACTCCGGTCCGCCCGAGGCGGCGGCCGAAGCCTATGGCGCCGCCACGCGGCGCTGGCCCAAGGAGGCCGGGGCCTGGGACGGGCTGGGTAATGCCGCCTATGCGCTGCACGACCTGCCCGGCGCGATCGAGGCCTACAGCAACGAGGTGCAACTGCAGCCGGACGACGCGCAGGCCCACGACAAGCTGGCGCAAGCGCTGCTGGGCCGCCAGTGCGCCGACCAGGCGGAGGACGAGGTCAACCACGCCCTGGCCCTGGAAACCGATCCGGCGCGCCGCGCCGCGTACCAGCGCACGCTCGACGAGGTGTCCAGGCATACCGGGCCCTCGGTGGTGTGTTCGCTCGACTAGTACCGTGATCCACAGGTTTCGGAACAAAAGATCGCTTTGAAGTCCGCCACCGTGGTTGCAGGGCTGATCGGCCTGCTTCTGGCCCTGGCGGTGGTGGTGCGCCAGGGCTTTGGAGACATCCTGGGTGTGCTGGCGCAGGCCGGGCCGGCACTGCTGTGGCTGGTGCCGTTCCGGGCGCTGCCGATTTTGCTCGACGTCCAGGGCTGGAGCACCTTGCTCGCGCCCCGCAATCCGGAGCGGCGCGTGAAACTGCCGTTCCTGTTCTGGGTGGCCACGGTGCGGGAGTCGGTGGATCGCCTGCTGCCGGTGGCCAATGTCGGCGGTGCAATCGTCGGCGCGCGGCTGGTCTGGCTGCGCGGACTCGACGGTGCCGCGGCAACGGCCAGCGTGATCATGGAGACGCTGCTGACCATGGTCACCCAGTTCGCCTACACCGGCCTGGGACTGGTGTTGCTGATCACGCTGACGCATCCGAGCGGCCTGGCCGGATCGATCCTGGCCGGCGCGGTGCTGGGCCTGTCGGTGCCGTTCGCGGTCGGCCTGTTGCTGCGCTACGGCGCGGTGTTCGAACGCCTGGAGAAGGGCGTCGAGCGGCTGCTGGGGGATCGCGGACGGCTGGCCAGCCTGCTCGGCGGAGCCAGCCTCGACGCGGAGATCCAGGCGCTGTACCGGCGGCGCGGCAGGCTCCTGGTCACGCTCTGCTGGCAGTTGTCCGGCTACGTCCTGTCCAGCTTCGAGACCTGGTTCGCGCTCGCCCTGCTGGGCCACCCGGTGAGCGCGGCCGGCGCGATCGCGCTGGAAGCGCTGACCCAGGCGGTGCGCAACTTCGTCTTCTTCGTGCCCGCCGGATTGGGGGTGCAGGAAATCGGGCTGGTGCTGTTCGGGCACATGGTCGGCCTGGGCAGCGATGTGGCGGTGGCGCTGTCGCTGGCCAAGCGCATGCGCGAGGTGCTGTTCGGCATCCCGGCGCTGATCAGCTGGCAGTGGTTCGAGAGCCGGCGCCTAGTCGTCGCCGGCCGGGATGGGAGATAGCTCCGTTTGGTATTGATCGGTGCCGGCGCCGTTGCAGTCACGGCGGAGGCGGTGTCGGCGTATCCGGGGGCAGCCGCTGTACGATCTCCTCGCGCATCCCCAGTTCGTCGATCAGCACGCGCTGGCGCTCGTCCGCGCCGAGGGCCGTCTGGTGCACGCAGGCGCCGTCGAACACCACGCGCTGGCCACGGGCCACTCCCACCACCGCGTCGCCGCGGTTCGAGCGCGCATACAGTTCGTAGTTGAACGGGCTCCAGCCGCGCGTCGCCTCGTGACGCTCGCAGAAGGATTCAGGTGTCGCCTGCAGCTGTTCCAGGCGGCACTCCAGGCCGTCGGGCTTGTGCAGAGGGCGCCAGTGGATGTGCCAGGTGCCGTCGCGCCTGCGACATTGAACACCCCAGGCCGGGTGCGCGACGTCCGTGGGTGCGGACGCGTCAAGCGGCAGCGGTGCGCCGTGCAGGATCGAAGCGTCGACGACATGGCGCGTCCCCTCGCAGGCGACCACCACGGTGCCGTGGTTGGGCAGCGCCCGCGGCGCCACCAGCATCGTGGCGATGCCCCGCGAGGCATCGAAGCCCAGCGCGGTAAGCACCGCCTGCAAAGCGCCGTTGCCGGCCCAGCAGGTGCCTCCCGTGCCGTAGGCGAGCCAGTCGGCGAGGAATTGCGCGGGACTGTCGCCGGGCAGAGGACCCGGCGCGCGGCTATGGAGATGAATCAGCTTCCGCACGTTGTCGAACGGTACTTTCCGCGACCACGCCGCGTACAGCGTCCGCAACCCGTCGAGCGTCGGCTCGGGACGGTCGGACAAGCCCAGCCTGGCCAGCACCTGCTCGAGCAGGCCAGTCGAAAAACCTTTCGGTTGCAATGGCATGGTGATCCAGTGGTGATCTCGGTTTACGTCAACCCCAACTGATCGTTCGATCCTGGTTCGGGATCCTGCCGCCGCAGCGCCCAGCGCACGTGCTCGCGCACCATCTCGTCGCCGTCATGCTCGCGCGCGGCGAGCGCCGTCCTGGTCCGCGCCGAGCGCGGGGCATTGCCCAGGGCCACGGCGAGGTTGCGCAGAAAGCGGGCATAACCGGCGCGGCGTAAGGCCATACCCTCGGTGCGCTGCAGCCAGTCCTGCTCGGTCCAGGCGAACAGCTCGGTCAGCTTGGCCGCGTCGAGTCCGTGGCGCGGCGCGAACGCCGGGTCGGTGTTGAGCCGGGCATAGCGGTTCCAGGGGCACACCAGCTGGCAGTCGTCGCAGCCGAACACGCGGTTGCCCATGAGAGGACGCAGGTCTTCCGGGATCGAACCGTGGTGCTCGATGGTGAGATAGGAGATGCAGCGCCGCGCGTCGAGCCGGTACGGCGCGACGAACGCCTGCGTCGGGCAGACGTCGAGGCAGGCGCGGCAGGAGCCACACAGGTTCGGCGCCGGTTCGGTTCCCGCATCGGGCAGGTCCAGGTCGGTGTAGATCTCGCCCAGGAAGAACCAGGAGCCGGCCTGGCGGTTGAGCAGCAGCGTGTTCTTGCCGATCCAGCCCAGGCCGGCGTTGCGCGCCAGCGCTTTCTCCAATACCGGCGCGCTGTCGGCGAGCACGCGGTAGCCGTGCGGCGCGATCTCCTGTGCGATGCGCTCGGCCAGCCGCTTCAGGCGTGCGCGCATCAGCTTGTGGTAGTCGCGGCCGAGGGCGTAGCGCGAGATGTAGGCGCGCTCGCCGTCGGCCAGCACCGCCGCGGCGTCGTTCGCCTCGGGCTGGTATTCGAGCCGCGCGCTGATCACCGTCAGCGTGCCGGGGCGCAGCCGCGCCGGCTCCGCCCGCATCGCCGGGTCGCGTGCCATGTACTCCATGCCGCCGTGGTGCCCCTTCGCCAGCCAGCGTTCGAGCAGGACACGGTCGGCGTCGAGCTGCAAGGGCGCGACCGCGGCATCGGCGAATCCGCATTCGCGTGCCCAGGCGCGGAGTTGCGCCGGCAGATCGGCCAAGCTGGAGAGGGAGCCCACTATACTGGTCGGATGATCGACGTCGACCACCGATTGTATGCCGCCGCGCAGGTGCGCGAGCTGGACCGGCGCACCATCGAAGACCACGGTATCCCCGGCTACACGCTGATGCGCCGTGCCGCCGCCGCGGCCTGGAGCGCCGCGCGCGACCGCTGGCCGCTGGCCCGTTCGGTGACGGTGGTGGCCGGCTGGGGCAACAACGGCGGCGATGGCTACGAGATCGCCAGGCTGGCGCGCGACGCCGGCTGCGTGGTGAAGGTGCTCGAGGTGCGGGGGCGGGCTCCCGCCGGGGACGCCGCCACCGCGCGCGCGGCCTGGCTGCTGCAGGGCGGGGTCGAGCCCTTCGATGCGGGGATGGAGCTGGGGCCGGTCGACCTCGTCGTCGACGCGGTGTTCGGGACCGGCCTGGCACGGCCGCCCGAGGGGGATGCGCGGGCGGCGATCAATGCGATCAACCGGGCGCATGCGGCGGGCGCCGGCGTGCTGGCGGTGGACATTCCTTCCGGCCTGCACGCGGACAGCGGCGCCGTGCCCGGCGCCGCGGTGGTCGCCGACCTCACGGTCACCTTCATCGGCCGCAAGCTGGGCCTGTATACCGCCCAGGGGCCGGCCTGCGCCGGGCGGATCGTGTTCGACTCCCTCGGCGCGCCCGCCCCGGTTCACGACGGCCTGCCGCCGCTGGCGCGGCTGCTCGACGCCCACGACCTGCAGCGCTGGCTGCCGCCGCGGCCGCGTACCGCCCACAAGGGCGACAACGGCCGCGTGTTGCTGGCGGGCGGCGACGCCGGCACCGTGGGCGCCGTGCTGCTGGCCGGGCGCGCCGCCCTGCGCGCCG
>JARLJS010000214.1 GCA_031291075.1 Nevskia sp. | reverse complement strand
CCCCCGAGGTTTACGGTTCCGCCGTGAAAGGGCGTTTGGTGTGGCGTCCCCATGGGGATTCGAACCCCCCGAGGTTTACGGTTCCGCCGTGAAAGGGCGTTTGGTGTGGCGTCCCCATGGGGATTCGAACCCCCGAGGTTTACGGTTCCGCCGTGAAAGGGCGTTTGGTGTGGCGTCCCCACGGGGATTCGAACCCCGGTTACCGCCGTGAAAGGGCGATGTCCTAGGCCTCTAGACGATGGGGACTAAGCGGGTGATGAATCCTGCTTAACCGTGGAACCATGCTGGGCGGGGCTGGACAACCGCACCAGAACGGCTTGCTGCGAACGGTGAATCGAATGCTAAAGATGCGAGTCAATCGAAAAATTTGGTGGAGCCAGACGGGATCGAACCGTCGACCTCTTGCATGCCATGCAAGCGCTCTCCCAGCTGAGCTATGGCCCCGCGAAGCCCGAAATTATACACGCGCTTTTCGCCGTGTCCAAGGATTTGATCATCAATTTTTTCGCGCCGCCTGCTGTGCGGCAGGGCGCGGCGGACGCGCGGACGCGCTGCGTTTCCGTGATCCGGCGGGAGCGCTTCCGCTATCATGCGCTCTCCGTATTACCGCACCCCAGAACCATACTCACATGGCTACCGTCAGCACCAATGAAATGAAGGCCGGGACCAAGGTCCTGATCGATGGCGAACCGTACTCCATCGTCGAGAACGAGTACCGCAAGCCCGGCAAGGGCCAGGCCACCAACACGCTCAAGATCCGCAACCTCAAGAATGGCCGCGTGATCGAGCGCACGCTCAAGTCCGGCGATTCCTGGGAGCTGGCCGACGTCGAGCAGGTGGAAATGCAGTACCTCTATAACGACGGCCAGTTCTGGACCTTCATGGATCCCAAGACCTTCGAGCAGATCCAGGCCGGCGCCGCCGCGATGGAAGAAACCAAGCAGTGGCTGAAGGGCGAGGAGACCTGCAACGTGCTGCTGTGGAACGGCGTGCCGCTGTCGGTGGCCGCGCCGAACTTCGTGCTGCTGCAGATTACCGAGACCGATCCGGGTCTGCGCGGCGACACCTCCGGCGGCGGCGGCAAGCCCGCCACGCTCGAAACCGGCGCGGTGGTGCGCGTGCCGTTGTTCGTGCAGCAAGGGGAAGTGGTCAAGGTCGATACGCGCACCGGCGAATATCTGGGACGGGTGGGTAAATAATGGCTAAGGCCGCAGCGGCACCAGTGAAGGAGGCACCTTCGATGGACGAAAACCGCCGCAAGGCGCTGGAGGCGGCGCTCGGGCAGATCGAGCGCCAGTTCGGCAAGGGCGCCATCATGCGCATGGGGGCGGACGACCCGGCGCGCGACGTCGACGTTGTCTCCACCGGTTCGCTGGCGCTGGACGTGGCGCTAGGCATCGGTGGCCTGCCGCGCGGCCGCGTGGTGGAAATCTACGGCCCGGAGTCCTCCGGCAAGACCACGCTGTGCCTGCAGGTGGTCGCCGAGATGCAGAAGATGGGCGGTGTGGCCGCCTACATCGACGCCGAGAACGCACTCGATCCGACCTACGCCGAGAAGCTCGGCGTCAACGTCGCCGACATGCTGATCTCGCAGCCCGATACCGGCGAGCAGGGGCTGGAGATCGCCGACATGCTGGTGCGCTCCAACAGCGTCGACGTTATCGTCATCGATTCCGTCGCCGCGCTGGTGCCGAAGGCCGAGATCGAAGGCGAGATGGGCGAGGCGCAGGTCGGCGTGCAGGCGCGCCTGATGTCGCAGGCACTGCGCAAGCTCACCTCCAACATCAAGCGCGCCAACGCGCTGGTGATCTTCATCAACCAGATCCGCATGAAGATTGGCGTGATGTACGGCAGCCCGGAAACCACCACCGGCGGCAACGCGCTCAAGTTCTACGCTTCGGTGCGCCTGGACATCCGCCGCACCGGTGCGATCAAGAAGGGCGAGGAAGTGGTCGGCAACGAGACCCGCGTCAAGGTGGTGAAGAACAAGATGGCGCCGCCGTTCCGGGAAGCCCACTTCGAGATCCTCTACAACGAGGGCATCTCCAAGCTCGGCGAGCTGATCGACCTGGGCGCCGAGCACGGCCTGGTGGAAAAGTCCGGCGCCTGGTACGCCTACAAGGGCGACAAGATCGGCCAGGGCAAGGACAATGCGCGCAGCTTCCTCAAGGAGCATCCGCAGATCGCCGACGAGATCGAGAAGGCTCTGCGCGCCAAGCTGATGCCGGCGCGCCCCGCGCGTGTCGCGGAAGAAGCCTGAGGATCCCGGCGACCCCGCCGCGGCGCGGGTCCGCGCCCTGCGACTGCTGGCGCGCCGCGAGCACGGCGCCGGCGAGCTGCAATACAAGCTGGGCCAGCGCGGCATCGATCCGGATTGTGCCGCCGAGGCGGTGCGGGACCTGGCCCGCACCGGCTGGCAAAGCGATGCCCGTTATGTCAGCTCCCTGGTGCGTGGGCGCATCGCCCAGGGTTACGGGCCTTTGCGCATCCAGGCCGAGCTGGAAGGCGCCGGCGTCGCCGACAGCCTGATCCGCACGGCGCTGGCCGAATCCGGCACCGACTGGAAGGCGCTGGCGGCGGCCAGCCATGCGCGACGGTTCGAGCGGCCGCGCACCGCTGCCGAATGGCAGAAGCAGTACCGCTACCTGGCCGGGCGCGGCTTCGAGCCGGAACAGATCCACGCCGTCCTGCGCGCCGAGGCGCCGCCGGAGCCGGATGGCGGCGACTGACCGGCGCCGCGCATCCGGATCGCCGCAGGCGACGTACTCACTCCAAAGCAAGAACTGTTCGCCGCGTCGAGCGGCCTGCGAGGAGGGATGGATGCGTAACTACAAGAGCTGGTCCGGCCTGCGGGCATGTCTGGCCGCCGCCGTTGTCGCGGTCGCCGTCATCGTTACTCCGGCCACACACGCCGCCGCCCCTGGTAGCGGCGCGGTGGTCTCGACCGGCGAGGGGGAGCTCCTCGGTACCCTGCATGCGAACTACCGCGACTTTCTCGGCATTCCCTATGCGGCCCCGCCGGTAGGGGCGCTGCGCTGGAAGCCGACACAGCCCCCGGCGCCGTGGACGGGCGTGCGCGACGCTACCCGGTTCGGCAGCGCCTGTCCGCAGATCTTCATCGGCGGCGACACCAGCGCGAACGAGGATTGCCTGTACCTGAACGTTTACACCCCGAACCCAGTCGGCACCAGGCTGCCGGTGATGGTGTGGATCCACGGCGGCGGCTTCATCAACGGTTCGGGCAAGGATTACGACGCCAGCCTGTTGTCGGTGCGCGGCGACGTGGTGGTCGTCACCATCAATTACCGGCTGGGCGCATTCGGATTCCTGGCGCTGCCGGGCCTGCGGGACGAGGATCCCCACCAGTCCACCGGCAACTACGGCCTGCTCGACCAGCAGCAGGCCCTGCGGTGGGTGCACGACAACATCGCCGCCTTCGGCGGCGACCCCGGCAACGTCACCATTTTCGGCGAGTCCGCCGGTGCCGCCAGCGTCTGTGACCAGATCATCTCGCCGCTGGCCGCCGGCTTGTTCCACAAGGCCATCACCGAAAGCGGCGCCTGCGGCGGCCCGCTGCAGCCCGTGCCGCAGTCGGTGGTCCTCGCCGACGGCGAAGGCTTCGCCGCCGCCGCCGGCTGCAGCGGCTCCGATGCCGCCGCCGTGGTGTCCTGCATGCGCGGCAAGACCTCCTGGCAGCTCGAGGGCGCGGCGCCACTGGGCCTGCTGCCGGCCGGCGAGGGCTACGTGCCGAGCATCGACGGCTACATCGTGCCCGGCTCCCTCGGGGCGGTGATCGGCTCCGGACACTACAACAAGGTGCCGGTGCTGGAAGGGACCAACCGCGACGAATGGCGCTTGTTCCTCACCCTCAATCCCCATGCCGGATTGAGCGATGCGACCTACACCCAGTTCGTCGAGCAGAACCTGGGCGCGAACGCGGCCGCGGTGCTGCAGCAGTATCCGCTCAGCGCGTACCTCAACAACCCGGACGGCGAGGCTTCCTACCTCGCCTATTCGGCGATCGAGACCGATTCGGTGTTCAGCTGCGTGGCGAGGGGCGTCGATGCCATGTTTTCCACCAGCGTGCCGGTCTACGCCTACGAATTCGCCGATCCCAGCCCGCCCGTCATCATCGGCAATCCGCACATGAAGCTCGGGCCGGCGCACGCCAGCGAGCTGCTGTACGTGTTCCAGACCAATCTCTGGGCCGGCTGGCTGCCGGTGTCCAGGCTGACGCCGGCGCAGCGCGCCCTGTCCACCACCATGCAGAGCTATTGGACCAACTTTGCCCGCAACGGCGACCCCAACGGCAGCGGTCTGCCGGCCTGGCCGGTTTATACGGGCACCGACGGGCCGATCCTGGGCCTCGCTTCCGGCAGCGGCGGCATCGCGGTCGACAGCGGCTTCGCCGCTTTCCATCACTGCGCGTTCTGGACGCCCTGAGGGGGTAGGCATCGCCAAGGCGGGAACAAGGGGCAGGCGGCGGAGGAAGCGCGGCGGCGTGGCGCCAGCGCCATTGGAACGTGGCGGGAGAGCGGGCTAAAGCGTTAACATTCGCCCCTTTCCCGCCGTTTCCGCCCATGAACAGCAACGAACTGCGCGCCCGCTTTCTGGAGTATTTCCGCCGCCAGGGGCATACCGTGGTGCCGTCCAGCCCGCTGGTGCCGGGCAACGACCCGACGCTGCTGTTCACCAACGCCGGCATGGTGCAGTTCAAGGACGTCTTCACCGGCCGCGAGACCCGCGGTTACAAGCGTGCCGCCAGCAGCCAGAAGTGCGTGCGCGCCGGCGGCAAGCACAACGATCTGGAGAACGTCGGCTACACCGCCCGCCATCACACCTTCTTCGAGATGCTGGGCAATTTCAGCTTCGGCGACTACTTCAAGGAAGACGCGATCCGCTTCGCCTGGGAGTTCGTCACCGGCAAGGACTGGCTGAACATCCCGGCCAGCCGCCTGCTGGTCACCGTGTACCACACCGACGACCAGGCCTACACCCTGTGGCACGACCGCATCGGCCTGCCGGCGGAGCGCATCGTCCGCATCGGCGACAAGACGGGCGGCGGCTCCGACAACTTCTGGCAGATGGGCGACACCGGCCCCTGCGGCCCCTGCAGCGAGATCTTCTACGACCACGACCCGGACGGCAGCCTCGGCATCAAGGGCGGTCCGCCCGGTTCGCCGGACGACGACGGCGACCGCTGGATCGAGATCTGGAACCTGGTGTTCATGCAGTTCGACCGCGCCCCGGACGGCACCCTGAGCCCGCTGCCGGCGCCCTCCGTCGACACCGGCATGGGCCTGGAGCGCGTCGCCGCGGTGATGCAGGGCGTGCACAACAACTACGACATCGACCTGTTCAAGGACCTGATCGCGGCGGCGGCGAAGCTGGCCGGCGTCGCGCCCGGCTCCAGCCCCTCGCTCAAGGTCATCGCCGACCATATCCGCGCCACCAGCTTCCTCATCTGCGACGGCGTGAACCCCTCCAACGAAGGGCGTGGCTATGTCCTGCGCCGCATCATGCGCCGCGCCATCCGCCACGGTTACAAGCTGGGGCTGAACGAGCCGTTCTTCCACAAGCTGGTGGCGCCGCTCGGCGCCGCCATGGGCGAGGCCTATCCCGAGCTGATCGAGAAGCAGGGGCTGCTGGAGCGCGTGATCGGCCAGGAGGAAGAGACCTTCGCCGTGACGCTGGGCAAGGGCATGCGCCTGCTCGAGGACGCCATCGCCAGGTCGTCCGGCGGCGTGATCCCCGGCGAGGCGGTGTTCAAGCTCTACGACACCTATGGTTTCCCGCTGGACCTCACCGCGGACATCGCGCGTGAGCGCGGCCTCAGCCTCGACATGGAAGGCTACGACCGCGAGATGAAGGCGCAGCAGGAGCGCAGCCGCGCCGGCAGCAGCTTCGGCGCCGACTACTCGCAGGGCGCCAACGTCGACGCCAGGACCGAGTTCACCGGCTACGAGCACCAGGCCGACGCCGCCAGGGTGGTGGCGATCGTCAGGAACGGCCAGCCGGCCGAGCGGATCGAGGCGGGCGAGGAGGCGGTGGTGTTCCTCGACCGCACGCCGTTCTACGCCGAGTCCGGCGGCCAGGTCGGTGACACCGGCACGTTGTCGGCGCCGGGCGTGCGCTTCGCCGTGAGTGATACCCAGGCGCTCAATCCCAACGCGCGCGGCCATATCGGCAAGCTCGAAACCGGCGTGCTGCGCGTCGGCGACAACATCAAGGCCGAGATCGACGCCGCCCGCCGCGCCGCCATCATGCGCAACCATTCCGCCACCCACCTGCTGCATGCCGCGTTGCGCAGCGTGCTGGGCACCCACGTGACCCAGAAGGGCTCGCTGGTGGCGCCGGAGCGTCTGCGCTTCGACTTCTCCCATGACCGCGCCATGAGCGCCGAGGAGATCGCCGAGGTGGAGCGCATCGTCAACCGCCAGGTGCTGGCCAACGTCGCCGCCGACGTGCGCCTCAGCTCGTACGACGAGGCGGTCGCCGCCGGCGCCATGGCCCTGTTCGGCGAGAAGTACGGCGACGTGGTGCGGGTGCTCAAGTTCGGCGAGTTCTCCACCGAGCTTTGCGGCGGCACCCATGTCGGCCGCACCGGCGACATCGGCCTGTTCAAGGTCGTGGCCGAATCCGGCGTCGCCGCCGGTGTGCGCCGGGTCGAAGCGATCACGGGCGAGAACGCCGTGGCCTACGTGCGCGAGCTGGAAAACCGTCTGCGCGACGCCGCCGCGCTGTTGCGCAGCGGCCGCGACGACCTGGTCGACAAGGTGCAGCAGCTGCTGGACCGCAACAAGCAGCTCGAGAAGGATCTGGCCCAGCTCAAGGGCAAGCTCGCCTCCAGCGCCGGCAGCGACCTGGCCGGCCAGGCGCGCGAGATCAAGGGCGCCAAGGTGCTGTCGGCACGGGTCGACGGCGTCGAAGGCAACGACCTGCGCACGCTGCTCGACCAGCTCAAGAACAAGCTCGGCTCCGCTATCGTGCTGCTCGGTTCGGCCAACGGCGCTAAGGTGAGCCTGATCGCCGGCGTCACCGCCGACCTCACCGCCAGGGTCAAGGCGGGCGAGCTGGTCAACTTCGCCGCCACCCAGGTCGGCGGCAAGGGCGGCGGCAGGCCGGACATGGCACAGGCCGGTGGTACACAGCCGGAAAAGCTGGATGGCGCGCTGGAAAGCGCGTACGGCTGGGTGACGGAAAAACTTTAGAGCGGGATCGTAGGCTGGGTTTGACCGCAGGGAAATCCGGCGGCTTCGATGCGGTGCCGGGATTCGCTCCGCTTGATCCCAGCCCGCATACCGGAAACTGGAAACTGAGATATGGCTTTGCTGGTTCAAAAGTACGGCGGCACCTCGATGGGCTCGGTCGAGCGCATCGACCATGTCGCCTCCAAGGTGGCGGCCGCGCGCGAGCGCGGGCACAGGATCGTGGTGGTGGTGTCGGCGATGTCCGGCGAGACCGACCGCCTGATCAAGCTGGCCAAGAGCATCAACCCGCGGCCGAACCCGCGCGAGCTGGACCAGATGATCGCCACCGGCGAGCAGGTCACGATCGCCCTGCTGGCGCTGGCGCTGGAAAAGCGCGGCGTGGCCGCGCGCTCCTACACCGGTGCGCAGGTCGCGATCCGCACCGACCAGGCCTACAACAAGGCCCGTATCCGGCACATCGACACCGAGCGCCTGCTGGCCGACTGCGAGGCCGGCACTGTGCCGGTGGTGGCGGGCTTCCAGGGCGTGGACGAAGCCGGCAACATCACCACCCTCGGCCGCGGCGGCTCCGACACCACCGGCGTGGCGCTGGCCGCGGCGCTCAAGGCCGACGAGTGCCAGATCTACACCGACGTCGACGGCGTCTACACCACCGACCCGCGGGTCGAACCCAAGGCGCGCCGGCTCGACCGCGTCACCTTCGAGGAAATGCTGGAGCTGGCGAGCCTCGGCTCCAAGGTGCTGCAGATCCGCTCGGTCGAGTTCGCGGGCAAGTACAAGGTGCCGCTGCGCGTGCTTTCCACCTTCCAGGAAGGCCCCGGCACACTCATCACCCTGGAGGAATCCAAGATGGAAGACCCCCTCATCTCCGGCATCGCGTTCAACCGCGACGAATCCCAGCTCACCGTCTCCGGCGTGCCGGACCGTCCCGGCATCGCCGCCGCCATCCTCGGCCCGATCGGCGACGCCAATATCGAGGTCGACATGATCGTGCAGAACGTAGGCGCCGACGGCACCACCGACTTCACCTTCACCGTGCACCGCAACGACCACGACCGCGCCGTGGAAATCTCCCGCAAGGTCGCCACCGACCTGCACGCCAAGGGCGTACGCACCGCGCAGGACATCGCCAAGGTGTCGCTGGTGGGGGTGGGCATGCGCTCGCACGCCGGCATCGCCGCCAAGATGTTCAAGGTGCTGGCGGCCGAGGGCATCAACATCCGCATGATCTCCACCTCCGAAATCAAGATTTCGGTGGTGATCGAGGACAAGTACCTGGAGCTCGCCGTGCGTGCCCTGCACCAGGCCTTCGACCTCGCCGAAGCGCCGGGGCACTGAAATAAAAGCTGCAGCGATACCCCGCCTGCGTTAAGATGAATCAATCGTCACGTTGGCGCGGGGTGTGTATTGACTGAATAGTAAGTTTTTCCGGCTATACGGCATGGGTGCGAGGGCAGGAAACTGCGAGCGCCCAAGGAGAATATTATGCTGATTCTGACAAGGCGTGTCGGCGAAACCGTAGTAATCGGTGAAGAGGTCACGGTGACTGTGCTCGGGATCAAGGGCAATCAGGTCCGTATCGGCGTCAAGGCGCCGAAGACCGTCGCTGTACATCGCGAGGAAATCTTCGAACGCATCCGCGTGGAGCGTGGCGAAGAAGTAGCCATTTCCGGCTAATAATTCAAAGATTTCCCAGAGATTCGCCTAAAAAATCGCTTTACCTATCCCTCGTCCGCCGCTATTCTATCGCGGCTTTAGTGCAGCCCTGCTCTCGGCACGGAGAGATGGCCGAGTGGACGAAGGCGCTCCCCTGCTAAGGGAGTATAGGGTCAAAAGCCTTATCGCGGGTTCGAATCCCGCTCTCTCCGCCAGTCAAGGCAAGGTCGAGCACCGCGCAACGCGCCCGTAGCTCAGTTGGATAGAGTACCTGGCTACGAACTAGGGGGTCGGAGGTTCGAATCCTTCCGGGCGCGCCAACTGGCATCAAGAGAGGTAGCCGAGCCCCGTTCTACGGGGCTTTGCCATTTCTGAACCCACGGATTCTCACCTCCGACCCGGGTCGGGGGTTGTCAGCCCCATCCATGGGGCTGACCCTTCGCTAACGCTCAGGGCTCGCCTGCGGCGGCTCGAATTCGCTCCGGGCGAATTCGTCGAATCCTTCCGGGCGCGCCAACTGGCATCAAGAGAGGTAGCCGAGCCCCGTTCTACGGGGCTTTGCCATTTCTGAACCCACGGATTCTCACCTCCGACCCGGGTCGGAGGTTGGTAGCTGAGTCCGTTCTGCGGGGCTTGCCATGTCTGGCGGCCGCTAGTGCTTCCTGACCACCACGCGCCTGCAGTGCTCGCACAGCAGGTTGCGGGCATGCTGCCGGCGCAGCATGGTGGCATTGAAGGCGTCGATGCCTTTTTCGGTGATGGTGTAAGCCGTGCCGTGATGCCTTGGGTCGGCGCTGGCGCTGGGGGTCAGCAACCCCCTGCCGGCCAGGATTTCGGCGCAGACGACGCTGTCCGGCCGGGGCACGGCCGGGACGCCGGATTCCTGGCTCAGGCGGGCGAGGTGGAACAGCAGCTGCAGTTCCTGCGCGGACAAGCCGCCGGCCTCGGAATCAAGCCGATATCCGTCCAGTGCCATGTCCGTTCCCTCCATCCCGGCATCCCGTCCACAAAAAACGCCGTGCTCCAGCCGGCTTAGCGGTGCAAGCGCCGTTCCCCCGCAGAGGTCCTGGTCCCGAGCGGTCCGGGCGGTCCGTTCGGCGGTATCTGCAGGCGGGAAAGGATCGTTTCGCGGGCCGGGGAAGGACCGGACGCGTCACCTGTCCGGCATGAAAGAGGCCTAAAGTGCCGAAAATTCGGATCCTGCGGCCACCCGACTTTTTTCGCGCTAAGCTGCGGCCGGCAACCCCCCAAAGGAGATTCGACCGTGCTTGTTCAGGCCGTGCGGCGTCGGCTGTGCCTGTCCGCCTTCTGTCTTGTGCTGGCGGGGGCGACCCAGGCGGCGCCGCCGGCGCCGCTGTATCGCACCGTCGGCGACTGCGACGGCTTTCCACGCACCGACCTCAAGGCTGCGCCGGGGCTCTGCGTCGGGCTGGTGGCGGAACACCTGGGATTCGCCCGCGGCGTGGTGGCGCTGGGAGATCGGGTGTACGTGGCCGACATGGGCGGCTGGCATAAGAACCGCGGCCGCATCCTGCGCCTGGATCAGGGCGGCCACGGCAAGCCGCAGGTCGTACTGAGCGGTCTGAACCAGCCCAACAGCCTCGCCCCGGCACCTGATGGCGGGCTCTACATCGGCCTGTCGGGCAGGATCGTGCGGTTCGACCCGCGGGCGCCCGACCCGGCGCAGACCCTGCGGGATGTCTTGACCGGCCTGCCCGACAGCGGGCGGCACCCGCTGGCGGCCCTGGCCGTGGCTCCGGACGGTTCGCTGTTCGTCAACGTGGGTTCCGCCACCGACCATTGCGAGCAGGCGAACGGCGCTCCTCCGGATCCGTCGCTTCCTTGTCCCGACGCATCGGGAGCGCCGCCGCGCGGCAGCATTCTGCATTTCACGCCCGGGTCCACTGCCATCGACGCCGCCACGCTCAAGCCCTATGCCACTGGCTTGCGCAACAGCATGGGCCTGGCCGTGCTGCCCTCGGGACAGTTGCTGGCGGCGACCAACGCGCGCGACTTCATCAACCACGCCGATCCCTCCCTGTCGGACGAGGAGCTACCGCACGAGCCGCTCAACCGGGTGGAGCAGGGGGCCGATTATGGTTGGCCGTACTGCTTCGACGACCGCCGTCCCAGCCCGGAGTACCCGAAATACGACTGCGGGGCCAAGCACCCGCCGACGCTGCTGCTTCCGGCCCATGCGGCGCCGCTCGGCCTGCTGCTGTACCGCGGACGGGCGCTGCCGGGGCTTGAGGGCAGGCTGGTGATTCCGTATCACGGCTATCGCGCCAGCGGCCACCGCATCGTCAGCCTGGCGTTGGATGGGCGGTCGCGTCCCGGGCCACCGGAGCCGCTGGTATCGGGCTGGGATTTCGCGGAAGGCCGGCACCCACAGGGCGCGCCGGTGGCGCTGTGGGAGATGGACGACGGCAGCCTGCTCATCAGCGAAGACCACAACGGCAGCCTGCTGCGTCTTGCCTTCAGCGCAAGCCCTTGAAAACCTCCGATTGGTAACCAAAACACGGTAAAATCCGTCCAGGAGGTGGTCATGCCGTTTTACGAGTACGTTTGCACCAGCTGCGGCGCCAGCGTCGAGGTCCTGCAGAAGGTATCCGATCCGCCCGAGACGGTTTGTCCGGAGTGCCACGCCGAAGCCCTGACCAAGCAGATTTCGGCGGCCGGGTTCCGTCTGAAAGGCGGCGGCTGGTACGAAACCGATTTCAAGTCCAAGGGTCAGCGCAATGTCGCCGGCGGCGCGGAGGGCGCTCCGGCCGATGCCGCCAAGGACGGGGCTGCCGCCAGCGGCCACGGCTGCGCCGCAGGCGCCTGTGGCTGCGCCCCCAAGAGCGCCGCTCCAGCGAGCGATAGTTCCTCCTCTTCCACCAGCAGCACGGCGACTCCCCCGGCCACCGCTACATGATCCGCAAGTGGATATTCGCCGGGCTGATGGTATGGATCCCGCTCGGCGCCACCTTGCTGGTCATACGCGCTCTGCTGAACCTGCTGGACACCAGTCTGCTGCTGATACCGTCCCCGATACGGCCGGACTTTCCGGGGCTGGGTGCAGTGCTGAGCGTGGCGCTGGTGCTGGTCACCGGCATGTTCGCCGCCAATTACCGCGGCGGCCAGTTCCTGGCCTGGGCCGAGCGCATGCTCGCCCGCATCCCCCTGGTGCGCTCGCTCTACGGCGGCACCAAGAAGCTGGCCGAAACCCTGTTCTCGGAGAACTCCAGCGCCTTCCGCAAGGTCGTCATGATCGAGTGGCCGCGCAAGGGCCTCTGGTCGGTGGGGTTCCTGGCCGGTGAAACGCTGCAGGTCGCGCAGGAACACACCGGCACCGACATGGTGACGGTATTCATCCCCACCACCCCCAATCCCACCTCCGGGTTCATCATGCAGGCTGCCCGCAGCGAGGTGGTCATGCTCGACATCAGCGTGGAGGAGGGGATGCGCTACATCATCTCGCTGGGCGTGGTGACGCCGGCCGGCCGGCCGGTGCCACCGTCCCCGCTGCCACCGGTCGGGGCGCCGGTGAAGTAAAACGCTACACGGGCGGCGGTCCGGAAGGCTACAATCCACGTTTCGCGGGCCTGCGCCCGTCCGAATTCCGCCGACTCCGTTCCACATTTCGAAAGCGATGCGTACACATTACTGCGGCCGGGTGACCGAAGCCTTCACCGGCCAGATCGTTCATGTCTGCGGCTGGGTGCATCGCCGCCGCGATCACGGCGGCGTGATCTTCATTGACCTGCGCGACCGCGACGGCCTGCTGCAGATCGTGTTCGACCCGGACGCGCCGGAAGTCTTCGCGCAGGCCGAGCGCCTGCGCAGCGAGTACGTGGTGCGGGTCACTGGCAGGGTGCGCGCCCGCCCGGCCGGCACCGAGAACGCCAACCTGCCCACCGGCAAGGTCGAGGTGCTGGCGCAGGAGATCGAGCTGCTGAACAAGGCGGAGACCCCGCCGTTCCAGCTTGACGACGACAGCGTCGGCGAGGAGACGCGGCTGAAGTACCGCTACATCGACCTGCGCCGCCCGCAGATGCAGCAGAACCTGCGCCTGCGCCACGACGTGGTGCGCCGCATCCGCAACTACATGGACGCCAACGGCTTCATTGACGTCGAGACGCCGATCCTCACCCGCGCCACGCCGGAAGGCGCGCGCGACTACCTCGTGCCCAGCCGCACCCACCCGGGTCATTTCTTCGCGCTGCCGCAGTCGCCGCAGCTGTTCAAGCAGCTCCTGATGGTCGGCGGCCTGGACCGCTACTACCAGATTGCGCGCTGCTTCCGCGACGAGGACCTGCGCGCCGACCGCCAGCCGGAATTCACCCAGCTCGACGTCGAGACCTCGTTCCTGAATATGGGACAGATCATGGGCCTGATCGAGGGCCTGACCCGCGAGCTGTTTCGCGAGGTCATGCAGGTCGATCTCGGCACGCTGCCGCACATGAGCTACGCCGAGGCGATGGGCCGCTACGGCTCGGACAAGCCGGACCTGCGCAATCCGCTGGAGCTGGTCGAGATCAAGGACCTGGTGGCGGACAGCGAGTTCAAGGTGTTCGCCGGCCCGGCCAAGGATCCCAAGTGCCGCGTCACCGCGCTGCGCGTGCCGGGCGGCGGCAAGCTGTCGCGCTCGGAGATCGACGCCTATACCGCCCTGGTGGGCCAGTACGGCGCCAAGGGACTCGCCTGGATCAAGGTCAACGAGAAGGGCCGGGGCCGCGACGGCCTGCAGTCGCCCATCGTCAAGAACCTCAGCGACGCCGCGCTGGCCGGCATCCTGGAGCGCACCGCCGCGCAGGACGGCGACCTAATCTTCTTCGGCGCCGACAAGTTCAAGGTGGTGTGCGACGCGCTCGGCGCACTGCGCATCCGCCTGGGCGCCGACCTCGGCTTCACCGCCCCGGGCTGGCGCGCGCTGTGGGTGGTGGACTGGCCGATGTTCGAGTTCGACGACAAGGAAGGCCGCTGGGTGGCGCTGCATCACCCGTTCACGGCGCCCAAGGTGTTCGACGCCGCGGCGGTCGAGAACGATCCGGGTGGTGTGCTGTCCCAGGGCTATGACCTGGTCCTCAACGGCATCGAGATCGGCGGCGGCTCGGTGCGTATCCACCGTGCCGACATCCAGCAGTCGGTGTTCCGCCTGCTCGGCATCGGCGACGAGGAGGCGCAGGAGAAGTTCGGCTTCCTGCTGGAGGCGCTGCGCTTCGGCGCGCCGCCGCATGGCGGCATCGCGCTCGGCCTGGACCGGCTGGTCATGCTGATGGCGGGAGCGAACTCGATCCGCGAGGTGATCGCATTCCCGAAGACCCAGACCGCGCACGATCCGCTCACCAACGCGCCCGGCGGCGTGGACGCGCGCCAGCTGCGCGAGCTCTCGATCCGCAGCACGGTGCAGCCGCCTTCCGCGTAGCGTTTCCAAAAACAGAGACCAGTGAATGAATCCGTCGTCCCGCGATTCCCGCCGCTCCCTGCTCCAGGCCCGGTGGCCGGCCCTCGCCGTGGTGTCCGGGCTGGCCCTGGCCGCTTGCAGTGGCGCGGTCGGGCATGGCAACGCGCCGAGCTACCTGGTGATCACGGCGCCAGGCGGCACCACCCAGGTGCCGACGCTGCGCATGTACGAGTGCCTGACCAGCGCCGTCAATGCCTCGCTCTATTTCCAGGACGGCAGTTCCGGTAACTTCACCAACCGCCTGACCTGGAGCAGTTCCAACCCCGGGGCAGTGGTGGTCAGCAACGGCGACATCCCGGTGCCGGACGGCAGCGGCTTCTACGCCAACGGCGTGCTCGTCCCCACCGGCGCCGGCAACGCCATCATCACCGCCAACTACTTCGGCATCGTGGCGCAGCTGGCGGTCAGCGTCGGCACGCCGAAGTCGGTCGCGCTCAAGACGATCGTTCAGGGCGACTATCTGCCGCTGTCGGAGTTCAACACCACCAAGGTGGCAACGGACAGCAGCGGCCTTTCGATGGGCCTGGGCACCTCGATGGAGCTCGCCGTGACCGCCGAGCTCGACGGGGTGGAGACGGACGTCACCAAGTTCGCCACCTTCGGGTTCCAGTCCCCCGCCGGCAGCATCGCCGCGTTCGCCCCGGGTTCGGGCACGCTCAATGCGGTCGGCAACGGTGGCCCGGTGGTGCCGGTGGCGAGCTTCGGCCCCTGCACCATCACCACGATGGACAACCCGTCGAACATCTACAAGCTGTTCGTCTCGCCGGTGCAGAGCATCGCGCTGCAGACCGAGTTTCCCAACAACCCCCAGCTGTTCGTGAACAACACCGAGCGGATCGACGTCATCGCCTCGCTCGCCAACGGCGACCAGCAGGATGTCAGCAGCGAGTCGACGCTGACCTCGTCCGACACCAGCGTGGCGACTTTCGGTGGCGCTTCCGGTGTCAACAGCATCCTCTACGCCGTCAGCGTCGGTCCGGCGATCCTCACCGGCACTTTCAGCGCCGGCGGCTCGCTGCTGACCGCGGCATCGCTCGAGACCAGCGTGCGCAATCTGCCGCTGCAGGCCATCACCACCTGCTGGTCGCCGGTGCTAAGGACGCAGTTCCAGGGGTGCCCGGCCAGCCAAGCCAATCCTACGGTGCAGGCCGGCACATTAACGCCCGTGCAGTTCCATGCGATCGGCACCTACGGGGTGGACGCCAACAACAACCTGATCACCCAGGAAGTCACGCGACAGACCACCTGGACGCCGAGCGACCTGAGTCTGGCGTCCATCAGCAACACCGGGCAGACGGCCGGCCAGGCCTTCGGTCTGGCGCAGGGGTCGGTCAACATCACAGCGGCCAACGCCGTTGCCGCCAACGTGCCCCAGGCCTATAACCAACTGGTGGTACAGCCGCCCCCGCCACCGTCACCGTGACGGCCGCCGGGGCAGGGTGCCGCAATCGGTTAAAATGCCGGTCCAGCCGCTCGCGGCGCCCCTGGCGCCGAGGACAGTAGCCGATGTCCGCCGCTCTCAAGATCGAACAATTCAACCTGCTGGACGACGACGACTGCGCCGCCCGGATCCGCGCGGCGAAGAAGCTGCTGGGCTCCCGGCTGGCCATCCTCGGGCACCACTACCAGCGCGATGAGGTGTTCAAACACGCTGATTTCACTGGGGATTCCCTCAAGTTGTCGCAGCTTGCCGCGAAGACGGACGCGGAGTTCATCGTGTTCTGCGGCGTCCATTTCATGGCCGAGGTGGCCGACATCGTCACCGGCGGCGAGCGCAAGGTGATCCTGCCGGACCTGGCGGCGGGCTGCTCGATGGCCGATATGGCCAATCTGGTCAAGGTGAGAAAATGCTGGAGTGAAATTTCTCAAGTTATTGATCCGGATGATAAAATTACTCCGGTTACCTATATCAACTCGGCTGCCGACCTGAAGGCGTTCTGCGGCGCCCACGGCGGCATCGTGTGCACCTCGTCCAACGCCCGGGGGGTGCTCGAATGGTCGTTCTCGCGGCGCGAGAAGGTGCTGTTCTTTCCCGACCAGCATCTTGGCCGCAACACCGGCCACCGCATGGGCATCCCGCTGGAGCAGATGGTGCTGTGGGACTTCACCAAGCCGATGGGAGGCCTGACCGAGGAACAGATCCGCCAGGCCAGGATCATCCTGTGGAAGGGTTTTTGCTCGGTGCACCAGATGTTCCATCCGGCGCACATCGAGAAATTCCGCCGCGAGGTCCCGGGCGGCAAGGTCATCAGCCACCCGGAAAACGCGTTCGAGGTGTGCGAGCATTCGGACTACGTCGGCTCCACCGAGTATATCCTGCGCACCGTGCGTGCCGCCGAGCCGGGCAGCCACTGGCTTGTCGGCACCGAGCTCAACCTGGTCAACCGTCTGAAGGACGAGATGAAGCCCCGCGGCGTGACGGTCCAGTTCATGTCGCCGATGGTGTGCATGTGCTCCACCATGTTCCGCACTGACCCGCAGCACCTGGCCTGGACCCTGGACAACCTCATTACCGGGCAGGTGGTGAACCGCATCCAGGTGCCGCGGGAGATCGCGGTACCGGCCCGGGCGGCCCTGGACCTGATGCTTGAGGTCGTGGACTGAATCGCGTTGAGATGTGAGACGTGAGACGTGAGAGGCAAGCGCCGTGGTGTCGCCTTTCACGTTTCACGTCTCACTTCTCACGTCTCACGTAGGAACCGACATGTGGAATAACGCCAAGACCCTCGCCCAAGCCGATCCGGAGCTGTCCCGCGCCATCGAGGCCGAACGCGCGCGGCAGGAGGCGCATATCGAGCTGATCGCCTCGGAAAACTACGCCAGCCCGGCGGTGATGGAAGCGCAGGGCTCGGTGCTGACCAACAAATACGCCGAGGGCTACCCCGGCCGGCGCTACTACGGCGGCTGCGAGCACGTCGACGTCGCCGAGAACCTGGCGCTGGAACGCGTCAAGCAGCTGTTCGACTGCGACTACGCCAATGTCCAGCCGCACTCTGGCGCCCAGGCCAACGCCGCCGTGTTCGCCGCGCTGGTCCAGCCGGGCGACACCATCATGGGCATGAACCTGGCCCATGGCGGCCATCTTACCCATGGCCACCCGGCCAATTTCTCCGGCAAGAACTACAAGGTGGTGGCTTACGGCCTCGATCCGCAGACCGGCCTGGTCGACTACGACGAGATGGAGCGCGTGGCGCTGGAGCACAAGCCCAAGCTGCTGATCGGCGGGTTTTCCGCCTACTCGCGGGTGAAGGACTGGGCGCGCATGCGCGCCATCGCGGACAAGGTCGGCTGCTGGTTCTGGGTGGACATGGCCCACGTCGCCGGGCTGGTCGCCGCCGGGGTCTACCCGAGCCCGCTGCCGCACGCCCACGTGGTGACCAGCACCACCCACAAGACCCTGCGCGGTCCGCGCGGCGGCATCATCCTGGCGAAGGGCCAGCCGGAGGAGCTGTACAAGAAGCTCAATTCGGCCGTGTTCCCCGGCATCCAGGGCGGGCCGCTGATGCACGTCATCGCCGCCAAGGCGGTGGCCTTCAAGGAGGCGCTGGCGCCGGAATTCAAGCTGTACCAGCAGCAGGTGGTGGCCAACGCGCGTGCCATGGCCGAGGTGTTCCTGCAGCGCGGCTACAAGGTCGTCTCCGGCGGCACCGACGACCACCTGTTCCTGCTCGACCTGTCGGCGCGCAACGTCACCGGCAAGGACGCCGAAAACGCGCTGGGCAAGGCCCACCTCACGGTTAACAAGAACGCGGTGCCGAACGACCCGCGCCCGGCCATGGTCACCTCCGGCCTGCGCATCGGCAGCCCCGCCAGCACCACCCGCGGCTTCCGCGAGGTGCAGATGGCGGAGGTGGCGAGCTGGATCGCCGACATCCTCGACGCCATGGCCGCCGGTGCCGACGTGGACGGTACCATCGCGCGGGTGCGCAGCCGGGTCGAGGACCTGTGCGCCGGTTTTCCGGTGTACCAGGCCGCGAAGAAGGCAGCGTGAGGCGAGAGGCGGCAGGCGGCAGGCGGAAACGGCGGAAGCACGGCTTCTTGCGCCTCCCGCCTCCTGTCTCCCGCCTGCCGTAGTCCCCCATGCAGTGTCCCTTCTGCAAAGCACCCGACACCCGCGTGATCGACTCGCGCCTGTACGAGGAAGGCACCCAGGTGAGGCGGCGGCGCGAGTGTCCGCATTGCGGCAACCGCTTCAGTACGTTCGAGAAGGCCCAGCTGTCGATGCCGTTCGTGCTTAAGAGCAGCGGCAAACCGCAGCCCTTCGACGAGGCCAAGCTGCGGCGCGGTTTCGAGAGTGCGGTGTACAAACGCCCGGTGCCGCAGGAGGCGGTGGACCACGCCATCGAGAACGTCATGCGCAAGCTGCGCGCCAGCGGCGAACGCGAGGTGCCGTCGCGGCGCATCGGCGAGTGGGTGATGGAGGAACTGCGCGACCTCGACCACGTCGCCTATGTGCGCTTCGCCTCGATCTACCGCAGCTTCCAGGACGTGAACGCGTTCCGCGAGGAGATCGACCGCCTGGAGAAGCTGCCCAGCGCCGAGCTGCGGCGCAGCCAGCTGCCCCTGATCGAAGCCGCCGACGACCACAAAGCGCCCCGCGTCGATGTCAAGCGCTGACGAGATCCTCGCCAAGGGCTTCATGGCGCGCGCCTTGCGCCTGGCCGAGCAGGGCAAGGCCACCACCCATCCCAATCCCCGCGTCGGCTGCGTTATCGCCCGCGACGGAGTGATCGTGGGCGAGGGCTGGCACCGGCGCGCCGGCGAGCCGCATGCCGAGGTGCTGGCGTTGCGCGCGGCCGGCTCCGCCGCCGCCGGCGCCGAGGTCTACGTGACACTGGAACCCTGTGCCCATCATGGCCGCACGCCGCCCTGCGTCGACGCCCTGATCGCGGCGCGGGTCAGGCGGGTGTGGGCGGCGATGCAGGACCCCAACCCGCTGGTGGCCGGCCGCGGCCTGGCACGGCTGCACGAAGCGGGGATCGCCACCCACGTCGGGGTGCAGCGCGAACGGGCGCTGCAGCTCAACCGCGGCTTCGTGTCGCGCATGGTGCGTGGGCGGCCCTGGGTCACGCTCAAGCTCGCCGCCAGCCTCGACGGCCGCACCGCCATGGCCTCCGGCGAGAGCCGCTGGATCACCGGCGAGGCGGCCCGCGCCGACGTGCATCAACTGCGGGCCGAAGCCGGCGCCGTGATGACCAGCGCGGACACCGCCCTGGAAGACGACCCGCAGCTCAATGTGCGGCTGGACGGCGACTGGCGCCAGCCCGACCGCATCGTGCTCGACGCCCGGCGCCGCGTGCCGGCCAGCGCCCGCGTCTGGACCGGGGGCGCGCGCCGCTTCCTGCTGACCGCGGACGCCGGGGCGCCGGCGGCTCCCGGGGTGGAGCTGGTGACCGTGGCGGAAGACTCCGCCGGGCACCTGATGCTCGATGCCGCGCTGGTGGCGCTGGCGCGCCACGACGTCAACGAGGTGCTGGTCGAATGCGGGCCGCGGCTGGCCGGGGCGCTGTTGCGCGCCGGCCTGGCCGACGAACTGGTGCTGTACCTGGCGCCGTCGTTGCTCGGCGACGAGGCGCGGCCGCTGGCGCACCTGCCGGGCCTGCAGCGGCTGGAGCAGCGTCAGCGGCTGGTGCCGCAGGACCTGCGCCTGGTCGGCGACGACATCCGCGTCACGGCGCTGGTATCCAATGCCGCACAGGAGAACATCTGATGTTTACCGGGATCGTCGAGGCGGTCGGCCGCATCGAGGCGGTGGAGGAAGTGGGCGGCGACCGCCGCCTGACCGTGGTCGCCGACGGCGGCTACCTGGCGGGGCTGCAGGCCGGCGACAGCGTCGCCGTTGGCGGCGTGTGCCTGACCGCCGTGACCCTGCTGCCGCAGGGCTTCACCGCCGACGTGTCGGTGGAAACCCTGGCCGCCACCACCGCCGGCGGCTGGCATGCCGGCACCGCGGTGAACCTGGAACGGGCGCTGACGCCGGCCAAGCCGCTGGGCGGCCACATGATGTCCGGACACGTCGACGGCGTCGGCCGGCTGGCCGAGAAGCACGAGGACGCACGCTCCTGGCGGCTCAGTTTCGACGCGCCGGAGGGCTTGGCGCGCTACATCGCCCGCAAGGGATCGATCGCCATCGACGGCGTCAGCCTGACGGTCAACGGCGTGGATGGAAACCGTTTTGGCGTTAACATCATCCCGCAGACGTGGAGCCATACCACCCTGGGCGGGCTGGCGGTGGGCGGGCAGGTCAACCTGGAGGTCGACCTCATCGCCCGCTACCTGGAGCGGCTGTTGCAGGAACGAGGGGTTTAGAGCTATGAGCAGGATCGCATCGATCGACAGCAAGCGCGAGCGCAAGCTCGATTCCATCGAGGACATCGTCGCCGACATCAAGGCCGGCCGCATGGTGATCATGATGGACGACGAGGAGCGCGAGAACGAGGGTGACCTCATCATGGCCGCCGAGAAGGCCACGCCGGAAGCGGTGGCCTTCGTGGTGCGCCACTCCAGCGGGATCATCTGCCAGCCGATGACGCGCGAGCGGCTGGAGGAACTGCGCCTGCCGCTGATGGTGGCGGAGAATACCGAGAGCCATCGCACCGCCTTCACCATCTCGGTCGATTACAAGCACGGCACCACCACCGGCATCTCCGCCGCCGACCGCGCCCGCACCATCCGCGCCCTGGCCGAGCCCGCCTCGAAGCCGGACGACTTCGCCCGCCCTGGTCATATCTTCCCGCTGCGCTACGCCGAGGGCGGCGTGCTGGCCCGCGCCGGCCACACCGAGGCCTCGGTGGACCTGGTGAAGCTGGCCGGCCTGTCCTCGGCGGCCGCCTTCATCTGCGAAATCGTCAACGACGACGGCACCATGAAGCGCGGCGCCGACCTGTTCGCCTTCGCCCGCGAGCACAACCTGCGCATCGGCACCATCGCCGACCTGATCCGCTACCGGCTGGCCAACGAGCACAGCGTCGAGCGGGTGGCGGAACAGCAGGTGCGCACCGAGTTCGGCGAGTTCCGCATGGCGGTGTACGAGGATCGTATCGACAAGACCGTGCACCTGGCCCTGGTGATGGGCGAGATCAACGCCGACCAGCCGGTGCTGGTGCGCGTGCACCTGCGCAACATGCTGCAGGACGTGCTGGGGGTGAGGCACGGGGACTTTTCCTGGCCGCTGCGCCGCGCTCTCAAGCGCGTCGCCGACGAGGGTGGCGGCGTGGTGGTGCTGCTGCGCAAGCCGGAGTCGCCGCGCGACCTGGTGCAGCAGATCGTGGGCCTCAACCAGCCGCACCCGCCGGCACAGGCGCTGCCCGCGGTATCGCCGGACCAGCGGCAGGCGCTGCGCACCTACGGTGTCGGCGCGCAGATCCTGGTCGACCTCGGTGTGCGCAAGATGCGCGTGCTGTCCGCACCGAAGAAAATGTACGCGCTGTCCGGCTTCGGGCTGGAAGTGGTCGAGTACGTCCACTGCGACTAAAAAACAGTGAGACGTGAGACGGAAAAGCTGAAAAACGAGGTGCGGCGCTTCTTTGCTTGCGTCTCACGTCTCACGTCTCACGTCTCACGTCTCACGTTTTTAGAAGGGAGAGAAACTTGCCGACAAAAGCAGCGGCCCAGAAAACCGGCTACGCCGCTCCACCCAGGCCGGCCAAGGGTGAATTCAAGAACACCCGCGTCGCCCTGGTGGCGACGCGCTGGAACGTGGAGGTGGTGCAGGCGCTGCTGGCGGGTGCCCGCCGCTGTCTTGCCGCCTGGGGGGTGGCCGACAAGCACGTCGAGGAATTCCTGGTCCCGGGCGCGTTCGAACTGCCGCTGGCGGTGAGCCGGCTGATGAAGACCGGCCGCTACGATGCGGTCGTCACGCTTGGTGCGGTGATCCGCGGCGATACGCCGCATTTCGATTTTGTCGCCGGCGAATGCGCACGTGGCCTGCGCGAGGCCTCGCAAAAGCAGGGCGTGCCGCTCGGCTTCGGGGTGCTCACCGTCAACACGGCGCAACAGGCAACGGAACGCGCCGGCGCCGGCCCCGCCAACAAGGGCTACGAAGCGGTCGCGGCGGCATTGGAAATGGTGCGATTGGTGCGGGCGCTCGATGACTGACAACGCGCCCACCAGCCGGCGTGGCCTGGCACGGCGGCTCACGGTCCAGGCCCTCTACCAATGGCTGGTGAACGAGACGCCGCCCGACTCGTTGCTCAAGCAGTTCGTGGAACAGCCGGAAGGCCTGGGCCGGGCCGATCCTTCCTACTTCTCGGAGCTGCTGCACGGTGTGGTCGGGGTTGAGCGCGAGCTCAACGCCGCGATCGGGCCGCACCTGGACCGTCCGCTGGAGCAACTCGACCCGGTGGAGCACGCGGTGTTGCTGCTCGGCGCCTACGAACTCATGTTCCGCCCGGAAGTGCCGTGGAAAGTCGTGGTCAACGAATCGGTGAGCCTGACCAAGGTGTTCGGTGCGGAGGAGGGCTACAAGTTCGTCAACGGCGTGCTCGACAAGCTGGCCCGCAAGGCCCGGGCTACCGAGATCGCGGCGGGGATATAAAGCGAAAGCAGGGGATCGGGCCATGGACGAGTTCGTGCTGATCCGGCGGTATTTCCAGTCCCTCACCCCGGCCTCGGCCGACGTCGTCCTCGGCATCGGCGACGACTGCGCGCTGCTGCGGCCGGCCGCCGGCGAAGATCTGGCGGTGACCACCGACACGCTGGTCGAAGGACGGCATTTCCATCCGCAGGCGCGTGCCGACGACGTAGGCTGGAAGGCGCTGGCGGTCAACCTGTCCGATCTGGCGGCGATGGGCGCGCGGCCGCGCTGGTTCCTGGCGGCGCTTACCCTGCCCCATGCCGACGAAGGCTGGATCAAGGCCTTCGCCGAAGGGATGGGTGCGATGGCGGCGCAGGCGGGCATTACGCTGGTGGGTGGCAACCTGAGCCGTGGTCCCTTGAGCGTGAGCATCACGGCACTGGGCAGCGTGCCGGCCGGCAAGGCCCTGCGGCGGAGCTGCGCCAAGCCAGGCGATGCCGTCTGCGTCACCGGCACCCTCGGCGACGCGGCGCTCGCGCTCGAGCTGGGGTTGGCGGTTGAATGCGCCCGCTTCGATCCGGATCGCGAATTCCTGAAAGCGCGGCTCAACCGTCCACAGCCGCGTATCGCAGCGGGTCACAACCTGCGCCTGCTGGGGCGCGCCGCGATCGACCTGTCCGACGGCCTGGCCGGGGACCTGCGCCATATCCTGGAGGCGAGCTGGGTCGGTGCCGAGGTGCGCGCCGACAGGCTGCCGATGTCGGAGGCATTCCAGCGGCTGGCGCCCGCGGCAGCGCGGCTGCGGCTGCAGGTCGCCGGCGGCGACGACTACGAGCTGTGTGTGTGCCTGCCGCCGGAGAGGGTGGCCGAAGCGCGCGCCAAGCTCGGCTTGCCGCTCACCGAGATCGGTCACATCACCCGCGAGCCCGGCCTGCGCTGGCTGGACGCGGACGGCCGGCTGCTCGAGACCGAGCTGAGCGGCTACGATCATTTCCGCGACGATACGGCATGAGCGCGCCGAACGACGCCCCCATCGGGGTATTCGACTCCGGCCTGGGCGGCATGTCGGTACTGCGCGAGCTGGCGCTGCGCCTGCCCGGCGAGGACTTCATCTACGTGGCCGACAGCGGGCACTGTCCCTACGGCGGCAAGAGCCAGCAGCAGATCATCGCGCGCGCGGTCACCATCTCCGATTTTCTGCTGGCACGGGGCGCCAAGCTGATCGTGGTGGCCTGCAACACCGCCACCATCGCCGCGGTGGAATACCTGCGCGCCAACTACTCATGCGGCTTCGTCGGCATGGAGCCGGCGATCAAGCCGGCGGTGGCGTTGACCCGCAGCGGGGTGGTGGGTGTGCTCGCCACCGTCGCCACGCTGTCCGGCGAGAAGCTTCACAAGCTGATCGACCGTCACGCCGGCAGCGTGCGCGTCGTCACCCAACCCTGTCCCGGCCTGCCCGAGCGGGTCGAGGCAGGGGATCTGGCAGGGGTGGAGACGCGTGCCCTGGTGGAACGCTACACGGCGCCGCTGCTGGCCGCCGGCGCCGATGTGCTGGTGCTCGGCAGCACCCACTATCCGTTCCTGCGCCCGCTGATCCAGCAGGTGGCCGGCTCGCACGTCCGGTTGCTCGACACCGGCGCGGCGGTGGCGCGCCGCGTCGACAGCGTGCTGTCCGCCAACGGCGGCAGCGAGGACCTGCACGCGCAGCGCGCCACGCCCGGCACGGTGCAGTGGTTCAGCAGCGGCGTGCTGCAGAATTTCGACGAGATCGGTTCGCGCCTGTGGGGCGCGCCGGTGAGCGCGACCGCCTTGCCCTAGGGAGCCTCTGAACAACTCCATGCCCTCCCGCGGCTTGCCATTTTGTGTCGGGCAAGGCGCGAGGAGCGCGGTGTGCTGATTGCACATGAGCTACGAGCAACGGGGCCCGGCGCTAAATGGCAAGCCGCCCGAAGGGTTGCCCCCGGTTTTCCGCCATGCCGCGTTGCTCGCTCCTCATTTGCAGTGAGCAAACCACGTCGCTCGCGCCTTGCCTGGCGGAAAACCGGGGGCAACGGGAGGGCATGGAGTTGTTCAGAGGCTCCCTAGTGTCCTGAGTTAGAAGTTCGTTGACAAAAGCGTTTGATT
>JARLJS010000213.1 GCA_031291075.1 Nevskia sp. | reverse complement strand
GAAGAATTCGCTGCGGTAGCGCTGCAGCTCCTCCACCTTCTGCGCCAGCGCGGCGTTCAGCCGGCTGCCCAGGTTGGCGATCTGCACGTCCTTGTCGCGCGCCGAGCTTTCGGAAATCTCCAGCGCGTGCTGCACCGAGGCGAGCTGAGCCTTCAGCTCGTCCACCTGATGGCTCAGCAGCGCCAACTGGGCATGCGCCGACTCGCCGAGCTTCTGCTCGTTGGCCAGCAACGCCGCCACCGCCGCGCGCTGGTCGGCCTCGCTGGTGGCCCGCGCCGCGGCCTCGCGCGCCTGCTTCTCCAGGTCGTCGCGCAGCGCCGTCAGCGCCCGCACCTGGTCGGCCAGCTGCGCCAGCTCCGAAAGCTTGGCGGTGATCGTCGTCTGATCCACCTGATGGGCGGCATCCAGCGCGGCGATCTGGCGGCGCATTTCCTCAAGCTGCGCCTGCGCCTGGGCCAGCGCGGCGCGCGTGCCGGCCAACTGCGCCGCCGCGCCCACGTTCTGCTGGCCCTGCGCGTCCGCCTGTTTCGAGGTATCGGCCAACTGTCTGGCCAACTGATCGGCCCGCGCCTGGGCGGACTGCGCCTGCAAGCCGGCGTCGGCGAGCCGGGCCATCAGCCTGTCGCGTTCGCTGCGCAGGGCATCGCGCTCGGCGACGGCGTCGGCCTGCTGGCCACGCAGGCCGGCAAGCTGCTGGGTGAGGTCGTCGCGCGCCGCCCGCGCCGCCGCCAGGTCGCGGTTGAGCTGCGAGAGCGAGAGATTCAGTTCTGTGGTTCGCCCGCGCTCCAGCGAGAGCATGTCGGAAAGCTCGGTCATCTGCCGGTTCAGCCGGTCCAGCGCCTTGTCCCGCCCGCTCAGCGCGACCGAAAGGAACCCCTGCGCCAGCACGAACACCAGCAGCACGAAGATGATGACCATCAGCAGCGTGGACAGCGCGTCCACGTAGCCCGGCCACGCGCTCAGTCCCCCGCCACCCACCTGCCGACGTCGCCGCAGGGCCATCGCTCAGGCCTCCCGCCGGGCGCGGCCCTCGTTCATCGCGGCTGATCCTCGGCCAGGGCGGCGATGGTGCGGGTCAGTACGCGGATGTCGTTGCGCAGCTCGGAGGTGCTCTGGGTGCGGCCCTGCTCGGATTCGGTGATGAAACGCTGGAGGTAGAGTTCGATGTTGCGCAGGTGGGCGCGCACCACGTCGTCGCCGCCGCTGCCGGCCGGGCGCGGCTCGGCCAGCCGGCCCAGCACCGGGGCGAGCGCCTGCTGGCCCTCGGCGATGTGGAGCATGAGCTGCTGGTTGGTGCGCATGGTATCCGACAGCGTGGCCAGT
>JARLJS010000212.1 GCA_031291075.1 Nevskia sp. | reverse complement strand
TTGTCCGCGATTTTGGCGTAGCTGCCGTCGGCCACCAGGGCGCGCGCGGCATCGGCGATGGCATCGCGCAGCCCGGCCTGGTCCTTGCCCACGGCGATGCCCATCGGCGTGAAGCGCACTGGCTCGCCGACCGCTGCGTAGGTATTCGGCTCCTGGGCCATGATGTAGGGCAGCGTCTCGCCACCCTGCATGGCGGCGTCGATCCGTCCCTGGCGCAGCTGCGTGCGCGCGTCCGCCGAGCCTTCCGTGCCCACCACGTTAATCGCCGGCCTGCCCGCCGCGACGCAGTGCTCGTCGGAGAACTTCTTGATGTCATCGACCAGCGCGGTGCGCCGCGAGGCACCCACCGCCTTGCCGCACAGCGCCTCGGCGGTGGCGAATTCCTTGGCGCGGCTGGCCTGGGTGAACATCTGCGAGCCGGAGTGCAGATAATCCACGAAATCGGCGGTGTCCTGGCGGCTCTTGAGGTCGCTCATCCCGGAAATGATGATGTCCACTCGCCCGGTCTTCACCGCGGCCAGCATCTGTTCGAAGCTGGTTTCCTGCCACTCCATCTTCAGCCCCAGCTTGGCGGCGATGGCGTCGCCGAACTCCACGTCGAAACCGGTCAGCTTGCCGGTGGCGGGGTCGCGCAGATCCAGTGGCGGATAGTTGGGAACGATGGCGGCCACCAGCGTGCCGCGCTGGGCGATGCGCGCCGGCAGATCGGCGGCCTGCGCGGCGGCCCCGGAGGCGAGCAGGGCGGTGGCGAGAAGGAGGGTTCTGAACATCGCGGACGTCCCTGTTGCGGTTAAGAGATGACGGCGGAGAGAAAAGCCTGGGTGCGCGTTTCCTTGGGCGCGCCCAGCACCTGGGCGGGCGGTCCGGCCTCGACGATCGCGCCGTGGTCCATGAACACCACCCGGTCGGCCACCTCGCGGGCAAATCCCAGTTCGTGCGTCACCACGATCATGGTCATGCCGGAGGCGGCAAGTTCCTTCATCACGGCAAGAACTTCGCCCACCAGCTCGGGGTCGAGCGCACTGGTCGGCTCGTCGAACAGCATCAGCTTGGGGTGCATCGCCAGCGCCCGCGCAATCGCCACGCGCTGCTGCTGCCCGCCCGAAAGATTGGTCGGATACGCCCCC
>JARLJS010000211.1 GCA_031291075.1 Nevskia sp. | reverse complement strand
CAGCAGCCCCCCCACCGAGGCCGCCAGCGCCACCGCCACCGCGGCGCGCACCTGCCCGCCCAGGGTGGCCGCCAGATGCCGCGAGGCCACCGCCGGCAGCATCATCAAGCCCACCGACATCAGCGTGCCCAGCGCGGCGAATCCGCCCACCACCACCACCACCACCAACGCCATGAACGCCAGGTGCCACAGCCCCCCGTGCCCACCCAGGGCGCGCAGAAAGCCGGGGTCGAGGCTTTCCAGCACCAGCGGCCGCCAGATCAGCGCGAGCCCCACCAGCGCCGCCGAGGCCGAGCCCGCCATCAACAGCAGCGCCGAATCGTCCACCGCCAGCACGCTGCCGAACAGCAAATGGGCCAGATCCACCCCACGCGTCGCGGAGACGATGGCCACGCCCAGCGCCAGCGCCACCAGATAGACGCCGGCCATCTGCGCGTCCTCCCGCCCCCCGGCGTGGCGCGCGAGCCATCCCGCCAGCAGCGCCACCGCCAGCCCCGCCAGCACGCCCCCCAACCCCATCGCCCACAGCGAGAGCCCGCCGGCCAACGCGCCCACCGCCACCCCGGGCAGAATGCCGTGTTGCAGCACGTCGGAAGTCAGGCTCATCCGCCGCAGCACCAGCAACACGCCCAGCGGCGGGCCGGCGAGCGAAAGCGCGACGCACCCGGCCAGGGCACGGCGCATGAAACCCAGCGTGAACGGGTCGAGCAGCCAGGATTGCAGCATCTCAGCCGCCCTCCTCGTGGCAGATCTCGCGCTCGTCGGTCCAAGCAAGGACCGCCTCGCCCAGCCGGGCCCGGTTGGCCGTGCTCAGCGCCACTTCCGTCGGCCCCCAGGCCAGCTTCGTGCGCGCCAGCAGCAGGGTCTGCGGAAAGGCGTGGGCGATCATGTCCAGGTCGTGCAGCACCGCCACGATGGTCCGTCCCTCCCGATGCCAGGTGGCAATCAGCCCCAGCAGGTCGGCGGTGGTGCGGGCATCCACCGCGTTGAACGGCTCGTCGAGCAGCAGCACCGGCGCGTTCTGCACCGCCATCCGCGCGAACAGCACGCGCTGGAACTGCCCGGCCGAGAGTGCCCCGATCGGGCGCGCCGCGAACCCCTCCAGCCCCACCAGCCGCAGCGCCGCGCTTGCCGGCCCCAGTGCCAGCCGCCGCCAGGCGGAGCCCCGCCCGGCCGCGCCCAGCGCCACCACCTCCCCGCAGGTCAGCGGAAAGGAGCGATCGAGCGTGCCGGCCTGGGGCAGCAGGGCGATGCCGTCAGCCGGCAAGCCGCCACGGTCGATGCTGCCCTCGTACACCGGATGCAGACCGGCCAACGCGCGCAGCAGCGTGGTCTTGCCCGCGCCGTTCGGCCCGGCAATGGCGGTCAGGCTGCCCGGAGCGAACACGCCGGAAACGTGATGCACCACGGGATGGCGGTCGTGCACGCAGGTCAGATTGGTCAGGCGGATCGGCGGCGGCGTCACACTTGGCGTCATAACCGGGGCCACACTTCGTGTCACGACTGCAACACCCACACCACGCCGCCCCACAGTAGCGCCAGCAGCACCGCCACCAGCACCAGCCGCGCGGCCGGACCGGCCAGGGGAGAAAGGGGATCGAGCATTGTTATACTATAACATACCCTTCCCGCCGCGGGCAAACGCCCTGCTGTGGCGAAAAGTCCCGGCAAGAAGCGCATGACATCGCGGCAATCCCCAGCGCCCCCGGTTGCCGCCACCGCGCCATCGGACTACCCCTCGCGCCAACCCGGCCCGCTCGGGACAGACGACAAGCCGTACGGGAGTGACCATGCCCATCGCAAAACAGGCGGACCCCGACGTCGAGGCACGACGCTCCCTGCGCTGGCACCGCGCTTTCGCCGGCGCGCTCCTGGTTCTGATGGGCGCCCTGATCCTGCTCGGCTACGCCCTGCCCCCCTCGTCCGGCGCCGACCTGCTTCAGGCCGCCGCGAAGGCCGGCTTCGTCGGCGGCATCGCGGACTGGTTCGCCGTCACCGCCCTGTTCCGCCGCCCGCTGGGCCTGCCCATCCCCCATACCGCCATCATCCCGCTGCAAAAGGAGCGGCTCGGCCGCGCGCTGGGCAATTTCGTCGCCAGCCACGTCTTCACCCACGCCGACGTCGCCACCTTCCTCGCCCAGCTCGACCTCGCCTCCATCCTGCGGCGCTTCCTCTCCAACCCCGTCGCCACCCGCCCCGCCGCCGAGGCCCTCGCCGCCATGCTGCCGCGCATCCTCGCCAGCATCGAGGACGGCCGCGCCCGCCACATGCTCGCGCGCATTGTCCCACGCATCCTCGGCGGCCCCGGCGCCGGCCGGGTGGTGGCCCGCGCGCTGCGCCAGCTCGTCGAGGGCGGCAAGCATCAGGACGTCTTCACCTTCATCGACGGCAGCGTCAAAACCACGCTGGCCAGCCGCGAGGCCTCGCTGCAGGCCGCCATCGAGGAACGCGTGCGCGAACAGGGCGGCCGCCTCGTCGGTTGGGCCCTCGGCGCCGCCGTCGCCCACCGCGTGGTCGCCCAGATCAACACCGAACTCTCGCGCATGGAACCCGACAGCTCGGAAATGCGCGCCGCCTTCGACGAGTGGGTGCGCCGGGACATCCAGCGCATCGAGGACGATCCCGAACGCGCCGCCGAAATCGGCGCCGCCGTCAAGCGCGTCGTTGCCCATGAAACCGTGCGCGCGTGGCTCGCCGACGTGTGGTCGCGTCTGCGCCTCGCCCTGGAGGCCGATGCCGCCCGCCCGGACGGCCGCACCATCGCCGTTATCGAAGGCGCACTGGCCAACCTCGGCGGCATGCTGGAACAGGACCCGGCCTCACGCGACCAGCTCCACAAGGCCGTCGAGGGCATCGCCGCCTCCCTGCTGCCCTCCGCCCAGGCGCAGCTCGCCGAGTTCATCGCCGGCGTCGTCGGCCGCTGGGACACAGCCACCGTCACCGAAAAACTCGAGCTGCGCATCGGCAGCGACCTGCAATACGTCCGCGTCAACGGAACCTTGGTCGGCTTCCTCGTCGGCGGCCTGCTCTACGCCGTGCTCCAGGCCATCTTCGGGCACGTCGCTTTCTGAGGGAGTCCGCCTGCGGCGGCGGGGCTCCGCCCCTGAACCCTCTTTTATCGAACTGGCGAACACGCGGAGAACGGCGTGGGCGCTGAGGCTTGAGTTCCCGGCGTTTTCGCTGCCGAGCCCGGCGGCGATGAGGAGCTCCGGGAGGGCGCCGATCAGCTCGATGGCGGGCTCCCCTCCGTCGTCCGGGGGCGGCGAGATGACGACCTTGTCGATCAGGGCGCGGGCGGCTTCCATGGCCTCGCGGTCATCCTGGCGCTCCAAGGCCTGCTGGAGATGGGCGATCTTGGCCCGGTAGACTTCGGCGATGCCAGGGTGCAGCGCGGGGAGCTTGGGCGGCTCGTCAGGCGCGGTCGCCGCGAGGCGGTCGCGGCGGGCCTCCATCTCCGCGAGTCGGCGGCGGAGACTGGGGCTGCGGTCGCCGTCGGCGATGGCGTCGACGAGGTTGTCGATCTTGTGCTGCAGGCCGGAGAGCTCGCGGCGCTGGGTGGTGGCGCCGGCGGCGGCCTCGGCCCCGAGGCGGGACCACCCGGCGTTGAAGGTCCTGATGAATTCCGCCACCGCCTCGGGCTGCATCAGCCGGGTGGCTAGGGCCTCCAGCACGAACCTGGTGAGCCGGGGGCGGCGGATGCTGGAGGTGTTGGGGCAGCCGCCATCGCGGGCGCCGCGACAGGCAAGATAGTCCTTGCCGATGGAGACGAAGCTCCGCCCGCAGCAGCCGCAGACGACCTTGCCCGAGAGGTGGCGCGGCCGGCGCTGGTCCCAGAAGCCGACCTTGGGGTGGTCGGGACCGACCGCGGAGGCGGAGGACGGCGGACTTGCCGGCGCGGAGAGCCGGGCCCACAGCGCCTGGTCGAGGATGCGCAGCTCCGGCACCTCCGTGGACACGCCCGCATCCGGCTCGGGCGGCATCTGGACCCGCCGGCCGGTGAGCGGGTCCTTGCGGCGGGTGCAGCGGGCCCAGACGAGCCGGCCGATGTAGATCGGGTTGCGCAGGAGGCCCTCGCCGCGATTGGGCTGGCCGCGCAGGGAGCCGGCATACCAGAGGCCGCCGCTGGGGCCAGGGATGCCCTCGGGGTTGAGCATCTTGGCGATGCCGCGGGGACTGACGCCGGAGACGTAGGCGTTGAAGATGCGTCGGACGATGGCGGCCTCGTCGGGGACGATCTCGCGCAGGCCCCGGTCGGGCTCGCCGGCGGCGCCGAGGCGGCGGACCACCCGGTAGCCGTAGGAAGCGGCGCCGAGACAGCGGCCGGCGAGGATGCGGCCCTGCAGGCCGCGGCGGGTCTTCTGGGCGAGGTCCTTGAGGTAGAGGGCGCCCATCGTGCCCTTCAGTCCGATGTGGAGCTCGGAGATCTCGCCTTCGGCGAGGGTGACGATGCGGACCTGGGCAAAGCTGGCCTGCTTGTAGAAGCCGGCGATGTGCTCCAGGTCACGGGAGATGCGGTCGAGGCTCTCGGTCAGGACGAGGTCGACGCCGCCGCCCCGGATGACCTGGAGGAGAGCCTGCACGCCGGGCCGGACCAGGGTGGCGCCGGAGATGGCGGCGTCGGAGAAGACCTCGACGACGGTCCAGCCCTCGTGCTCGGCGCGGGCACGGCAGATGCGGAGCTGGTCTTCGATGGAGGCAGCGCGCTGGAGGTCGGAGCTGTAGCGGGCATAGATCACGGCACGCATGGGCGCTGCTCCTGGTCTTTGGTGCCGGCGTGCCGCAGCTTGGCCACCACGTCCTGGACGCGGCGGCCGGCATCGATCATCCCGGCATGGTTGTAGTAGCGCTCGCTGGTCTGCGCGGTGGTGTGCCCCAGGAGCGCCGGGATGATGGCGACGTGGGCGGGATCCTCGGTAGCGATGGTGGTCGCCGCGCAGTCGCGGAACAGATGCGGGCTTAGCGCCTGGCCGAAGCGCTCGCGGGTCCGGTTGCGGAGATCCTTGTAGAAGACGTCCTCGCTCATCGCGGCGCCGGTTTTCGACACCCACAGATGGTCGCCGGGCGGCTGGAAGCGGATCCGCGGATTGCGGTGACTGTCCTGGGCGCAGAGCCAGGGACGGTAATGCTGCAGGTAGCGCTCCAGCCGGTCCGTCAGCGGCGCCGGGAAGGGCTCGTCGATCCATCGGCCGTTCTTGGTGTCCGCCCCCTCGAAGCGCAGCCGGTAGTCCGGCCCGACCCGAACCAGGTGACGCCCGAGCTGGATGGCGATGAAGTTGCGGCGCCGCAGCGGGCGCAGCGCCAGCAAGGCGATCATCAGCCCATCCCGGCAGCCGGTGGCGGTCCGCCAGGTCACCGGCTCGGGTTCGCGCGCCGCCCCGTCCATCAGCTCGATGCCAAAGGACAGCAGCGCGTCCGTCGATTGCAGGCGCGGCCGCTTGGCACGTACGGGGGTCGCATTGCGCCGCAGGCGGGTGGCAATCTTGCCGATCCAGCCCCACGCCCGGTCGGGCGCCAGCGCGCGGAGTGCCATCGCAAGAAAGGCGAGGTAGGCCGCCGCCGAGCTCAGGGAATGCTGGGCGCACAGGTACTGCACGTAGTCGGTGATGGCCTGCTCGGTGACCCGCTCGGCCGGATCGGCGTGCTCATCCAGCGGGCCCTGCCTCGCGCGCCAGGCGAGCCAGCGACCATAGGCATTGCACGCGCCGTCCCTTGTGGCGGGGCGCCAAGCCGCCCCGATACCACCCGGCTCGAGCAGATCGCCGGGCGTGATGGCCAGCGCCCAGGCACGGCGATCGGCGTCGGGCCAGTTCTTCAGGGGCACCGCGCTGCGGGCCCGGCTGTTGGCGAACAAGGAAGGATCGGTCATGACCGGCCTCCCCCGACGCGCATCGGCGCCGCTGCCCGCAGGGCCTGCATGTGACGGTCGAAGTGCTGCAGGGCCGAGGCGGTCTCGGTGCCGCAGTAGTTGGTCATGGTGGTGTCGATCGACTTGTGGCCGAGCAACAGCTTCACCACGCCGTATTGGCCGGGGTGCGCTTCGAGATAGAGCTTGGCCAGGATGTGGCGGAACAGGTGGGGGTGAACCGTCAGGCCCGTCCACGCGGCAACGCCCTTCTCGATCTGCTCGCGCAGCATGTCGACGCTCTTGGGCGGGCCATAGCGGCCGGGGAAAAGGGCGTCGGTTGGGACGTTGGTGAGCAGCGGCCGAGCCCGGTGGAGGTAGAGATCGAGGATCTGGCAGGCGTCGTCCGGCAGGACCGCTTCGAGATCGGTGCCGTTCTTGACCTCCTCGCCCGACACCGCGAGGTGCCAGCCGCCACGGCCGGAGGAGAGCAAATGGGTCCCGATGCGCAGGGCCGCGAGATTGCTGATGCGCATGGGCAGCGCCTGCAGGAGCGCGACCGCGACCCCCAGTTGCAGGGTCAGCGCGTCTTTGCGCGCGGGACGCTTGAGGGCGCGGAAGCGGTCGCGGATCCGCTGCGGCATGGTGACGAACCGGGCGACGGCGGCCGGATCGTCGAACTGCCGCAGGCGGACCCGGTTGGTCTCCCTCAGCCCGACCTTGCGGGGACTGAGGTGCCTGCGGAGCGCCGTCAGGGCGGCGAGGTCGGGCGCGGGAACGCCCACCCAGTGATACGCGATGGCGGTGGCCAGCTGGGCCAGCTGGTACGCCTGCGTCGTGGGCGGGGATGACGCCCCAGGGCCGGATGCCTCGGAATTGCGCTCCAACAGGAAGCGGAGGCCGGCCTTGACGCGGTCGAGCTGGACGACATCGGCGAGCGATTGCAGCGCCTCCGCCGCAACGCCGTTGTGCAGCATCGCCGAGACGAGCTCCCCGAGCTGCCGCTTGCGGGTGCGGATCGACGAGGGGCGCAGGGGCCGGAAGTCGAGCGCTTCCAGCGGGTCGCTGCCCGCCAGCCTGGCCAGGTAGGCCTCGCAATCGGTGCGCAAGGTCGGCGGGAGATCCTCCCAGGGAATGGCGTAGGTGTCGGTGTAGCTCGGCACCTGGAGCCGCTGTTTCGGCCAGGCGGGGATGGTTTCGGCGGCCCGGTTCCACAGCCGGCACGCCAGCCGATGAACGGCGTGCGGGTGATCGACCAGGGAGGCTTCGAGATCCTGGGCGAAGTCCGTCATCACCGCGTCGGTCACCTGGTCCGGCGGGATGTGGCGCCGTGAGCAGTCGTGGCAAAACCGGGACAGTCCGAAGCGGTGCTGGGAGGTCGGGAGCAGGCGGAAGATCGCCTCCCACTCGGGCACCATCGGCTCGACATAACGACCCGGCATCTGGGCGAGCCCGCCGAGTTCCAGCGCAGCCTGGAGCAGCGAATGGACGTTCGCCAACCGCCCGGCCGAGACACCCGCGGCAACTGGCGTGAGGCCGGCCAAGTGCCGGCGGAGGAAATCGGGATGCGCCGGGATGTCGCCGATCGGGCGGCCGAGGGCGCGGCTGACGGTGTTCAGGGCAGAGAGGAGGTCCTGGCGCCGCCGTGGGGGCAGGGCCGGGTCGGCCCGGATCTGATCGCGGAGCGTGGCCAGGGTGGGCTCGGACGGGGTTCGTGAAGGGGGTGGGGTGGTCATTGGCGGCCTCGTGAGGTTGGAAAAGGACAATAAGGGAAAATCGTGAATATTCAACTCCAATTATCTATTACTTAGAACGTAAAAACGGATCACGAGTAATAATAAGAGTTATATATTATGGTACAAAACTGGATTAGACTGTACTATGTTATGGATTTGATCAGGAATCTCCTGACATCCTCTTCGGTGAAGCGGATTTGGCGGCAGATGTAATGGCATTTCACCGCTCCATACTTGATCATCCTCCGCACGGTCTTGCCCGAAACCCGCAACAGCTCGGCCGTCTGGGCCAGCGTCGGCAGGGCGCCGAGTTCGCTCGGTTTGCTCATCATCGTGGGGTGTCTCCTGGTCGGAATCCGGCCGCGGTTGCCGATGTCCGGAATGCTTCCGCCGCGGCCTGGCGCGCGAGAGCCCGGACGAGGGCAAGCAGCGCATCATCCCCGGCAGCGGGGGGACCGCAGAGAGGACGCGGGTCCGCAAGACTCGCCGGCGGGTTACTGATCCCGCTCGGCGCCCTCAGATCGTCGGTGATGTATCGCTTGCCCATGAAGGGAAGTGGGTCGTCACGACCTGGGGGATGGGAGGGGTGATTTTGCTATATCGTGGGTCACCACGAAATCACTGGCGAAACGGTCGGTTGCCAAATAGCGTGGGTCATGCCGTTATGACGGCATGGGCCGGAAAGCAGATCCCAAGCATATTCAGGATGTTGTGGACCGCTGGCGGAGCCTACTCCTCGCCGCGCCGCGGCGTGGCACCGGGAGCGCCACCGACGGGCGCGAGGCCGACGAAGGCGTATTGACTCAACTCCTCGGACTCGCCGCGGCGGAGCTGACCAGGGAGAGGCGAAGCCGACTCAAGGCGGCCGCGCGGGCGCTGGGTGTCGTGCTGGCCGACCTGCATAGCGACGGCCCGTCGCCCTCACGGCCGGATCGTCTGGACGGCTGGATTCGGGACTACCTCGTCGATCCCGGGCCCCGGCTGCTGATCAGCGAGGAGCGGCGGCGCACCGAACTGGCCCGGCAGCGCGATGCCGACCGGCGGCAACGTCACGCCAGCTGGGGATTGTGCTCGGCGCGGATCGAGCTGCCGAAATTCGCCTGGGACGTCATAGAAGAGGTCCGATCCGGGCTGAACGCCCGTGGCGGCAAGGTCCCTATCCAGGCCGCGCTCGTGAAGATCATCGAGCACTATCCGTCGAAGTCCAAACGCGATCGGAAGCCGGCTGGGCCCAAAGAGGCTAAGTCGGACCTCTTTGGCTGAATTTCAAAAGAGGCATGCGCATCAAACTCGGTGCCGGTTTTTCAGCGGTCAGGTGCCCGGGTAGCCGCGGCGATTTGGCGCACACAAAGAGCATCAACGCACTTCCTGAAACGAGTGTCTGTCAATCGGCACGGCCGCGGGGCCCCGTATCGACGTGCAGAAGGGACGCCTTTGAGGATTGATGGCTCAGCGCTGTTCTGCGCTCAGGAGCGTTGGTGGAAGGCGGAACAAAATAGCGCTGATGGTGTCGGGCGCCCGCTCAAGACGTGAACCACCGTGAACCCCATCGTCAGCGGAGTCCCGATTGGACGCCAATCACCCCGCCAACGGGGCCCTTCTTGCGTGCCTTTGAACGAGCATTGAACCGGCTCGCGGCAAGGGGAGGGCGTGCCGCCAGGACGACGCCGGCGGCGCAGCAGTCGCTGCCCCGCCGTGGCGCGGACGGCGTTCAGGCGTTCTACAGATAGAACGATGAAAGTGAAATCGTCCGCGTTGACGCGAGTTTTAGTCGGCCATACTCTCTAAACAGCTTTGAACGGTTCTGCATATAGAACGTTCGGTTCGCGGAGGAAATGTCAGTATGGGTCGAGCCGGTATCACTAGTTATGGGATTTCCATTCCTCGCAAGCGCTTGAAGGTCGATGAAATCGTCGAGCTCTGGAT
>JARLJS010000210.1 GCA_031291075.1 Nevskia sp. | reverse complement strand
GTTCCGCATCGGTCATTGCAAGCTTCGTTGCTGGGCGTCCCGTTCTGGCCATCGCTGTAGTTTCCCGCACTTGGAAAGTCATGCGACAGCCATGGGTCTATTTAGTTCACGTTACTTTTGAGACATGACACTAGTGTGATGTCCCGTAACTGCATCGGCATCAAGTATCCCTCTCCCTTTGGGAGAGGGGCTGGGGTGAGGGCGGCACGGCCGGAAGTACTTCACTACGGTTGAAGCGGAGCGCCCTCACCCGCGCCTCACGGCGCGGCCTCTCCCAGGGGGAGAGGCGAGATGAGCTGCCGGTGAATCAACGTGACATCAATACCGTCCGGCCAAGCCCAGTTGCTTCAGCAGCGGCTCAATGCTCGGCTTGCGTCCCCGGAAGGCGACGAACAGGTCCATCGCGTCCTCGGAGCCCCCCTTGGCCAGCACCGCATCGCGGAAGCGGTGGCCCGTCTCCGGGGCGAAGCGGCTTTCCTCGAAGGCGGCGAACGCATCCGCCGACAGCACCTCAGCCCACTTGTAGCTGTAGTAGCCGGCGGCGTAGCCGCCGCCGAACACGTGGGCGAAGCTGTTGGGCATGCGGTTCCAGGACGGCGGCGGAAACACGCTCACCTCCTTGCGCACCTGGTCCAGAGTCGGCAGCAGGCGCGGGCCCTGCGCCGGGTCGTAATCGCGGTGCAGGCGCAGGTCGTAGAGCGCGAACTCGAGCTGGCGCACGGTGCCCAGGCCCGACTGGAAGGTGCGGCTGGCCTGCAGCTTGCACAGCAGCTCGTCGGGGATCGGCGCCCCGGTCTGCCAGTGGCGGGCGAAGCGGTTGAGGGTGTCGCGGTCGTAGGCCCAGTTCTCCATGAACTGGCTCGGCAGTTCCACCGCGTCCCAGGCCACACCGCGGATGCCGGAGACGGAGGACTCGTCCACCTGGGTCAGCAGGTGGTGCAGCCCGTGGCCGAACTCGTGGAACAGGGTCAGCACCTCGTCGTGCGTGAGTAGCGCCGGCTGGCCGGACAGCGGCGGAGCGAAGTTGCAGGTGAGGTAGGCGACCGGATGCTGCAGGCCCGAGTGGGTGCGGCGCCGGCCGAGGCACTCGTCCATCCAGGCGCCGCCGCGCTTGTCCTCGCGGGCGTAGGGATCCAGGTAGAACAGGCCCACCTCGCCGCCGTCCGCGTCGCGCAGGGCATAGGTGGTGACGTCCTTGTGCCAGGTCGCCACCCGGTCGACGCGCTCGATCTTCACCCCGTACAGGCGTTCGGTCAGCTCGAACATGCCGGCAATGACCTGCGGCGCCGGGAAGTAGGGGCGCAGATCCTCCTCGGAAAAGCCGAGCTTTTCCTTTTGCAGCTTCTCGGAATAGTAGGCGGCGTCCCATACCGCGAAGTCGCCCAGCCCGTCGCGGCGGAGCGCATACGCCTTGAGCTCGTCCAGCTCGAGCTGCGCGTGCGCCCTGGCCTTCACCGCCAGGTCGAGCAGGAAGCGCTCCACCGCTTCGGGCGATTCCGCCATCTTGGTCTCGAGCGACAGCTCGGCGAAGTTGCGGAACCCGAGCAGCTGCGCCTCCTCGTGGCGCAACGCCAGGATTTCGCCCATCAGCGCCGTGTTGTCGTGCCGGCCGGCCAACGGCCCCTGGTCGGAGGCGCGGGTGGCATAGGCGGTGTACAGCTCGCGCCGCAGTTCGCGGTTGTCGGCGTAGCTGATGACCGCGTCATAGCTCGGGAAATCCAGCGTCAGCAGGAAGCCCTTGAGGTTCTTGGCCTTGGCCCGCTCCGCCGCCTGGGCCTTGCCTTGCGCGGTCATGCCGGCGAGCAGCGCCTCGTCGGTGACGTGCTTGGTCCAGGCCTGCACCGAGTCCATCAGGTTTTCCTCGAACCTGGTCTGCAGCTCGGACAGGCGCAGCGCGATCTCCTTGAACCGTTCCTTCTGCTGCGGTGGCAGCGCCACGCCGGACAGGCGGAAGTCGCGCAGGGCGTCCTCCACCACCTTGCGGCGCGCCGGTGAAAAGCCGGCGAAACCCGGCCGCTGCTGCAGCTGCTCGTAGGCGTGGAACAGCGCCTCGTTCTGCGACAGCTCAAGGCCATAGGCGGTGATCTTGGGCAGGCAGGCGTTGTAGGACTTGCGCCAGTCGGCGGTGGACGTCACTGCGAACAGGTGGGAAACCGGACCCCAGGCGCGGGTGACGCGGTCGCCCATGTCCTCCAGCGGCTCGATCAGGGTTTCCCAGCCCGGCTCGCCCGGCGTGGCCAGCAGCCGCTCCAGCGCCGCGCGATTTTCGGCGAGCACGGTGTCCAGCGCCGGTTCGGCGTGTTCCGGCCGGATCCGGTCGAAGGCGGGGAGGGTGCCGGGGGCGGCGGGTTCGAGCAGGGGGTTGTCCATGCGGGCGTCATTCCTTGAAGATCACAGTCCGTTTAAAGCTATTGGCGTCGCCCGGTCAAATCAAGTGCGGGCCGGTACCGTGCGGTGCGATATCATTCCGCCCCTGTCCCCCAATCTTCCGCAGAGGTGCTGTCCGTGCGCGCGCTGCTTGCCGTCATGCTTGGCGTTTTGGTTTTAAGTGCCTGTTCCAGCCAGGGATTCCTCAACGCCACCACGCCCGACTCGGGCTATGGCCTGAGCCAGAACGTGGTATTCGACGATTCCACCGGACTCAAGCTGGACATCTACTCGCCGCAGAACGCGGGCAACGCGCCGGTGGTGGTGTTCTTCTTCGGCGCGCGCTGGGAGGAGGGTGACAAGGAGGAGTACAAGTTCGTCGGCCAGGCGCTGGCGGCGCGCGGCTTCGTCACCGTGATCCCGAACTACCGCTTTTATCCGCAGGTTCATTACCGCGAGATCCTGCTCGATTGCGCGAAAGCGGTGGTATGGACCCACAGCCACATCGGCAGCTACGGCGGCAGCCCCGGCCGCATCGTGGTGATGGGGCACTCCGCCGGAGCCTACAACGCCTCGATGCTGGCCCTCGATCCCGAATTTATGAAGCAGGCGGGGGGCAACCGCCTGTGGATCCGCGGCTTGATCGGGCTGGCGGGGCCGTACAACTTCCTGCCGATCACCGATCCCGACCTGCGCGACCTGTTCGGCCCGCCGGAATCGTTCGAAAGCAGCCAGCCGGTGTTCCACGTCGACGGCGGCGCCCCGCCCATCCTGCTCATGCACGGCGGCAAGGACGAGACGGTCGACGTGCAGAACACCAACGAACTGTACGACCGCATCAAGCGCGCCAACGGCAGCGTGGAGAAGGTGCTGTACCCCGACCTCGACCACAAGTGGATCATCGCCGACGTCGCCACCCGCCTGCAGGGCCAGGCGGACGTGGCCGACAAGATCGACGACTTCGTCAAGCGCGTCACCGTCGGCAACCCGCCGCAGGCGCAGCAGCCCTCCTCGATCCAGACCTTCGTGCCGAAATGATCCGGGGCTACCGCGGCATCCGGCCGCGCCTGGGCGAGCGGGTGTACGTCGATCCGTCGGCACAGCTCATCGGCGACGTCGAACTGGCCGACGACGTTTCGCTGTGGCCGCTGGTGGTCGTGCGCGGCGACGTCAACCGCATCGCCATCGGCGCGCGCAGCAATGTCCAGGACGGCTCGGTGCTGCACGTCACCCACGACGGGGTGTACACACCCGGCGGGGCCGACCTGCGCATCGGCGCCGACGTCACCGTCGGCCACGGCGTGATCCTGCATGCCTGCCGGATCGGCGACCGCTGCCTGATCGGTATGGGCGCGCGCGTCCTGGACGAAGCGGTGCTGGAGGACGAGGTGTTCGTCGCCGCCGGCAGCCTGGTGCCGCCGCGCAAGCGGCTGGTGTCCGGCTACCTGTATCGCGGCGCGCCGGCGGAGCAGGCCCGCCCGCTCAGCGCGCAGGAGATTGCGCAGCTCAAGTATTCGGCCGAACATTACGTCAGGCTCAAGAATCACTACCTGGAGTCCGGCGAGTAGAACAAAAGAGCAGTCCGCAAATGAACGCCAATGAACGCAAATAGGAATCCACAAGACGCTTTTCATTTGCGTCCATTGGCGTTCATTTGCGGACTGTTGTTCCTGTGATGGACACTCCGGCCAGGGACGGCGGCGCCGCTACCGGGGTGCGGGTGGTGGAGGTCGGCGCGCGCGACGGTCTGCAGAACGAGGCGGCGCGGGTTCCCGCGGCGGTCAAGATCGAGCTGATCGAGCGCCTGGCCGGCGCCGGCCTGCCGGTGGTGGAAGCGACCAGCTTCGTCAGCCCCAAGTGGGTGCCGCAGATGGCCGACGCCGCCGAGGTGCTGGCCGGGCTGCGGCGGCGGCCCGGCGTGGCCTATCCGGTGCTGGTGCCCAACCTGCAGGGGCTGGAGCGCGCGGTGCGGGCCGGGGCCGATCATATCGCCGTATTCACCGCCGCCTCCGACGCCTTCAACCGCAAGAACATCAACTGCGACATCGCCGCGTCCCTGCGCCGCCTGCGGCCGGTGGTGGAGCAGGCCAGGGCGGCCGGACTGGCGTTGCGCGCCTACGTGTCCTGCGCGTTGGGCTGCCCCTACCAGGGCGAGGTGGCGGTGGCGGACGTGGTGCGGGTGGCGGCCGCGCTGGCCGAGATGGGTTGCGACGAGATTTCGCTCGGCGACACCATCGGCATCGGCACGCCGGCCAAGGCCCGCGCCATGTTGCGGGCGGTGGCGCAGGCGGTGCCGATGCCGCGCCTCGCGGTGCACTTCCACGACACGCGCGGCCAGGCGCTGGCCAACGTCTATGCCTGCCTGGAGGAGGGCGTGCGCTCGGTCGACGCCAGCGTCGCCGGCCTGGGCGGCTGCCCCTATGCGCGTGGCGCCACCGGCAACGTCGCCACCGAGGACCTGGTGTACATGCTGCACGGCATGGGCCTGGAGACCGGGATCGATCTCGAGGCCCTGGTCGAGGCCGGCCGCTGGATTTCCGGCAAGCTGGGCCGCGAACCAGCCAGTAAACTAGGCAGGCTGAAACAAGTGAGGAGTGAAAAAGTGAGGGGTGAGGAGTGAGGTCGCTCGCTGCGCTCGCCGTGAGGAGACAAACTTTTCTCCTCGCTCCTCACTCCTCACAGGCCCCGCAGGGGCCGACCTCACTCACAAGGGGAGTCCGATGAACAAACTTTATCCCAGCGCGGCGGCGGCGCTGGACGGCATCATCCGCGACGGCATGACCCTGGCCGTCGGCGGCTTCGGCCTGTGCGGCATCCCGGAGGCGCTGATCGCCGCCCTGCGCGACAGCGGCAGCAAGGGCCTCACCGTGATCAGCAACAACGCCGGCGTCGACGGCTTCGGCCTGGGCCAGCTGTTGACCACGCGCCAGATCCGCAAGATGGTCTCGTCCTACGTCGGCGAGAACCAGGAGTTCGAGCGCCAGTACCTGGCCGGCGAGCTGGAGCTGGAATTCACCCCGCAGGGCACCCTGGCTGAGAAGCTGCGCGCCGGTGGCGCCGGCATCCCGGCCTTCTTCACCAAGACCGGTTATGGCACGGTGGTGGCGGAGGGCAAGGAGACGCGCCAGTTCCCGGGTCCGGACGGCCAGCCGGAGTGGTACGTGATGGAGCGGGCACTGTACGCCGACGTGTCGCTGGTCAAGGCCTGGAAGGCCGACAAGGCCGGCAACCTGATCTATCGCAAGACCGCGCGCAACTTCAATCCGATGATCGCGGCGGCCAGCCCCATGTGCGTGGCGGAGGCCGAGATCGTGGTGGAGACCGGCGAGCTCGATCCGGACCAGGTCCACACGCCGGGCATCTACGTGAAGCGGCTGGTGCACAACCCGCACCCGGAGAAGCGGATCGAGCAGCGCACCCTGCGGACCAACGGCCGCTAGGGAACCTCCCAGGAAGAAACCGACATCGGAGCGAACACATGCCCTGGTCCAGAGACGCAATGGCGCAGCGCGCCGCCAAGGAACTGCGGGACGGCTACTACGTCAATCTCGGCATCGGCCTGCCCACGCTGGTGGCCAACCACATCCCGGCCGGGATGGACGTGTGGCTGCAGAGCGAGAACGGCCTGCTCGGCATCGGGCCGTTCCCGACCGAGGCCGAGATCGACGCCGACCTCATCAATGCCGGCAAGCAGACCATCACCACCGTGCCCGGCAGCGCCTTCTTCAACAGCGCCGATTCCTTCGCCATGATCCGCGGCGGCCACATCAACCTGTCGATCCTCGGCGCCATGCAGGTCGGGGAAAAGGGCGACCTCGCCAACTGGATGGTGCCGGGCAAGATGGTCAAGGGCATGGGCGGCGCCATGGACCTGGTGGCCGGCGTCAAGCGCGTGGTGGTGCTGATGGAGCACACCGCCAAGGGCGGCGAGTTCAAGATCCTGCCCAAGTGCTCGCTGCCGCTCACCGGCGTGGGCGTGGTGGACCGGATCATCACGGAGCTGTGCGTGCTCGACGTCACGCCGTCCGGGCTCAAGCTGGTGGAACTGGCGCCCGGCGTCGGCTTCGACGACGTGCGCCGCAAGACCGGCTGCAGGGTGATCGACTGAGTTTTCGCTTCATTCATTTTCGTAACGAGACCCTCATGACTCACAAACTCGTATTGCTGCGCCACGGCGAGAGCCAGTGGAACCTCGACAACCGTTTCACCGGCTGGGTCGATGTCGACATCACCGAGTCCGGCGCCAACCAGGCCAGGGAGGCCGGGAAGCTGATGAAAGCCGAAGGGCTGCACTTCGACGTGGCCCACACCTCGGTGCTCAAGCGCGCCATCCGCACCCTCTGGATCGCGCTGGATGCGATGGACCAGATGTGGATCCCGGTCCGCAATTCCTGGCGTCTGAACGAGCGTCATTACGGCAGCCTGCAGGGTTTGAACAAGGCCGAGACCGCCGAGCGCCACGGCGAGGCGCAGGTCAAGGTCTGGCGCCGCAGCTACGACGTGCCGCCGCCGCCGATGGAACCCACCGACCCGGGGCACCCCAGGAACGACCCGCGTTACGCCGCGCTCGACGCCAACGTGCTGCCGGCCACCGAGTCGCTGGCCACCACCCTGGATCGCGTGCTGCCCTACTGGCACGACGCCATCGCGCCGCAGCTCAAGCTCGGCCAGACGGTGCTGGTGACGGCGCACGGCAATTCGCTGCGCGCCCTGTACAAGTATCTCAACCATGTGTCCGAGGCGGACATTGTCGAGCTCAACATCCCCACCGGCATCCCGCTGCTGTTCGAGCTCGACCGCGCGCTGAAGGTGAAGAGCTTCCGTTACCTTGGCGACGCCGAGGCGGCCAAGCGCGCCGCCGAGGCGGTGGCCAACCAGGCCAAGGCGAAGAAGTAGCCCGGGCCAAAAAAATGCGCCGCCCGGTCGGGGGAACCGGGCGGCGCGGCGCTGCGCCAGGGGGGGACGCAGCTAGGGGAGACGATCCGCGCCAGGGGAAGCGCGAACCGTGACGACAGTATCGCCGCCGCTGGCTGAACGTAACCTGAACGAATCCGCAGGTCGTGGTCAGCCCGGCGCAGCCCTTACCCGACCGCGGTCTACTTCACCGCCTTGCGGATCACGCCCACGATCACCAGCAGCACCACGGCGCCGATCACCGCGCCGATGAAGCCGGCACTCTGCCCGGCCGAGTACAGGTGCAGGGCCTGCCCGGCGAAGGTGGCGAAAAATGCGCCGCCGATGCCGAGCAGGGTGGTGAGGATGATCCCCATCTTGTCGTCGCCCGGGTGCAGCCAGCGGCCGAGCAGGCCGACGATGAAGCCGATGATCAGGGTCCAGAGCAGGTGCATGTGTTTCTCCATTCAGTATGGTTTGCGGTCCATCGGAGCGGGTGCGCCGCCTGGACCGCCGGAATCTTAACTCGAACCCGCCGGCCGCCCGCGCCACGGCAGCGGCCGTCGTGCGCCGCCGGGCGGCGTGACTTGCCGCAGGCCGTGGTGTAGATTCGAGCGGCAGTTCGCGGGTCAGGGTAGGGGGCGGGGAGCGGCTTGCGCTCCGCGTCGCTGGTGACATATTTCGCGGTGTCCGGAAAGGGACGCTCAAGGATCGAGTGGGGCGCGGCAGCGTCCTGTTTCGGGCTTTGAACTGGGGTTGGCAATGAAGATCTCCGATTTTCGTTGTGCCCGTCGTTTCCCGTGTTCCAGCCGCAGAGCGCTCCTGGCCCGTGCCGGATTCGCGCCGCTCTTGCTGCTGCTCGCCGGTCATGCTGCCGCGGCGGATGACGCAGCACCTTCCGCCGGGGATCTGAAGCAGCTCAGCCTGGAAGACCTCATGAACATCGAGGTCACCTCGGTGGCGAGGCGCCCGGAAAAGCTGTCGGAAAGCCCCTCGGCGATCCAGGTCATCACCGCCGAGGAGATCCGCCGCTCGGGAGCCACGAGCATCCCGGAGGCGCTGCGGCTGGCCAGCAATCTCGACGTGGCGCAGAAGAATGCCCACGACTGGGCCGTCACCGCGCGCGGCTTCAACACCGCCCTGGCCAACAAGCTGCTGGTGATGATCGACGGGCGCACCGTCTATACACCGCTGTTCTCGGGGGTATTCTGGGACCGGCAGGACTACCTGCTCGAGGACATCGACCGCATCGAGGTGATCAGCGGCCCCGGCGGTACGCAGTGGGGCGCCAACGCGGTCAACGGCGTGATCAACATCATCACCAAGAGCGCCCGGGACACCCAGGGGCTCTACGTGGAGGGCGGCGGCGGCACTGCGCTGCAGGATTTCGCCGGTGTGCGTTACGGCGGCCGCCTCGCGCCCGACGTTTACATCCGGGCCTACGGCAAGTACTTCGACCGCGGTCAGGAAGCCGTGGCCAGCGGCGCCGACGCGACCGACTCGTGGAACATGGGCCAGGGCGGCTTCCGCCTCGACGCCTCGGCCTCGCCGAGGGATACGCTGAACCTGCAGGGCGATTTCTACGAAGGGCGCGAGGACGTGCAGACCGGGGGGGACGCCGGCGTCGCCGGCGGCAATGTCCTGGGACGCTGGACCCACGTCCGTCCCGACCGCTCGGAACTGAGCCTGCAGGTCTACTACGACCGCACCCACCTGTCGGACCCGGTGCCAGGGGTGACGCTGGGCCCGCGGCCGCTCGCACCGGCCGGGGTGCTGAGGGACAACCTGGACACCTACGATCTCGACTTCCAGTACCGCTTCCGCTGGGGCAACTACCAGCACCTGGTTTTGGGCCTGGGGTACCGGCTCACCCACGACACGGTGGTGAACGCGCAGGCCCTGGCCTTCTACCCGCCGGTGCTGTACCGGGATCTGTACAGCGGCTTTGTCCAGGACGAAATTTCGATCCTGGAGAACCTGGTCTTCACGCTGGGCACCAAGCTGGAGCACAACAGCTACACCGGCTACGAAGTGGAGCCCAGCGCGCGCCTGCAATGGAGCGTCAGCGGCAGCCAGACCGCCTGGATGGCGGTGTCGCGCGCGGTGCGCACCCCGTCCCGCATCGACCGTGACCTTTCGGAACCCGCCAGCGGCCTGGTGCTGCTGGCCGGGTCGCCGGCGTTCGTTTCCGAAACGCTGATCGCCTACGAGCTGGGGTATCGCCTGCAACTGGGCCGCTCCGTCAGCGCCTCGGCCTCGATGTTTTACAACGACTACGACAGCGTGCGCAGCACCGGTATCACGCCGGTGACGGTGGTGCCGTTCCACTTCCAGAACAACCTGCAGGGCGAGACGCATGGCCTCGAGCTGAGCGTCGACTACCAGGCGTTCGACTGGTGGCGGCTGCGCGCGGGATACGAGCCGATCAACGAAGACCTGCATGTCAGGCCGGGCCAGGTTGACATCAACGCTGCGCTGAACGAAACCGCCGACCCGGCGCAGCGGCTGTCCCTGCATTCCTTCATGGAGCTGCCGCAGCGGATCGAGCTGGATGCCGCCCTGCGCTGGATCGATTCGCGCAAGATGAACAATGGCTCGACCATCGGCATCGTGCCGAGCTACGGCGAGATGGATCTGCGGCTGGGCTGGCACGCCACGCGGCGGCTGGAACTGTCCCTGGCGGGCCAGAACCTGCTGCACGGCCAGCATGCCGAGTACGGCTTCCCAGGCCCCACGCAGCCCCAGATCGAGCGCGCCTTCTACGGCAAGCTGCGGTGGCTCTATTGAACCGGTCGAGGCCGTTGCCCCCCTCCCGGCGCCGGCGGGTGCAGGTGTTGCCGCTGCTGTGCGCCGCCCTGCTGAGCGCCGGGCTGGGCCGGCCCTGCGCCGCCGCCGCCCCGGAATACCAGCTCAAGGCGATCTTCCTGTTCCGCTTCGCCGAGTTCGTCGAGTGGCCACCGCAGGCCTTCGCCGACGCCCAGGCGCCGCTGACCATCTGCGTGCTGGGCGAAGACCCGTTCGACGGCTACCTGGACGACGCCGTGCGCGGCGAGAAGGTCAACGACCGTCCACTGGAGGTGCGGCGCTACCGCGAGCTCGGCCAGCTCGGCGCCTGCCATATCCTGTTCATCAGCAGCTCCGAGCGCGAGCGTATGAAGCGCGACCTCGACGCGCTCAAGGGCCGCAGCGTGTTGACGGTCAGCGACAGCGACGGCTTCGACCGCGACGGCGGCATGATCGGCCTGGAACTGGCCGACAACAAGGTGCGGCTGGAGATCAACCCGGATGCGGCCCGCGCCGCGGACCTGAAGCTCAGCTCCAAGCTGCTGGTCAGCGCGCGCATCGTCGGCACGCCCTGAGCGATGTCGTTCCGCGACCTGCCCATCCGCCGCAAGCTCGCCGTCGTGATCCTGGCGGTGAGCGCTCTCATGCTGCTCATCACCTGCAGCACCTTTATCGTCTACGAACTGCTCACCTTCCGGCAGGGCATGCTCACCAACATCGAGACGCTGGGCCGGGTCACCGCCGACAACAGCACCGGGGCGCTGGCCTTCGAGAACGCCGAAGACGCGGCGGAGGTGCTGGGAGCGCTGCGGGCGGAACGGCACGTGGTGGCCGCGGCCCTGTACGACCGCGCGGGCCACCTGTTCGCCAAGTACCCGGCCGACCTGCCCGCAGCGGCGCTGCCGCCGGCGGCGGAGGCGGACGGCTATCGCTTCGAACAGGACCGCCTGGTGGCCGTGCTACCCGTCCAGCAGGGCGGCAACGCGCGCCTGGGCACGCTGCACATCGTCTCCGACCTCGTGGCGCTCTACGCGCGTCTGCGCCTTTACCTCGAGATCACCGCCACCGTCATCGCCATCTCGTTCCTGCTGGCCTTCGTGCTGTCGCGGTTCCTGCAGCGGCAGATCGCCCAGCCGATCCTGAGCCTGGCGGATGCCGCCAGGGCCGTGTCGGAGAACGGCAACTATACGGTGCGCGTGCAGAACCCGGGTCGCGACGAAGTGAGCCGGCTCGCCGAGGCGTTCAACCACATGCTGGCGCAGATCCAGCAGCAGCATCGTGAGCTGAGCAACAACGCGGCGCGGGTGCGGGAGCAGCTCGATCGCCTGAGCCTGCTGCAGCGGATCACGCGCGCCATCGGCGAGCGGCAGGATCTGTCGAGCATGTTCCAGGTGCTGATCCGCAGCCTCGAGGACGGCCTCGCCATCGACTTCGGTTGCGCCTGCCTGTCCGACGCGACACGGCAACGGCTGGCCGTCACCGGCATCGGTGCCCGCGGCGTGTCGATGGCCGCGAAGATGGAATTGACCGGCGACGCGATGTTCGCCGTCGACCGTAACGGCCTGTCGCAGTGCCTGCAGGGAAAACTGGTGTACGAGCCGGATATCGCCGGTGCGGCCTTCCCCTTCCTGCAGCGGCTGGAGCGTGTCGGCCTGCGTTCCGTGGTGTTCGCCCCGCTGGCGGTGGAAAGCCAGGTGTTCGGCGTGCTGATCGCGGGGCGCTGCGTGCCGCAGGGTTTCAGCAGCGCCGACTGCGAGTTCCTGCGCCAGCTCAGCGAGCACGCCGCGCTGGCGGCGCACCAGGCCCAGCTCCACGGCGCCCTGCAGAAGGCCTACGACGACCTGCGCCAGACCCAGCAGGCGGTGCTGCAGCAGGAACGGCTGCGCGTGCTCGGCCAGATGGCCAGCGGCATCGCCCACGACATCAACAATGCGATCTCGCCGGTGATGCTCTATACCGAGAGCCTGCTGGAGCGCGAGGCCGGCCTCAGCGCATCCGCGCGCCGATACCTGGAGATCATCCAGCGCGCGGTCGACGACGTGGCCCAGACGGTGCTGCGCATGCGCGAGTTCTACCGCCCGCGCGACGCCGAGATGGCGCTGGCGCCGGTGCAGCTCAACCGGATCGTGCCGCAGGTGGTCGACCTGACCCGGGCGCGCTGGCACGACATCCCGCAAAAGCGCGGCGCCGTGATCAAGCTGAAGACCGAGCTGCAGCCAGGGCTGCCGGGCTTTATGGGGGTGGAAAGCGAAATCCGCGAGGCCCTCACCAACCTGATCTTCAACGCGCTCGACGCCATGCCGGACGGCGGCGAGCTGACCATCCGCAGCGGCCTCCACGATGGCACGCCGCAACGCGTCTACCTCGAGGTGGCCGACAGCGGTGTGGGCATGGACGAGGACACGCGCAGGCGCTGCCTGGAGCCGTTCTTCACCACCAAGGGCGAGCGCGGCACCGGGCTGGGCCTGGCCATGGTGTACGGCATGGTGCAGCGCCACAGCGCCGAGATCGAGGTGCACAGCGCGCCCGGCAAGGGGACGCGGATACGCCTGCTGTTCCTGGTGGCATCGCAGGTCGCGTCGACGGCGGGTGCGGGCGCCGATGCTCCACGGCCCCGGCAGCACCTGCGTATCCTCATCATCGACGACGACCCGCTGGTCATCAACTCGCTGCGCGAAACGCTCGAGGCGGACGGCCACGCCGTGACCGCGGCCGACGGCGGCCAGCAAGGCATCGACGCGTTCCTCGACGCGCGCGGCCGCAACCAGCCGTTTTCGGTGGTGATCACCGATCTCGGCATGCCCTACGTCGACGGCCGCAAGGTGGCCCAGGCCATCAAGGCGGCCGCGCCGGACACACCGGTCATCATGCTCACCGGCTGGGGCCAGCGCCTGGTCGCCGACAAGGAGGTGCCGCCCGAGGTCGACAAGGTGCTGAACAAGCCGCCCAGGCTGCAAGCCTTGCGCGAGGCGTTGCTGGAGTGCTGTGCGGAGAGGGTATCGCGGTGACGTCCGGCCCGGCCCCGCTGCAGGCGCGTGTAATCGTCGTCGACGACGAGCTGGCGCAGATGAACGCCTTGTGCGACACCCTGCGCGACCAGGTGGAGGAGATTGTCGGGTTCAGCTCCGCCGAGTCCGCGCTGGCGGCCTTGCACCAGCGGCGTTTCGACCTGCTGCTGACCGACCTGATGCTGCCGCAGACCGACGGCATCACCCTGTTGCGGGCGGCCCAGCAGATCGACCCGGACCTGGTGGCCATCGTCATGACCGGGGCGGGTTCCATCGCCACCGCGGTGGAAGCGATGAAAGCGGGTGCCCTCGACTATATCCTCAAGCCGTTCAAGCTCAGCGTGATCCTGCCGGTGCTGTCGCGCGCGCTGGCGGTGCGGCGGCTGCGGCAGGAAAACGCGAAGCTGCAAGGCCACGTGCGCGAACGCACCGCCGAGCTGGAGCTCGCCAACCGTGAACTGCAGGCCGCCAACCGCGAGCTGGAGGCGTTTTCCCATTCCGTCTCGCATGACCTGCGCGCGCCGCTGCGGGCGATAGCCGGCTTTGCGGAGGTGCTGGAGTCCGAGCACTCGGCCCAATGGCCGCACGAGGTGCGCACGCTGTTCGGCAACATCACGACCGCCGCCCGGCGCATGAACCAGCTCATCAGCGACCTGCTGCGCCTGTCGCAGCTTGGCCGCAAGCCGCTGGAGCTGTCGGACGTGGACGTCGACGGCCTGGTACGCGAGGCGCTGCGCGAAGCGGGCGCCGCGGAGAGCGGCAGGCAGGTCGAGCTGCGCATCGGCCCGTTGCCGGGTTGCCGCGCGGACGCCGCGCTGCTGCGGCAGGTTTACATCAACCTCCTGTCCAACGCCTTCAAATACACGCGCAACCGGCGGCCGGCAAAGATCGAGGTCGGCAGCGAGCGCCAGGGCGAGGAAACGGTGTATTTCGTGCGCGACAACGGCGCCGGCTTCGACATGCGCTATGCGGACAGGTTGTTCGGCGCATTCCAGCGGCTGCACCGGGCGGAGGAGTTCGAGGGGACCGGCGTGGGCCTGTCGCTCGCCCAGCGCATCGTGCAGCGGCACGGCGGGCGCATCTGGGCACAGGCGCAGCCGGACCAGGGCGCGACATTTTTCTTCACGCTGCCCGCGGCGTGAAGGAGGCCGGGCGATTCGCCGGTCAGGAAGCCCGCAGCCGCCGCGTGCGGAAGGTGCCCCAGCCGCTGGCCGCCATGGTGCCGAGCAGAGCGAACAGGCCGCTTTCGTTGGGTTTCGGCTCGTGGCCGTTGGCGATCCGCTTGAGCTGGCGCGTGTACCAGGACACCTCCATCAGCGCCATGCGGTCCACCGCCTTGATGCCGGTGCTGATCGGCCGTACGTGATAGCGGCTGTCGGCGCCGCGCAGCAAGGAGGCGGGTGCGTCCGGGTCGAGCGCCAGCAGGCGGCCCAGGCCGACCAGGTCGAGCGCGCCCGAGCGCAGCGCGGCATTCATGCCGTCGCAGCTGCGGAAGCCGCCGGTGACCATCAGCGGCGTCGCCACCGCGGCGCGCACCTTTTCCGCGAATTCCAGGAAATAGGCTTCGCGGGCGGCGGTGGACGCGGCCGGCTTGCCGTCGCCCGCACCGGTCATCACCGGCGTTTCGTAGGTGCCGCCGGAGATCTCCACCAGGTCGATGCCGGCCTGCGCCAGCGCCTGGATCGTCGCCACCGATTCCTCCTCGGTGAAACCGCCGCGCTGGAAATCGGCGGAGTTCAGCTTGATCCCGACCGGGAAGCCGGCGCCGACCTGGCGCCGGATCTCGGCGAAGACGGCCAGCACGAAACGGCGGCGCTTCTCCGCGCTGCCACCCCACTCGTCGCTGCGCTGGTTGTGATGCGGTGACAGGAACTGGCTCACCAGGTAGCCGTGCGCGCCGTGGATCTGCACGCCGCTGAAGCCGGCCTTCCTGGCGATCGCGGCGGCGTGGCCGAAGCGCGCGATGATGTCCTCGATCTGCGCCGGGGTCGCTTCGCGCGGGGTGTCGAAGAAGGCCGTGAGGTCCTTGCGGAAAGGGATCGCCGACGGCGACAGGTTGTAGCGGTTGAGGCCCTTGGGCGACTGCTTGCCGGGATGGTTGAGCTGCATCCAGATCTGCGCGCCCTGGGCGGTGGCCGCCTGCGCCCATTCCTGCAGCAGCGGCAGGTCCGACTCGTCCTCCAGCGCGATGTTGCCGGGCTCGCCCAGCGCGCGGCGGTCGATCATCACGTTGCCGGTGATGAGCAGGCCGATGCCGGAGGCCGCCCAGCGGCCATAGAGCCGCGGCAGCTGCGGGGTGACGTGGTTGTCGTAGGAGCCGAGCGCCTCGCTCATCGCCGACTTGGCGAGGCGGTTCTTCAGCACACTGCCGTTGGGCAGTTGCAGCGGTTGCGCCAGCAGGTTGGCGCGCGTGGAAGCGGCATCGGCCATGGGGTCACCCATATTTGCAAAGTACCGCCGCAGGGTATTGATTGATTCGATGCTTGTCAAACTGACAAACTATGGCAAACTCGTCACATGGCGAAACCCTGCTCCCGCGCGTGAAATCCTTCCCCGATCCCGAACTATCCAGCCTGGCGCAGGCGTTCAAGGCTCTGTCCAATCCGAACCGCCTGGCCATGTACCTGGAATTGCTGCGACACCGCGAACGCAGCATGAAGACCTGCGCCCTGCAGGAGCTGATGGCTCTGCTGGATATCGGCGCGCCGACCATCTCCCACCATACCAAGGAACTGGTCGCGGCCGGCCTGATCGAAGTCGAGCGCGAGGGCAAGTTCCTGCGCTGCCGGCTGAGCGAGCCGACCCGCCAGCGGCTGGCGCGGTTCTTCGGGGTGAAGGTCGAGCGCTGACTCGGTAGGCCCGTACCGGGGTTCGTCGACCGCCAGGCTCTGCGCGCCCCGCAGCGTTTCCATTCCCGAAGCCGGCAGGTGCGGTCCCGCAGCCGTTGCCGCCGTCCTCTGAGTCCGGCGCGACGGGGCGCCTGGGGCCGCCTCGGCGCCAAGCTTGACGCAGATCATTGCGCTCGCCGCGCGCGAACTCCACATTCCACGGTGCGTCACGACAGCAGGGCGCGTCCTCGAAGTGCCCCCGGTGGCGTAGCCGCGCCGAAGTCCGGCGCAAAGCAGGAGGAGATGTTGCGCCATGAACAAGAGCATAGGGTTTGCCGCCATTACGCTGTTCGCATTGTCGCTGCAGGCCGCGCACGCGGCCGTTTCTCCGCAAGAGGCGGCGCAGCTCGGCCACGCCCTGACCCCGGTAGGCGCCCAGGCGGCGGCCAACGCCGACGGGACGATCCCGGCCTGGACCGGCGGCAGGCCCAAGGCGGGCCCGCTGACCGGGGAGTTCCCGCGCGACGACCAGATCGACGGCGACAAGCCGTTGTTCACCATCACGCACGACAACTACCAGAAATACGCCGACAAGCTCACCGAGGGCCACAAGGAGCTGTTCAGGCGCTTCACCGACTACAAGATGATCGTGTATCCGACCCGGCGCACCGTGTCGTTTCCCGACTTCATCTATAAGGCGACGCTGGCCGACGCCGCGAGCTGCAAGCTCAACGGTACCGACGACCTGGACGGCTGCACCCTCGGCTTCCCGTTCCCGGTCCCGAAGTCCGGCGCCGAGGTGATCTGGAACCACAAGCTGAAATGGCGCGGCGACAGCGTGCAGCGCTACAACAACCAGTTCATCGTGCAGGCCGGCGGCGACTACCAGCAGACCAAGATCCTGGAGCAGGCGAAGTTCTACTACGCCAACGAGAAGAGCCCGGTGCCGATGAAGCAGGGCCAGGGCGAATTCCTGCGCTACCTGTCGCAGACCCTGTCACCACCGCGGGTGGCGGGCACCTTCATCCTGGTGCATGACCGCACGGGCAGCGGCGACAGCGGACGCGCCGCCTGGCTCTACAGTCCGGGCATCAAGCGCATCCGCCGCGCGCCGACGGTGCAGTACGACAACCCCTACGAAGGCACCGATGGCAACCAGTTCTACGACCAGGTCGACATGTTCAACGGCGCCCTTGACCGCTACGACTGGAAGCTGGCCGGCAAGAAGGAGTTCTACCTGCCCTACAACTCCAACCGCATCGCCGGCGACAGGACCAAATTCCGTGACATGATCCGTTCCCATCACCTCAACCAGGAACTGCCGCGTTACGAGCTGCACCGCTACTGGGTGGTCGAGGCCAACCTCAAGCCCGGCACCAACCACACCTTCAAGACACGGCGCTTCTACGTGGATGAGGATTCCTGGGACATCGAGGCGGTCAGCGACTACGACAACAAGGACCAGCTTTACAAATTCCAGGAAGGCCACCTGGTCTTCGCCGCCAACATCCAGAACGCGACCACCGTGCCGGAAGTGATCTACGACTTCTTCTCGGGCCGTTATTTCATCACCGCCGCCTACAACGAGGACAAGCCCAACGACCTGTCGCTGGACTGGTCAGACGAATACTTCACCGCCGGGGCGGTGCAGAAGATGACGACGAAATGAGGGATCCGAGCGGCTCCAGCGAGCCGCTCAGACTGCATCGGCCACTGGCTGGGGCGCGACTGTTTTTGACCGCTCAAGGAGCTCGTCCAAGGACTTGCGCATGGCCTGGAAGAAATAGTCCACGTCCGGGACCGTTTCCGGATGCGCCGTGATCCCCACGTTCAAGGCGTCGCAATAGCTCATCAGCGTGATATTGATGCCCAGCCCGTGGTACGCGATGCTCATCGGATACAAGGCCTGCAGCCTGGCACCGGCCAGGTACATCGGCGCCTGCGGCCCCACGATGTTCGACACCACCAGGTTGAACGGCATCTGCAGGTGGTCCATCCCCCGGTAGGACTCGTTCAGCTTTGCCACGCGCGACAGCATGGCGGGCATCGGCAGGTCGATCCAATCCATCATCACCTTGGTCGGAAACGATTTGCGAACGTGCTTCACCCGGTTCATCCGCGCGCTGATCGCGCGCAGCCGCTCCACCGGGTCCGCCACATCCGTTGCCATGTTCACCCGCGCGATCGTCACCCGGTTCGTCGGCGACATATCGTCCTTGCCGCGCAATGATAAAGGCACCGCCGCCACCAGCGGCCGGTCCGGCAGCTCGCCGTACTTGAGCAGATAGCGCCGCGCCGCCTCGCCGCACAGGGCCAGGACGACGTCGTTCACCGTCCCGCCGAAGACGGTCTTGACGCTTCTCACCGCGTCCAGCGGCAGTGTGCCGAAGGCGTAGCTGCGCTTGGCGGTGACCATCGTGTTGAAGCAGGTCCGCGGCCCGAACATCGGCAGTTTCCGCTGTGCCGGCGCCTTCTCGGCACCGCGCTCCTGCGGGGCAGACCGGGCAGCCATCAGCGTCCGCAGCGCCGCCGCCGTCTCGCCGGCCAAGCCGATCATCCGCCGCGGCGCCGCCGCCGCGCTGCGCACGGTGCGCCATGCCAGCTGCATCCGCCCCGGCATCCGGTCCGGCACCCATTCCCGCGCCGGCGCGGGCGGCAGCGCATTCGCGCTTGTATCCAGAGCCCTGGCGAACAGCTCCGCCCCCAGCACGCCGTCCAGGCAGGCGTGATGCATCTTCCACAGGCAGGCGACTTCCCCCGAAGCCAGACCGTCGATGTAGTAGATCTCCCACAGCGGCCGGTCCCGCTGCAGGCGCGGCTCGAACAGCCGGGCCGCCAGCTGTTCCAGCTCCGCATGCGTCCCGGGTGCCGGCACCGTCGCGCGCTTCAGGTGACGGTCGATGCGGAACTCCGGGTCCTCCACCCAGAACGGATGGATCAGGTTCAGCGGCGCCTCCACCGGCCTGCGCCGAAACGCCGGCATCACGTGCATGCGCTGCTGCATCGCCTCCCGCACGGCTTCAAAGCCGAACCCCGGCGCACCGCGCGGATCGACGACCAGCAGGGCGCCCACATGCATCGGCACCGTGTCCGTCTCCACGCTCAGAAATGCCGCATCCAGTCCGCTCAGCCGTTGCATGTCTGTCTCCTCCACGTGCGCGAGCCTTTCTTTGGGTGCTGGCCCCGTGCACTCCGGCGGCGGTTATGCGCCAGGACAACAGAGGACCATGTGCAACGGCAGACAGCATTGATCTCCGTCATGGAGACGATCCAGCCGCCTTTCGGGATGAATCGGCGGTTCCGGTGCCGGCAGGTCTTTCCGGTCCGGAGCGACGGATTCCGCCGGCGATGCCCTCCTCACAGCCGCCTCCTGACAAGGTCTATGGCTTGATCAGCCCCCGCCTGATCAGCCACTCGCGCGCGTCCTCCGCATCTTCTTCGAACCAGCGGCGAGCCGAACCGAGGCGAAAGTGATAGCCCCATAAATCCATATCGACAAAGAGTCGGTCACGGCTATATCCGGGCAGTTCGTCGGCGAGGAGGCATTGGAGGTAACAGACGGCGACCTCTTCGGCGTCGTCCCCGCCGGCGTTCGTGTGCAGCGTCGAGCGTCGGGCCTCGTCCATACAAAGCCAGTGGCAGGCAGTGTGCAGGATGGAATGAACGGGTGTATCCGACCTGGCGTATAGCGTGTCTCCGATGACCCCGGCTTCAGGCGCACCCCAATAACTGCCGGGAATCTCCGCACTCTCGGGGACGAGCGTGAAAATCAAACCATGCCGGGCCAGGAAGTCACCGACGGTTTGACTTGGCATCAAAGCGAGACGGGTAACAGTCGGTACTTGCACGAGTTGGCGACAATCCCGTTGTGGCTTGCAGATCTTATCGGTGTTGCAGCCGCATAGACGCGTTGCCCACGTCTCCCGCAGACACGGCTCTCACCAGTTCACTCTGCCCCCTTTGGGGGGATGATCGGGGTCAACCAACGCTTCGCGGTCCGCCCTTACGGGCGACGCCACCTCAGTTGCAGGAGAACGTGACCATGAGGCCGCCCGCGCTGCCGCAGTTCGCGCCGGTGCTGGTGCTGCCGCAGGTCAGCGTCAGGCCGGTTGCGGCCGACACGGCGCTGGCAGCGGTTCCGCTGCAGGCGCTTCCCGACGTGCAGCTTGTGAGCGAGATGACCGGCGAGCTTTGCACCGTCAGCGACGACAGCGTGACCGGGAACAGGTAGAAGCTGTTGGTCTGCCCGGCGTAGTTGTAGACCGTCATGCTGGGGGTGCACGAGGCGGGAGCGACCGCCACCGCCACGTAGTCGATGCTCGAGGCGGCTTGCCCGGTGTTGGTGGGGCTGAACCAGAAGACCGTGTTGGCGACGTTATGGCCGGTGTCGGCCAGGGCGATTCCCTTCGCGCTGGCGCCCGATCCGGAGGGGGCGGGAATGACGCCGGGGCCGATGAGGGCGACCTGCGATTTCTGATTGATGCCGGCCGATCCGAGGAGGACGCCGAGCACCTGGCGGCCGGTCGGGTAGTTGGAGCCGGCGCTGCCGCAGTAGCCTCCGATCGACGCGCTGGGCACGACGAAGTCGCCGGCGGAGCCCGGGCCGTCGAAGTAGCAGCCGGTGTTGCCGGAGATCTGCACGATGGCGGGACTGCCGCTGTTGGTGCTGATACCCACGACGCTGTTGTTTCCAACGAGTCCCGGCTGGAGGGTGGTGGACGCCGGCTCGAAGGTGACGGTCTGGCCGGCGGCATTGATGAAGCTGTTGGTATCGAAGGGCAGGCTGACAAAGGCCTCGGTGGGCCCCACCGCGCCTGTCGCACCTGTCGCGCCTGTCGCACCTGTCGCACCTGTCGTGCCTGTCGTGCCTGTCGCACCTGTCGTGCCGGATACGCCCTGGAGGCCCTGGAGGCCCTGGAACCCGGTGGGGCCCTGGGACCCGGTGGCTCCCGTGGCGCCGGCAGCACCCGTCGCACCCATGGCACCGGTGGCACCGGCAGCACCCGTCGCACCCATGGCACCAGTGGCACCGGCAGCACCCGTCGCACCCATGGCACCGGTGGCGCCGGCAGCACCCGTCGCACCCGTGGCGCCGGCAGCACCCGTCGCACCCGTGGCGCCGGCAGCACCCGTCGCACCCGTGGCGCCGGCAGCACCCGTCGCACCCGTGGCGCCGGTGGCTCCCGTGGCGCCCGCAGGACCTGTCGCACCCATGGTGCCGGTGGCACCGGTAGCGCCGGTGGCGCCGGTGCCGACGTAGACGGTGGAATAGGCCTGATCGGTGGGTGCACCGTAACCGTTGTTGGAGCTGGTCGGTGAGCGGTCGGGCGAGGCGTACAACTGGTAGCCGACGCCGGCGGCGAGCAACAGCGTGTTGGGAATCGAAGCCTGCACATGGGTGCCGTTGGAGGCACCCCGATTGATGGTCAGGGCGGTGCCTTCCAGCACGACGTAGGGCGTATAGCCTGGCAGGATCAGGTCGGTGCCGTCGATGTAGATGATCTTGTTGACGGTGTCGACGTTGACGTTCGTGATCTGCGTCACCGCCAGAGCGGGCGCGGCGTACCACGCCGCGGTCAGCACAGATGCAGCACCGAGCTTAAGCTTGAAAGTCATTACGATTTTTCCCCAAAGTGCTTTTTGGGTTCAGTCCCGCTAGCTCCCGCGCTGTCCCCAAAAGTTGTGTTATAGCGTTGGCCCCACGGAAACTCTGCGCACAATGCCGGCACCTGTCAACTGCCACCCAACGTTCAGGATGTGTGGGGCGTCGCGGGGACTGCTATGACAATGCCCCTGCCGAAAAGCCGCGGCAGCTCACACGGCTTCGACGCCGATTTCGGAGACGGGTGTGACCATGTGACATTGTGCCGCAGGGCGCGGGCGGCAGCTGCAATGGCTGTCCGATCGCCGACGTGGCAAGCTGCGGCCATGCGCATCGGCATCGACCTCGGCGGCACCAAGATCGAAGGCGTGGTCCTGCGCGGCGAGACCGAGGTGTTGCTGCGCAAGCGCATCGCCACGCCGGCGGCCGACTACGGCAGCACCGTGGCGGCGGTGGCATCCCTGGTCGGCGAGCTGGAGCGGGAGGCGGGCGTGGCCGGCCTGCCGGTCGGCGTCGGCCATCCCGGCGCCATCTCGCCGGCCAGCGGCCTGATCAAGAACGCGAATTCCACCTGCTTGAACCGGCAGCCGCTGCTGCAGGATCTGGAGCGTGCCCTCGGCCGCAGGCCGCGGCTGGCCAACGACGCCGACTGCCTGGCCTTGTCCGAGGCCTGCGACGGCGCGGCGGCGGGCGCGCGCTGCGTCTTCGCGGTGATCCTCGGCACCGGGGTCGGCGGCGGGGTGGTGGTGGACGGCCGCCTGCTGGCGGGGCCGAACGCCATCGCCGGCGAGTGGGGGCATAACCCCTTGCCCTGGCCGCGACCGGAATGGAACGAGCTGCCGGGGCCGCTGTGCTGGCACGGCCTGCACGGCTGCATCGAGGCCTGGCTCTCCGGCGTGGGGCTGGCCGCGGATCACGCGCGCGTCACCGGCGAAACCCTGGCGGCGGAAGCGGTCGTGGCGCGCGCCGAGGGAGGCGACGCCGCGGCGCAGGCCACGCTGGCGCGTTACCAGGACCGGCTGGCCCGCGCGCTGGCGCAGGTGATCAACCTGCTCGATCCGCAGGTGATCGTGCTCGGTGGCGGCGTGTCGCAGGTGCCCAGCCTGTACCGGCGGGTGCCGGAACTGTGGGGGCAATGGATTTTTTCGGACCGTGTGGATACCCGCCTGCTGCCGGCGCGGCACGGCGACAGCAGCGGCGTGCTGGGCGCGGCGCGGCTGTGGGGATTACGGGAGCCGACGCCGCCGTCAGTGTAAAGATTGGGTGAAGTTTGTGGCCGGCGCGCACCCGCGGCGTAAAATCCGTCCTCGGCAGGTCTCGTGCAAATATACCAAGTTACCTATGTCGACCATGAAGAAACTCGGATGCCTGCTCGCCGCCGCGGCGCTGCTCGTGGGCTGCAACAAAAACTACACCGCTTACGCGCTGACCAGCACCGGCACCATCCTCAAGTTCGAGACCAACAAGCCCGCGACCGTCACGAGCAGCGCGAGCGTCAGCGGCCTCAGCAGCGGCGTCGGCCTGGCTGCGATCGCCTACCAGCCGTCGAGCGGCACGCTGTACTGCGTCACCAGCGCCAACACCCTCTGCACCGTCAACCCCGACACCGGCGTGGCGGCGCTGGTGAGCACCACCAGTGCCACCTTCTTCACCGGTACGTTGTCCGGGCAGACCGCCAGCTTCGACCCGGTGGTCAACCAGTTGCGCGTCATCACGGCGCAGCAGAACCTGCGCGTCAACCCGGCGGACGGCACCCAGGCCAACGCCGGCACCGCGGTTGCGTACGACAGCAGCGATACCAATAACGGCAAGTCGCCGCAGATCGCCGCCATCGCCTACAACAACCAGACGAGCAGCGCGGCGAACGCCACCTTGTATGCCCTCGATTCGACCACCGGCAGCCTGGTGCGGGTGGGCGATAGCGGCACCAGTTCCACCACCTCGGCGGACAGCGGCGATCTGCACACGGTGGGCTCGGTCGGGGTGAGCTTCAACACCAGCGCCGGCTTCGTGGTGGAGCAGGTGCACGGCACGGCCTACGCCGCCTTGCAGCAGAGCGGGTCGGGCGCGGTGTTGTACACCATCGATCTGAGCAGCGGCGCCGCCACCTCGGTCGGCGCCATCGGCGACGGCCAGCAGACGCTGATCGGCCTGGTGGTTCCGCCGGGCCAGTGATCCCAAGCCGCCGCGCCGCCTGACGCGCGGCGCGTTCTTCCCTGGGGCGGCGGCGCCTGTAGAATGTCGGCAGACCTTCCATGACCGTCCGCCGTGGCCCGAGCACGCAAAGCCGCAGTCCGCTACGCCGTTGCCCTGGATCCGCTGGCGCACTTGTTCCGCGTGCGCTGCGAGCTGGCGGAGGCGGCTGCCGGCCAGGTGTTCTGGCTGCCCTCGTGGATCCGCGGCAGCTATCTCGTGCGCGATTTCTCCAAGCACGTGCAGCGCCTGCGGGCCAGCGTGGGCGGCGTGCCCGCCACGATCGAACGCATCGACAAGCGCAGCTTCCGGGTGGTCGCGCGGGGCGCGCTCACGCTCGAATACGAGGTGCACGCCTACGACAACTCGGTGCGCAAGGCGTACCTGGATGCGCGGCGCGGGTTCTTCAACGGCAGCTCGCTGTTCTATTGCCCGGCCGGTTACGAGCAGGCCGCGTTCGAAATTTCCATCGCGGCGCCTGACCCAGAGCAGTTTCCGGGTTGGAAGCTGGCCACGGCGATGACCGAGGTGGCGGTGGACGAGCAGGGCTTTGGCGCCTACCTCGCCGCCGACTACGAGGAGCTGATCGATCATCCGGTGGAAATGTCCGATTTCCGCAAGATCGATTTCGACGTCGACGGCGTTTCCCACAGCCTGGTGCTGTCCGGGCGCTGCGAGCCGGACGAGGCCCGCCTCGCCGCCGACCTGCGCCGCCTGTGCCACGTGCAGCGCGAACTGTTCGGGCAGGAGCCCGCGCTGCACCGCTACCTGTTCCTCACCCAGGTCACCGGCAACGGTTACGGTGGGCTGGAACACCGCGCCTCGACGGCACTGGTGTGCGCGCGCGATGCGCTGCCGCGCCCAGGACAGAGCGGGCTGCGCAAGGGCTACCGCGGCTTCCTCGGCCTGGTCAGCCACGAATATTTCCATCTGTGGAACGTCAAGCGGATCACGCCGCGTGCCTTCGCCGAGTCCAGGCTTGCCGCGGAGGCGTACTCGCAGGATCTGTGGGCCTACGAGGGCGTCACCTCGTATTACGACGACTACCTGCTGCTGCGCTCAGGCCTGCTCGACCCGCCGGCCTATCTTGATCTGCTGGCGGAGACCGCGACACGCCTGCAGCGCATCCCCGGGCGCTTCCTGCAGACCCTGGCGGAATCCAGCTTCGACGCCTGGATCAAGTACTACCAGCCGGACGAACACACCCCCAATGCCACGGTCAACTACTACGTCAAGGGCGCGCTGGCGTCGCTGTGCCTGGATCTGACGCTGCGCCTGAAGTCGGCGATCACGCTCGACGACGTGGTGCGCGCGTTATGGACGCGCTACGGCCGCAGCGGGCAGCCGGTGCCGGAAGGGGGGCTGGAGCAGATCGCCATCGAACTGGCCGGGCTCGACCTGCGCCCGCTGTTCGACTCCATGCTGCGCTCGACCGACGAGCTGCCGCTGGCCGAGCTGCTCGCCGAGTTCGGAGTGAAGACGGCGCTGCGGCCCGCCACCGGTCCTGGCGACGAGGGCGGGCGCGGCGACGCCAAGACGGCGGCGGCGTGGACCGGCCTGCAGCTGCGCGCCGCGGACACCGCGATCGCGCATGTGCTGAGCGGCTCCCCGGCGGAGCGCGCCGGCCTCGCCGCTGGTGATCAGCTGGTGGCGTTCGACGGTCTCAAGCTCACCTCCGCGAACTGGGCCAAGCACCTCGAAGGCCTCACCGCCGGCCGGGAAATCGCGGTCCACTATTTCCGCGGGGACGAGCTGCAGCAGTCGCGGCTCACCCCGCAGCAGCCTCCGGCCGACACCTGGGTGCTCACCCTGGCGGATGCCGAAGGGGCCAGGCTGGATCGGCGCAGGAAGTGGCTGGGCGCCTAGCACTCGCGGATCGGCTCCCCGCGCCCTATAGTCTCGGGCCATGATCGAACTCCTGGTCAAAGTACTGGCCGCCTACCTGCTCGGCGGGGTGATGGGCGGCGACGTCATGCGCCGGCTGCGTGGCGGGCCGGACCTGCGCCAGGCCGGTTCCGGCAACGTCGGTGCCACCAACGCCCTGCGCACCCGCGGCGCCGGCTTCGCCGTCGGCGTGCTCGCCATCGACATCGGCAAGGGGGTGGCGGCGGCGCTGGCGATCCCGGCCTTGCCGTGGCCCTGGCCGCAGTCGTCCGGCGTGCCGGTGCTGTTGCTTGGGTACCTGTGCGGCCTGGCTGCCGCGCTCGGGCATTGCTACCCGGCGTTCCAGAAATTCCATGGCGGCAAGGGCGTGGCCACGCTCAGCGGCGTGTTCGCCGCGCTGTTGCCCTGGGCCATGCCCTGGATGGTCGCGGTGTTCGCCCTGACCGTGATGCTCAGCGGCTATGTCAGCCTCGCCTCGCTGCTCGGCGCCCTCACCGCCTGGGCCTGGGCCGCGCTGCATGGCGGCGCGGCCTCGCCGGCCGGCCGCTTCGCGCTGGCCATGCTGGCGCTGCTGGTGTTCAAGCACCGCGACAACATCCGGCGGCTGCTCGCCGGCAGCGAGCATCGCTTCGACAAGGCCATGGTGTTGCGGCGATGGCTCGCACGCTGAGCGAGGACGAGCTGCTGCGCCTGATCGACGGGCTCGCCGCGGGCGCCTGGACTTCCGGCGAAGCGCTGGCCGCGGCATCCGGTGTCACGCGCGCGGCCCTGGCGCGGCGCGTGGCGCACCTGCGCGAATGGGGCCTGGAGGTGGAAGCGGAGGCCGGGCGCGGCTACCGCCTGCTGCAGCCGCTGCAACGGCTCGACGCCGCCCGTATCCAGGCCGCCCTGCCGGTCGCGGTGCGCCAGCGGCTGCACGGGCCGCAGGTGCTGGCGCGGGTCGATTCCACTAACCAGCGGCTACTGGAGGCCGCCCCCGCGCAGGATCCGCAGGCGCTGCTGGCCGAGTTGCAGACCGCCGGCCGCGGCCGGCGCGGCCGCAGCTGGCGTTCGCCGTTCGGCGCCAACCTGTACCTGTCGCTGGCCTGGAGTTTCGCGGAGTGGCCGCCGCAGCTCAGCGCACTGTCGCTGGCGGTGGGCGTGGCCTGCGCCCGCGCCGTGCGTAGTGCGGGCGTCGAGCAGGTCATGTTGAAGTGGCCCAACGACCTGCGCGTCGGCGCGGCCAAGCTTGGCGGCATCCTGATCGAACAGCGCGGTGAGGCCGGTGGCCACTGCCGCGTGATCGTGGGCATCGGCCTCAACGTCGCCATGAGCGAGCAGCAGGCCGGGCCGCTGGACCAGCCCTGGACTTCCATGCAGGCTGCGTTGGGGGATCGTGGCGCGCCGGACCGCAACAGCCTGGCCGCGGCCCTTCTCGCCGAGCTGGTCGCCGCCCTGGAGCTGTTCGAGGCGCAGGGGTTCGCCCCCTTCGTCGCCGACTGGTCGCGGCTCGACGCCGCCGCCGGCCAGCCGGTGCTGATCGAAAGCGGCGGCAACGTGATCGAAGGGACCGGCTGCGGGATCGACGAGCAGGGGGCACTGATCGTCGAATCGCAGGGCACGCGTCATCACCTCCACGCCGGCGAGGTCAGCCTGCGTCTGCAGCCGCGCCCGTGAACCTGCTGCTGCTCGACGTCGGCAACAGCCGGCTCAAATGGGCGCAGTCGCAGGGGGGCACGCTGCGCTACGGCGGGGCGGTGGAACACGGCGGCGATCCGGCCGCCGCGTTGGCCGCGGTCGACGCGACGGACGTGGACTCGATCCAGGTCGCCAACGTCACCGGCGCCGCGCTCGCGGCGCCGCTAGCGGCGGCGCTACAGTCGCGCTTCGGGGTGGCGCCCCGGTTCGCGCGGACCGAGGCCGAGTGGGCCGGCCTGCGTGTCGCCTACGCCGATCCGCAGCGCCTGGGCATCGACCGCTGGCTTGCGCTGCTGGCGGCGTGGACGGAGGTGCGCGGTCCGCTCTGCGTCGCCAGCGCCGGCACCGCGCTCACCTTCGACGCCGTCGATGCCTCCGGGCGTCATCTCGGCGGCGTCATCGCGCCCGGCCTCACCACCATGCAGCAGGCGGTGCTCGGCGCCACCCGCTTTGCCGCCTCCGGTCCCGACCAGCGTTATACCGAGGAACTCGGCGACGACACCGACAGCTGTGTGCGACAGGGTGCCCTGCACGCCTGCGCCGGCCTGGTCGAGCGCCTCGCCGCGCGTTACGGCGGCAGTGCGCTGCTGCTGCTGACCGGCGGCGACGCGGCGCGCCTGCTGCCGCACCTGTGCGGCGGCTGGAGCGAGCGGCCGCACCTGGTGATGGAAGGCTTGCTGACGCTGGCGCCGCACACGACGGCCCCTGACTCCGGGTAAGCTCGTTCCAATCTTCCGGCGAGCCGCGCATGAACCCCCAGCAACTGCAGACCTTCATCGACCGCCTGTGGGACAGCCAGATCGTCCCCCGGCTGGTCGAATACATCAGGATTCCGAACAAATCGCCGATGTTCGACGCCGAGTGGGCCGAGCACGGCCACATGGACCGTGCGGTGGCGCTGCTTGAATCCTGGGCCCGCAGCCAGCCGGTGCCCGGCATGGAACTGGAGGTCGTGCGCCTGCCGGGTCGCACGCCGCTGATCTTCATCGACATCCCGGGGCAGGGTACGCCGGCCGGCGACGACTGCGTGCTGCTGTACGGCCATCTCGACAAGCAGCCCGAAATGACGGGCTGGTCCGAGCGCCTCGGTCCCTGGACCCCGGTGCTGGAAGGCGACCGCCTCTACGGCCGCGGCGGCGCCGACGATGGCTACTCGATCTTCGCCGCGCTCGCCGCGATCGGCGCGCTGCAGGAGCAGAAGCTGCCCCACGCGCGCTGCGTGGTGATGATCGAAGCCTGCGAGGAGTCCGGCAGCTACGACCTGCCGTACTACGTCGATCACCTGGCGTCGCGGCTCGGCCGTCCCTCCCTGGTCATCTGCCTGGACTCCGGCTGCGCCAACTACGACCAGCTGTGGCTCACCACCAGCCTGCGCGGCCTGACCGGCGGCAACCTGCGGGTGCAGGTGCTGCGGGAGGGAGTGCATTCCGGCGCCGCCTCGGGTGTCGTTCCCTCCAGTTTCCGCATCCTGCGGCAGCTGCTGTCGCGCGTGGAGGACGAGGCCAGCGGCCGCATCCTGCCACCGGAGCTGCATGTGGAAATCCCCGCCCAGCGCGTCGAACAGGCACGTGACTCCGTCGCCGTCCTCGGCGGCGTCGTGGCCGCGATGTTCCCCATGATGCCGGGCATGCGCCCGGTGAATGACGACCTGGCCGAGCTGGTGCTTAACCGCACCTGGCGGCCGGCTCTTTCCGTCACCGGCGTTGACGGCCTGCCGCCCCTGGCCAGCGCCGGCAACGTGCTGCGGCCGTACACCACGGTGAAGCTCTCCCTGCGCCTGCCGCCGACGCTGGACGCAGTCCGTGCCGGCGAATTCCTCAAGCAACTGCTGGAGCACGACCCGCCTTACGGCGCGCAGGTCAGCTTCGAGGTGGAGAAGGCTTCGGCCGGCTGGAACGCGCCGCCATTGTCGTCCTGGCTGGAACGCTCGGTGGACGCCGCCTCGCGCGAGTTCTTCGGCGCACCGCCGGCCTACCTGGGCGAGGGCGGCAGCATTCCCTTCATGGGCATGCTCGGCGAGAAATTCCCGGCCGCCCAGTTCCTCATCACCGGTGTGCTCGGCCCCGGTTCCAACGCCCACGGTCCCAACGAGTTTCTGCACATCCCCACCGGCAAGCGCGTTTCGGCCTGCGTGGCCCAGGTGCTGGCCGATCACGCCCGGTCCGGGACCTGAAGGAGCGGGCCGGTCTCGGTTAAACTACACGCATCCTCCGATGCCGACGCCGGTATAGCTCAGTCGGTAGAGCAACGGTTTTGTAAACCGTGGGTCGCGGGTTCGATTCCTGCTGCCGGCACCAACAGGTCTTCCAAGGGCGTCCAGCTGAGGAATACGGTGTCCGGTGTGCTGCGCTCGCTCATAGTGCCAAGCGATGTCGGAACCTGGTTTCAGGCGGCTTCAGCGTTATGCCCAAGGAGTGGGTGGAATGCGGGGCGAATATTGCGCGCTCCACAGTGGTGAGCACGCCTGAGGCTGACGACGACGAGCCCGGTTGAGCCCGGCCACAAGCGAGGTGACGTGCACCCGTGCTCACCCCTCTGGGCCGTGCCCAGATCCGTATGAACGCTTCCGTCCGGACACCCCCGGTGACGTGGCCGGCTGGCGCGCCGCCGGCACGCTGGCCCCGACTTTTTCGGCCATGGTATAGGCAAAATATTGCACATATGGAGCCTTAAGTGCAGAATATTGCACATGAACTCATTGACCTACCCACATACCATCAGAGCGCTGCTAGTTCGGCTCGGCCAGAAACTGGCAGCCGCGCGCGTGGCCAAGGGATGGAGTCAAGCGGAGATTGCACGCCGCGTCGGGGCCTCGCGCCGCACCATTCTCAACATCGAGGCCGGATCTCCCGGTGCTGCAATTGGCACTGTACTTCACCTCGCATGGCTGCTTGATGTGCGCGTTGACGATGCGCCGGCGCGCCAGGAGCCCTCGGCACGCGTCCGTCGGCGTGCCGCGCCGGGCAAATCCGTTAGGCCTGTCGACCTGGAGTTCTAGCCCGCATGCCTCCAGAACAGTTCTACGTCTGGATATTTCTTCCGGGCAGCCCGGAACCAACCCTGTGCGGATTGCTTCAGCAACGCGAGGATGGTTCCGCGGTGTTTGCCTACGGACGATTGTACGCAGCCAGGGCTGACGCTCTCTCGCTGAGCCCCGACTACCCCTTGGACGCTGCGCTTCGAGGCGAGCTGCTGGAGCCATTGCCTGGTGATCACCTCCCCTTGCCGTTCGACGATGTGGCGCCCGGTCGATGGGGCCTCTTTGTTATGACGAAGCGACTGGGGCGTCCACCGCGCGCGCTGGAATCTCTTCTGGAGGTTGGGCCTGGGCGCTTAGGCGCATTCGGCTTCTCTCTCTCACGAGATCGTGCGCCAGATGTGGGGTACGGCGAAGTCCTGCCGCTGACCGCGCTTCCCGATCTCGCCGAGGCGGTGTCCGGCATCGAGCAGTCGAAGGACGTCCCGTCGCGGTACCGTTTTGCCTTGGCACATGGTCCAAGCGTCGGCGGGCGCCGCCCCAAGGCCGACTTCGTTGACGAGAACGGCCAGCTGTGGATCGCCAAGTTCACGAGCGGCATGGACGTGCTCGACGACTTCCCCCTATTGGAGGCGTTCGGCTTGGCCATGGCACAACGCTGTGGCATCGCGGTACCCGCCTTTCAGACGCGACGGGTGCGCGGCGGAGCGGTGCTGCTGGTGCAGCGCTTCGACCGGCGGCCCGACGGCATTCGCGATCACGTGCTTTCCGTGCGCAGCCTTCTGCAGGTGCCGGAGGCGAGCCTGGATCTCGACGGCAGCTACCCGGCGGTCGCCGAGCTGCTGCGACGGCAGGGCACACCCGCGGACATTGGCGAGCGCTGGTTTGAGCGCATGGTGTTCAATATCGTGCTCGGCAACACCGATGACCATCCGCTGAACCACCTATTCGGCTGGGACGGGCGGGATTTGAGGCTGATGCCGGCTTTTGACTTGGAACCGTGCGGAGGCCGGGACGGCGGGCGCCACCAGATGCGCATCAGCCCCGATAGTTACGAGGGTACGTTGGACAACGCCGTCGCGGCTGCGGCAGAGTTCGGGCTCAGCGCCAGGCAGGCGTGGGCATGCATCGAGCGCATACGCGGCGAGTTCGTCGGGTGGCGCACCGTAGCGCAGGCACTCGGCTGCGGCGTCACTTTGCAGGGACATATCAAGGCCGGCCTGCGCATTTAATCTGCTATTCAGGCGGCGACCGGCTCGCGCTGCCTGATGCGGATATCATCGGCCGGGAATGCCGATGACCAGGGCTCCTGCTTCCGGGGATGCTCTCGCCCGGCCTGCTTCGACATACGCGAGACGAGGAGACCGCATCATGGCCGCATACATCGTCGCCTTCTACGACATCGCCGACGCCGCCGCTTACCAAGCCTACCCGCCTGCGGTGATGCCGCTGCTGCAGAAGCACAAGGTGGAGGTGCTGGTGGCGGATTTCGGCACCAAGGCGCTGGAAGGAGGGCCGCGCAGCGCCTGTGTGGTGCTGCGTTTCGAATCGGAGGATGCGGCGCTGGCCTGGTACAACGACCCGGAGTACGCGCCAGTGCGGAAGATGCGCCTCGACTCCACCGTCAACGGCAACATGCTGCTGGCCAAGTCGTTCGCGCCCTGAGGCGACGCACACCGGGGCGGGAAGCCCGCTTCCGGTATGCGATGGGGCGCCTACTTGCCGGCCTGGCAGGCCGCGAACACCTGGGCGTGCGATTCGCCGTTCTGCACGTGGGTGGCGAACACCGTGCTGCCGCAATAGGTTGCCTGCGGCATGTAGGCACCCATCACGTTGGCGATCTGCCCCTCGTTGGTGACGTTGTCGTCCGACACGTTGGCCATCGCCTGCCCATAGTCCGGCGAGGGCACCAGCTGGCGGTAGATCGGCAGGTCGGTGGTGGTCTGGCCGTAGGTGAGCCAGTCGTAGCCCTTGGCGAGGAGGCTGGCGGCCGGTTTCTTGCCGGGGATGGAGATCAGGACGTTGTAGTAGCCGTCGCTGTCGATCGAAGCGGTGTAGTCCTCCGCGCAGGCGAAGGTCCGCGAGTTGACCAGCTTGCTGCCGTTGGTGCACACCGCCCAGTGGCGCACCTGTGCGTTGTCCTCGGTCGAATGCGGCTGCGCGCCGACACCGGGCTGGGTGACGTAGCCCGGCACCAGTGCGCGCAGGTAGACCAGGTCGCCGGCGGTCTGGCTCAGGGTCCAGTAACCATACTGCACGTCCGGGTTGATGGTCAGGTTGGCCGACAGCTTGGTGTTGGATGGCCGATAGATCACGAAGGCCGGCGCGGCTGGAACCGGTTGCGGTGGGATCGGGCCAGGAGCCTGGGGCTTCGCCTCGCCGGCGCTGATGATTTCAGTGCCCAGGGTGGAGATCGCCGCCTGCGAGTTGAAGGTGGCCTGGCAGCTCGCAGTGCCGGGCTTGAAGCTGGACAGTGGGACATCGCCCTGCGCCGTTTCCACCGTCAGCTTCGGCAGCGGCACGTTGCCCGCCTTGGCGATCGCCTGCCCCGGCGGCGGGTTGTACATGCGCATGATTACCAGGATGTCCTGGGTACTGGAAGGCAGGGTCGTGGGATCGATGTAGATGGCGTTCTTCGCCGACTGCGCCGGCTTGGGGCCCAGCACCAGGTACGCCTTGTAGGGAGCGCCCGGAGCAATGGTGGGATCGTAGGTGCTCTGGCCGACAAAGGGCGAGGTGCCGTCGGTCAGGGGTGCAATGCGGTAGTCGGCGCGCGAATCCACCACCGTGCCGATGCCTTCCTCCGCCGCGATGGAGAAAAAGCGTGTGTTGGGGTACTGGCCATCGATGCGCACGCGGATGCCGACCGGGAAGTTCTTGGACATCTTGAACGTCCAGTAGCCCGCCTTCAGGTCGATCCAGCCGGAGGGCACCGGGGTGGTTTCCGGATCGTTGGCCAGGATCCAGTCGCAGGCGGTGAGGTTCGCCATGTCGATGCTGGGCACCGGGCCGGAGGGATAGTCCGCGCTGTCGGGTGCGGGGCCGTTGCTGCCTGCGACCGGCTGGCTGCCCGTGCAGCCGGCCACGACGGCGGAGAGGGCGTAGACCGCCGAGAACACCGCACCGGACACACGACTCATCTTGCTTGTATGCATTACGCTCACCAATGACTGCGGTGACGTGTAGACCGGGGGCCGGTTTACACGTTCACCGCCTACTTCCAAACCCAAGCAAGCCGTCCGTGGCGCTTATCGGCGTCCCCCGGCTTACTTCTGCAGGATCTTGAATTCAACGCGGCGGTTCAGCTCGCGGTCGGCGTCGGACTTCTCCGGCGTGACCACCGGCTGGGTTTTGCCGTAGCCCTTGGCCACCAGCTGCTCCGGCTTGGCCCCCTTGGAGACCAAGTAGGCCCGTACCGATTCGGCGCGCTTCTGGGACAGCTTCAGGTTGTACGAGGCCTTGCCCTTGCCGTCGGTGTGGCCGCCGACCTCGACCTGCAGGCTGGGCTCGCCGACGAAGGCCGGCACCACGCCGTCCAGGATGGTCATGGCATTGGCGGTGAGGCGTGCCGAGTTGAACTCGAAGTTCACGCCGCGCAGCTCGATGGTCTGGCCCGGGAGGGGGCAGCCGTGCGCGTCCACCCGCAGGCCCTTGGGCGTGTTCGGGCACAGGTCGTGTTCGTCGTCGACCCCGTCGCCGTCGCTGTCGACCCAGGGGCGCGGCACTTCCTTCACCACCTCGCGCACCTGCACCTGGTCGCCCTGCGCCTGCAGCGGCCGTTCCACCACCCGGCCGAGCGGGATCTCGACGCCGAGCAGGGCGCGGAAGTCGTTGTAGCCGCTTTGGAAGGTGTCATGCACATAACGACCTTCCGCGCGCAGCCGCACGCCGTGGTACAGCGAGGTGCTGACCAGCCCGAGGCCGGCTTCGCCGGCGAAGGAGACGCCGTCGTTGTGCTGCGGGTAGACGTCGTTGTACAGCCCGGCGATGCCGAGCAGCACGTAAGGGGTCACCGGCGCGGTGCGCCGGTCGGTGAAGCCGAACACCAAGTCCAGGTTGGCGCCGCTCTGGTAGAAGTCGGTGCCGCCCGACACGCCGGTGTCGAATACCGAGCCCTGCACGCCGCCTTCCACCGAGAAGTGCGGGTCCAGCTGGTAGCCGTACAGGGCCGAGATGGTGAAACCGCTGCGCTCGGTGCCGCGCTTCTTGTCCGGCAAGGCATAGCCCGGCAGGATCGCGATGTAATCGTTCGAGCTGTAACTGAGCTTCGAGCGGTCCTGGCTGTCGGCCGCGTCGTCGGCCTGGGCCGCGCATGCCGCAGCAATGAGAACTGGCGCGATCGCGCTAGCAAAATGACGCATGTGTGCCCCTTCTTCTTGAAGTCGTCCACCACCATCCAGATCCGGAATGCTGCAGCATCCCAGCCCCTGGCCCGAGCAAGTGCCTCCGGAGGGCCGCGTACCGCCGGTTGCGCCGGGTCAAACCGGCGCAACGTCACCGATACGCAAATCCATGTGCGGAGTGCTGCGCAAGTTTACCTGCGCCGCGTGCGTCACGTAAAAGCTGCCGCATCGCAGCAGACGGTAGCAAATCCGGGCGGAAGCGGTCGCGTGAGAGATTTTACCCATAAATTCCGTGCCTTTCCGTCGGGCGCCGGTGAAATTCGAGGGTGGGCACCGCTCAGGTGACGCTGATCAGCGAGTTCCCCTCGTCCGGGTGCAGCCCGGCGATGTGGATCTTGTGCTTCGGTTCGTACCTGTCGCAGGGGGCCATATTGGCCCGCATTTTCCTCAGTTCCTCGGTGTCGTGGAAGTCCCGGTAGGGAGTCAGATCCAGGGTTTCCGGCACCCGGCTCAGTTCCTCGTCGCCGATCACCTTGATGTATTCCTGCATGAAGGCGTCGTAGTAGTGCCAGTCGATCCCCTCCGCCCGTACCGCGGCCTGCTCGGCGCGCAGGGCAATCTGGTGTGCAGGCAGGTAGTGCATGCCCAGCAACTGGATCAGGGATTTCTCCACCGCTTCGTGCACGATCAGGAAGCGGTCCGTGAGCACGCGCCGCCGCCGGTAGACGAAGCTCTTCGGCATGTGGCGGTCGATGAAGATGATGTGGCCATCCACGCTGTAGCCGGCGACGTAGGGGATGTCGTAGTCGCGTTCGAGGTGGGCCCGGGCGCGGATCGAACGCACGGCATGGTCCATCATTTCCTTGCCGATGACCCATTCCGGCGGGTGATGCCCACGCTTCTTTTTCACCGAGGGTGCCAACGTGTCGAGCATTTCCGGATGTCTCTGCGTACCGTGCATGCGTCTCTCCTCAAGGCCGTGCGCGCCGACAGCTTAGCCGCGACCCTGCCGGCGGCGCCAGGGTGTCCGCGGCGGGAGGCACCGGGGGGTCCCATTTATATGCCGCGCCACCGGTGGTAGAACGGCAGTGATCAATTCCGCTGCAGCAGCGCGGAGCACAGTCCGTGACGCGCCTTGCGGTCGCGAGCGCTGGGGTGCCGCGGCCGTTTTTTTGCGGCCCTAGCGGGCCAGGGCGATGCCGACGCCGATACGGAAGATCGAGCGGTTGTAGTCGATCAGGCTCTCGCCGTAGCCCTGCCAGAGGTAGAGCATCCAGAAGAAGTCGGGATCGGCGGCGTTGTTGGGGGCGGTGTACTGCAGTTGGACCGCGCCCTTGCCGGTGATCGGGTTGTAACGAACCATGAAGTGGGCCAGCTGCTTGCCGAACAGCTGCTGCTCGTAGTTCAGTTCGCTGTAGCCGTAGTAGTAGCCGATGTGCGGGTTGTCGTCGCGCTGCGGATCGGTGGCGGGCAGGCTGTCGTTTTCGGGCAGGCGGTACCACCACTTCCAGTAGATCAGGTGCTCCCCTTCGGCCTGGAAGGCGGCGAAATAGAAGCGGTTCCAGCTGCGGGAATCGGGCAGGCCCTGGCCGTTGGACTCGTGCTCGAAGCCGAGGTCGGCGCCGAGGTGGTGCCAGCGCTCGCGGTCCTGCGGGATGTAACGGTAGAACAGTTCCGGGTTGTAGTCGGTTTCCTTGAACGGGGCCGATTCGTGGGTGTTGTAGGCCTGCCAGAACGACTTCTGCGTGTAGGCCGCGTACAACGGGATGCCGAACAGCCTTTGCTTGAGGCTGATCTGGAACATGGTTTCGGTGTCGCGGCCTTCGTAGGCCGGGCTCCAGGTATAAGGCAGCGCGTACATCGGCTTGTGCAAGGAGGTGCCGCGGCCGGCGGATACGATGCTGTAGGAGTCGGGGTCCGCCTCGTACCAGGATCGGTGCGCAGGCGCCTGCGCCTGCGCCGGCGGAGTCGCGGCGGGGACTTCGCTGGCTATGGCCTGGTCGCGCGGCTGGGCGGGCGTCATGCCTGCCGTCGCGACGGGCGCCGGCCCGGGCTGCTGCGGCGCGGCCGGGGTGGTGCCGCAGGCCGCACACAGCGCCGCGATTCCGGCGCAAACTATGATGCAAAGCGTACGCATAGGACTCTTTCCGGGACATGGGGCAGGAGGACGGCGTGCGCCGGGCTTGAACGCGGCGAGGCATGCCGCATGTTGTGCGACGGCGCGCATCGAATCTCCGCTGGCTGTTGCGCGCCCGCGCCCCGGCACAGCGGTTCTGTCGCGGCCAGAGCTTACCTCGATCCGACCCTGACATCATGCTCGCAGACATTGTCCTGTTCCTGGCCGCGGCGGTGATCGCGGTGCCCTTGTTCAAGCGCCTGGGCCTCGGTTCCGTGCTCGGCTACCTGGCGGCGGGTATCGCCATCGGCCCCTGGGGCCTGGGCCTGATCGCCAACGTCGAGGATATCCTGCACTTCTCCGAGTTCGGGGTGGTGTTGCTGCTGTTCGTGATCGGGCTGGAGCTGCAGCCGAGCCGCCTGTGGCGGTTGCGCAGCGCCGTGTTCGGGCTGGGCGGGGCGCAGGTCGTGATCACCACCGCGGCTTTCGCCGGGCTGGCTTTGTGGCGGCAGCAGGCGCCGGCGGCGGCGCTGGTGGCGGGCTTCGGCCTGTCGATGTCATCCACCGCCTTCGTGTTGCAGATGCTGGGCGAGCGCAAGGAGCTGACCGACCGCCACGGCCGCGCCGCCTTCGCCATCCTGCTGTTCCAGGATCTCTCGGTGATCCCGTTCCTGGCGCTGCTGCCGTTCCTGTCGGCCCAGGCGGGCGTGACGCATGATGGTGCGCATTTCTGGATCGGAGCGGCCAAGGCGGCGCTGGCCCTGGGGGTGGTGGTGTTCCTCGGCCGTTACCTGCTGCGCCCGGTGCTGCGCGTCCTGGCCGCCACCCAGGTGCCCGAGATCTTCACCGCCGCCGCGCTGCTGACAGTGAGCGGTACCGCCCTGGGCATGAGCGCGGTGGGGCTGTCAGCCTCGCTGGGTGCCTTCCTCGCCGGCATGCTGCTGGCCGATTCCGAGTACCACTACGAACTGCAGGCCGACATCGAGCCGTTCAAGGGGCTGCTGCTGGGGCTGTTCTTCATCGCCGTAGGCATGTCTGCCAACCTGGGGTTCATTCTGCAGGAGCCGCTGCGTGTGCTGACGGTGGTCGCCGCGCTGGTGCTGGTCAAGGCGGTACTGCTGTACACGATCGGCCGGCTCTACGGCCTGCCGGGCGGGGCCGCGCGCAAGCTGGGGGTGGCGCTGTCCCAGGGCGGCGAATTCGCCTTCGTGCTGTTCGCCCTGGCGCGCGCCGCCGACATCTTCGACCAGCGCATGCAGGACATGCTGGTGGTGTCGGTGACCCTGTCGATGATCGCCACCCCGCCGCTGTACGCCCTGCTGTCGCGGCTCGGCGGCAAGGAGGAGGACCAGGCCCGGCCCTACGACGCGATCGACGTGCCGGGAAACGACGTCATCATCGCCGGCTTCGGTCCCTTCGGCCAGATCTTTGGCCGCCTGCTCCGGCTGAAGAAGATCCCGTTCACGGTGTTGGAAAAGAACTGGCAGCACGTCGACTTCGTGCGCATGTTCGGCTCCGCCGTGTTCTACAGCGATGCCGGCCGCATGGAGGTGCTGCGCGCCGCAAAGGCCGACAAGGCACGTTTCTTCGTGCTGGCGATCTCCGATGTGGAGGAGTCCCTGCGCATTGCCGAGATGGTACGGCGCAATTTCCCGCACCTGCGCATCTTCGCCGCGGCGCGCGACCGCGCGCACGCGCTCAAACTGATGGATCTCGGCGTCGCCGACGTGATCCGCAGGGCCTATGGTTCCAGCCTGGAGCTGACGGCGGAACTATTGCGCGCCCTGGGTGAATCGGAGGAAAGGATCCAGCGGGACATCGCCCGTTTCCGCCAGTACGACCACGACACCCTGCTCAAGCAACAGGCGGTGCACCGTGACCAGGAGCAACTGATCCAGACGGCGCGGGATGCATCGAAGGAGCTGGAGCAGCTGTTCGAGGAAGACCTGGCGAGCCAGGATGGGGTCGCGGTGAGAAACAGCTAGGCAAAAAAAATGGGCCGTTGGAACAAGGGTTGTTCGTCGCGGCCCAAGGCTCAGGGACTGTGCCGGCGTGGACCTTTCCAGGCCGGGTAAAAAACTGGTGTCGCGGTTCCGGAAAAAATGGGCCGTTGGAACAAAAGGTTGTTCGTCGCGGCCCAAGGCTCAGGGACCGTACCGGCGTGGACCTTTCCAGGCCGGGTAAAAACTGGTGTCGCGGTTCCGGAAAAAATGGGCCGTTGGAACAAAGGTTGTTCGTGGCGGCCCAAGGCTCAGGGACCGTACCGGCGTGGACCTTTCCAGGCCGGATGAAACTGGAACACTACCTGCGGGGCGTCGCCTCCTATGCCACGCCCACTGCCGAAATCGTCTGCTGCTTCGCCGCGGACTTCGCCTCTCCGCCCACTTCGCGCTGCAGCTTCATCGCGGCGCGAATCAGCGCCTGGGTCGAATTTCCGCTCTGCGGATACTGGCTGGTGCCCATGCCCCAGACCAGCTTGAACACGTCGCTGTCGCAATGCACCGGTGCGTTCAGCAGGGCGCCGGTCTGCGTTATGGCTGCCTGGATGCTGCGGTCGCTGCGCTCGCGCAGCAGGAATACAAAGCCGTCGTGGGACAGCCGCGCCAGCATGTCGCCCTCGCGCAGCACGCGCGACAGCTGCTTCGCCAGCGCCTTCATGACCAGGTTGACGCGCTCCTGCCCGAGCCGCTCGACCAGCGCGCGGTAACCGCGGACCTCGCCGTAGACCACACCGAACGGCGGCGGCGCCTTGCCGCTGACGTTGATGAGCTGCTTCAGCAGGGTCTCGTTGAACAGGCTGCGGTTGGGCAATTCGGTGACGGCGTCGTAGTAGGCCAGGCGGCGGACGCGCTCGGCTTCCACCCGCGCCGTTTCGGCGCGGCGGCGGTCGGCCACCGCGCGGGCGTCCATCAGCGACAGCAGCAGGATGGCGATGAGCAGGCCCACGGTGATCAGCGCCACCGGCAGTCCCATCCAGTTGCCGGCCAGTGCGTTGGCGGGGTTGCAGCGGGCGCCTTCGGCGAAGTTCGCCGCCGCGGTGCCGGTGTAGTGCGCGCCGCAGATGGCCGCGGCCATGACCAGCGCCGCCAGGATCTTGGCCTGCGTGACGCGACCCGTCGGCAGCTGACGCACCGAGAAGCAGATGAACAGCGCACCGGCCGAAGCCACCACCGCGATCACCGCCGAGGCGGCGACGAGGCCCAGGTCGTAGGTGATGCCGGGATTCATGCGCATCGCCCACATGCCGCTGAAGTGCATGACGCAGATGCCAAAGCCCATCACCAGGGAGCCGGTCGCGATGCCGGTCACGGTGAGCTTGCTGCGGCTGATCGTGTGCAGCGCCAGAACCGAGATGCCGACGGCGGCGAGCCACGACAGCACGGTCAGCGGCAGGTCGTAGGTGACGGCGACGGGGAGGTTCAAGGCCTTCATGCCGACGAAATGCGTCGACCAGATGCCGGTGCCCATGGCGAGCGCGCCGGCGAACAGCCAGAAGCGTTCACGCGGGCCGTCGAACATCGCGATACGACCGCCCAGATCGAGCGCCGCGTAAGACGCGAAGACCGCGACGCAATAGGATGCGATGACCAGAGCGATGTCGTATGTGCCTTGCATGTTATTGTTGCCTTCCCTTGCCTTCCTCGGGGACCCTGCGCGAGCCAATCGGAGGCCTCTAGCTCACCGCAATTCGAGGGCCGGTCCGCGCCGGTGCCGATGGGCGCGCAGCGAGACGTGACGAGCGGAAAAAAACCGGGCTTGGTTGGCCGCAAACGGTAGCAATTGCCGGACAAGCGGTCGTCCGGCGCAAAAAAGCTGACGCGAAGTGTCGGAAATTGACGCTCAGGTGATAGCTGCAAGCGGGCTGCCCGAAGTCCGTCGCAGGGCGGGTCCGGCAGCACTTTTGCATAATGTGATGACGCATTCATACCGCCGTTCCAGGTTCCCTACATGGCGCCTCTGATCCCCAGCGTGATGGTCGCCCTTGTCGCGCTCGGGATGGCGCTGGCGTTCATCTCGGCCGACTACCGCTCACCCACCTCGCGGGCCCTGGCCTGCTCGTTGGCCTTCATCGGCTGCGCCATCGGTCTCAACGTCAGCTTCCTGTACCGCACCCAGGGCGGGGTGATGCCGGGCTGGATGGCGTTACCCGAGGCGGGGGCGCTGATCGCCGTCCTCGAGTGGCTGCTGCGGGTGCGGCGCACCGTGCCGGCGGGGGAGCTCGAGGTGCGCTTCGGCGATCACATGCTGCGTCTTGGCCAGATTGCGGCGCTGGGTTACCTGGCGCTGTCGATGCTCTATCCGCAGACGCGCTCGCACGACTTCCTGTTTGCCGCCAGCAATCCGGGCGCCTTGAGGCGCGGCGGCTTCTGGCTGTTCGCCACGCCGATCCTGTTCGCCGCCGGCACCGGGCTGCTGTCGGGAGCGCTGTTGCTGCAGCGCCGCCCGGAACGGTCGGAGCGCGTGCGCATCCTGGCCCTGGGCCTGTCGGCGCCGTTCCTGATCGCGGGGATCGTGCTGCGCCTGGAGTGGGCTTCGATCAGCGTGCTGATCGGCGAGATGGTGGTGCTCATCGGCGGCGTGCAATACCACGTGCTGCAGGGCCAGCGCGGCCAGTTCCTGTCGCGTTTCCTGTCGGCGCAGGTGGCGTCGCTGGTGCGCGAGCGCGGCTTGTCCGGCGCCATGCAGCAGAACTACCTGGAGATCACCGCGGTGGTCAGCGACGTGCGCGGCTTCACCGCCTACGCCCAGGCGCACCCGTCCTCGCGCGTGATCCGGGTGCTGCAGGACTACTACGACGCGGTGGGCGAGGTCGTCGCCGCTTATGGCGGCACTATCAAGGATTTCGCCGGCGACGGCATTTTGATCCTGGTGGGTGCGCCAATCCCGATGTCCAACCACGCCGCGGTCGGACTCGCCATCGCGCGTGGCGTGCGCGAGGTTGCGGGCGCCGTGACCCGCCGGTGGAGCAGCGAGGAGCACCGCCTGGGCCTCGGCATCGGCGTCGCCACCGGCTTCGTCACCGTCGGCGTCATCGGCTCCGCCTCGCGCCTGGAATACACTGCGGTGGGGCCGGCGGTGAACCTCGCTTCGCGCCTGTGCGAGCAGGCGGCCGACGGCGAGATCCTGGTCGACGGCCGCACCCGCGAGCTGGCCGCCGGGGTCGAGCTCGAATCGCGTGCGCCGATCGCGGTGAAGGGCTTTGCCGAGACGGTGCCTTTGTACGCGCTGCCCATCGTCGCTTGAGGGCGTGGGGGCGCGGCAGCGGCTAGCCGCCGTCCCCGCCAGGACCGATCGCGACCCGCACCACGCCGTCGGCTTCGACCCAGGCCCGGTACATGCTGCGCGAGCTGAACGGCAGCGCGACCTTGCCGCGATGGTCGACCGCGATGCAGCCGCCGCGGCCGTGATAGTGCGCCACTGCTTCCAGCGCCTCGGCGCAGGCGCGTTCCAGATCCCAGCCGCACCAGGCGATGCGGGCATGCAGCGCATGGCCGAAGCCGCTGCGGATGAAGGCCTCACCGGTGCCGGTGCAGGACACCGCGGCGCTGTGGTCGTCGGCGAAGGTGCCGGCACCGATCACCGGCGTGTCGCCGACCCGGCCGGGCAGTTTGTTGGTCAGGCCGCCGGTGGAGGTGGCGGCGGCGAGATGTGCCCAGGCATCGCGCGCCACCGCGCCGACGGTGCCGAAGGGCGCGTCGTCGTCGCAGGGCGCGTGGTCGTCGTGGTCGAGGGTGATGGCGCCGCTGCGCTGCGCCGCGCGCAGTTGCTGCAGGCGCTCCTCGGTGACGAAGAAGCCCGGCTCCACCCGCTCCAGGCCCAGCTCCGCGGCCAGGCGCTCGGCGCCGCCGCCGCCGAAGAACACGTGCGGCGTGCGCTCCATCACGGCGCGGGCCAGGCGCACCGGGCTGCGCACCCGGCTGACGCAGGTCACCGCGCCGCAGCGGCGGTCGGCGCCGTCCATCACCGCGGCGTCGAGCTCGACCTGGCCGTCGCGGTTCAGCACCGCGCCGACGCCCGCGTTGAACAGCGGACAGTCCTCCAGCAGTTCCACCGCTCGCGTTGCCGCGTCGAGCGCAGAGGCGCCACCACGCAGCAGGGCCAGCGCCTCCGTCGCGATGCGGCGCAGGGCGTCGCGCCGTTCCGGCTGGGCGCCGTTTCCCGGCGGCGGGTCGCCGGCCCCGCCGTGCAGGGCGAAACGGATGCGGCTCGGGTCCTGAGCCGGACTGGTCATGACGGCAACTCCGGGATCTGCCGGGCTTCATTCTGACGCAGCGCCAGAGTATTTGTTACCCGGCCCTAGTAAGCTATGCAGCCGTCGATCGCCGCCCAGTACAGGAGCCGCCCATGCGTACCGCCCGTTCCATCCTGACCGTCCTCTGCGCCACGCTGCTGGCCGCCGCCTGCACCAGCACCGCCACGGTGGTCAGCTCCGGCGGCCCCACCATCAACCAGGCGCAGCAGGTGCCCTACAACGGGACGCAGTACCGCGTGGCGGTCAGCGCCTTCGACTACCAGGCCGCCAAGCGCGGCGACATCGGCGAGGGCATGGCCGACATGCTGTCCAATGCGCTGTTCAACTCCGGCCGCTTCATCGTGCTGGAGCGGCAGCACCTGGACGAGGTGACGCGCGAGCAGGACCTGTCCAACAGCAACCGTTTCAAGAAGGACACCGCGGCCCCGATCGGTCAGCTCGAAGGCGCGCAGCTGTTGATACGTGGCACCATCACCGCCTTCGAACCATCCTGCAAGGGCGGCTCGCTGATCATCGTCTCCGGCAACCAGGCCTGCGTCAGCATCAACATCCGCATCATCGACGCCGCCACCGGGCGCGTGGTCAACGCCACCACCGTCGACGGCACCTCCGCCAGTAACAGCGTGGGCCTGATCTTCGCCACCGGCGACCTGCCGATCGGCCTGGGCGCGTACAGCCGCACGCCGATGGAGCAGGCGATCCGCAACTGCATCGAGGCGGCGGTCAACCATATCGCGGCCACCAAACTCTGACGCGAAGCGTCAGGGCCGGGCGGACATGCGTGCGCTGGCGGCGTTCGGCCTGGCGTTGCTGCTGGCGGCGTGCGCCGGCGGCGCCACCGTGACGAGGGGCGGCGGCCAGACCATCGCGCAGGCGCAGGCGGAGTCCGCCAACGGGCCCAAGTACCGCGTTGCCGTGGGCGGCATCCTCGACAAGACCGATCCCAGCTCCGAGCAATCGATCGCCAAGCAGATCGCGCTGCTCAATGCTGGCAAGCCCAAGGACCAGCAGCTCACCCCCAATGCCCTGACCCAGGGCATCCGCGACATGCTGGTGACGGAGCTGTTCAACAGCGGCCAGTTCATCGTGCTGGAACGCGATGCGCTGAACGAGGCGATGCTGGAGCAGGAATTCTCCGCCTCGGCCCGCGCCGGAGACGCCACCCGTATTCCGCCAGGGCAGCTCGAAGGCGCGGAACTGTTGGTGGTGGGCGCCGTGACCGCGTTCGACGCCGGCGCCGGGTCGAGCGGCTTCGCTATCCCCATCCCGGTGCCGCTGGGCACCGACTACCGCAACGGCGCCGCCCTGTTCAACCTGAGCTTCAAGCGCGGCTACGTGGCGATGGACCTGCGCATCATCGATGTCGCCAGCGGACGCATCGTCGCCTCCACCGCGGTGGAGGGCAAGAACACCAAGTACGGCGTCAACCTGCAGGGGCTGGCCGGCGGCAACTTCGGCTACATCCCGCTGCCCAAGGGGCTGGTCGGCTATTTCCAGAACACTCCCGTGCAGGAGGCGCTACAGAAGATGGTGGCCGCGGCGATCGGTACCATCGCGGCGCAGCAGCCGACCAAGCCGCAACCCGCCGCGCGCCCCTCAGCGGCCGCGGACCGGCCGGCCGCTCCAGGGCCTGCCGCCGCTCACTGATACTTGACGGAACGACCGTAGGGCTGCGTCAGCGGCTTGCTCACCGGGTTGCCCGCCAGTGCCTCGTCCCCGGCGCCGACGAGATCACCGACAGGGAGCGGGGTCACGAACCTCCGCCGAGGTAATTCAGCACGATGGCCGGCGTCAGGATCTGCGGCAGCACTTTCGGCTCGCCGCCCTTGATGTAGAGCAGGTACAGCGGCACGCCGGAGCGGCCGTAGTGCGCCAGCAGTTCGGTGATGGCCGGATCGGCGCGGGTCCAGTCCCCCTGCAGCCAGGCGACCTGCTGCTCGCCGAACGCTTTTTGCACCGTGCCGGATTTGAGCGCCACCCGCTCGTTGACCTTGCAGGTGATGCACCAGTCGGCGGTGAAATCGACGAACACCGTGCGGCCCTGGCCGCGCAGCTCCGTCACGCGCGGTTCGCTCCAGGGTTCATAGGGCCGGGCGGATGCCTGGGCGGATCCGTTGCCGCCGGCTTCGGGAATGGTGCGGATCTGCGGTGAGGCGAGCAGCGCCAGCGCGCCCAGCATCGCGGCCAGCTTGAAGGTCTGGGCGACGCGGCTCGGGTGGTTCCACAGCCACAGCGCAAAGGCCAGCAGAGTCAGTCCGAGCAGGGCGATGGCCATGCCGTTGCGGTCGGTGATGCCGCCCAGCACCCATACCAGCCAGACCACGCTGAAATACAGCGGAAAGGCCATCACCTGCTTGAAGGTTTCCATCCAGGCGCCGGGCCTTGGCAACAGCGCGCCGAGGCGGGGGAAAAAACCGATCAGCAGGAACGGCAGGGCCAGGCCCAGGCCCAGTGCCACGAACACCGCGATGGCGATGACGGGCGGCTGGCTCAGCGCGTACCCCAGCGCGGTGCCCATGAACGGGGCCGCGCACGGGCTGGCGACCACCACGGCGAGCACGCCGGTGAAGAACGAGCCGCGGTAGCCCTCGTCCGCGGCCAGGCCCTGGCCCACGCCCATGAAGCGCGTGCCGAACTGCACCAGCCCGGACATCGACAGGCCCATGGCGAAGAACAGGTAGGCGAGCAGCGTGACGAATACCGGCTGCTGCAGCTGGAAGCCCCAGCCCACAGCGGCCCCGCTGCCGCGCAGCGCCAGCAGCAGCCCGGCCAGGCCGCCGAAGGTGGTGAGCACGCCCAGCGTGTAGATCACGGCGTGGGCGCGCTGATGGCGCGCCACCTTGCCGCGCGCCTCGATCAGGCTGATGGCCTTGATCGACAGCACCGGGAACACGCAGGGCATCAGGTTCAGGATCAGGCCGCCGAGCAGCGCCGACAGCAGGGCCAGCAGCAGGCTCACCGGCGCTCCGTTTGCGGCGGCGCCGGCTTGCGTGGAAGCGCCCGCCGCGGCCTGCGGCACCGCTGCCACGGCACCCGGCTGCGCATGGATCTCCCAGGCCTTCACCGCGCTGCCGTCGTGCACCACCAGTACGCCGTCGACCTGCGCCGGCACTCTTGCGAAGTATTCACCCAGCTTCTGCGAGATGCGCAGGCCATGCTCCGCGCTGTTGGCGATGCGCTGCGGGGCGGAATGCTTCACCAGGTCGCTGGCGTAGGGGAAGAACTCGATCACCCCGCCGGCGGACAGCCGCACGCCTTTCACCGCCAGCGAGAAATCGCCTTCGCCGGCGCCGCCATGGACGGCGAACTGCACCTTCCAGTCGGCCGGGGCGGGCTGCGGCAGCTCGGTGCGGGCCGAGCTGAAGGCGTCGCGCCAGCGCGGGTCGGCCGCAATCGGCGCGCCGGCCGGGACCACCGGCAGCTCGAGGGCGAGATCGGCGCTGCCGGGGATGCAGATGTCCTTGCACACCAGCCATTTGGCCTTGGCGTGCAACGGCAGGGTGGGGCCGCCCGCCCAGTCGGCGGGCAGTTGCAGCGCCACCGGCAGCAGGGTCTCCTTGTCGTAGCCGTAGTTGGCGATGTCGCCGAGGGTGCTGCGATGCGGGTATGGCCACTGCAGTTCGCCGGCGCTGACGCCCGCCGGCAGGGTCCACGACAGGCTGGTCGCCAGGCCGGAATCGCCGGGGTTGCGCCAGTACACGTGCCAGCCTTCGTCGGGAACGATGCGCAGCGCCAGCCAGTTGTCGCCGCCGGCGCGCAGGCTCTGGTTCTCGGCGATCAGCTCCGCTTCGACGTGCTCCGTGCGCACCGGCGCAGCCGGTGCCGGGGGAGCGAGCAGGATCAGCAGGGCGGACAGCGGACCCACAAGTGAGATCAGACGCATGTTGGAATGCCGTTTGACTGGTTGATGTCCAAAGTTTATTGACACCCCCGCATTTGGCGGGGTTCCGCATCGGCACGCGGAGCGGCGTGGGCCGGAGCGGCGCCCGCTACAATAGCCGCAATCGTGCCCGAATGGTGCGGTCCAGCGGGCTGCTGGTCCGAACAGGCCGGAAACGACGTCATAAGAGTCAACCATCTTGTCGGAGGGAGAGTCTTGCCATGAGTGCCGCCGTCCCGGTCCGCGGGTTTACCTTGTTCATGACCGGTCTTTCGGGGGCCGGCAAGTCCACGCTTTCGCAGAGCCTGTCGCACGCCATCCAGGAGCAGTACCGCCGCCCGGTGACTATCCTCGACGGCGACATCGTGCGTGAAATGCTGTCCAGCGGGCTCACCTTTTCGCGTGCCGACCGCGAGCTCAACATCCGGCGCATCGGCTATGTCGCCGGCGAAGTGACCAAGCACGGCGGCATCTGCATCTGTGCCGCCATCGCGCCGTTCCGCAGCGCCCGCGCCGAAGTGCGGGCGCGCGTGTCGCAGTACGGCGGCTTCTACGAGATCTACGTCTCCACGCCGCTGGCGGTGTGCGAAAGCCGCGACCCCAAGGGGCTCTACAAGAAGGCACGCCGCGGCGAGATCAAGGGCTTCACCGGCGTCGACGACCCGTTCGAGGCCCCCGAACAGCCGGAGATCGGTATCGACACCAGCAAGCTGTCGATCGACGAGGCGGTGCGCAGGATCCTCGCCTTGGTGCAACGCGACGGCCTGGTTTAAGTAACCTGGGGCTGACCGGCCGGCCCCGCAAGCTGGCCGTTCCGTCAATGACACAGTACATGGCGGTGGTTATACGTTCACATCCCGTTGGACGGTTGCACACCGGTCACGGTTGATGGGTTGAAATCGCCTGGTCCGATCCTCTTGCTGACGGAGTACGCATGGCCACGCAACGCAAGTATCACTTGGTCCTGTTCGGCGCCACCGGCTATACCGGCGGGCTCACCGCGGAGTACCTGGCACAGCACGCGCCGCCGCAGACGCGCTGGGCGCTGGCGGGGCGCAACCGCGCCAAGCTGGAGGTCGTGCGCGAGCGCCTGGCGGAACTCAATCCGGCCTGCGCCGGCCTCGACCTGATCGAGGCCGACGTCGGCGACGCCGCGGCGTTGGGCTCACTGGCGCGGTCGACGCAGGTGGTCATCACCACCGTCGGTCCCTATATCCTCTACGGCGAACCCCTGGTGGCGGCTTGCGCCGAGGCCGGAACCCACTACGTCGACCTCACCGGCGAGCCGGAATTCGTCGACCTGATGTGGCTGCGCTACCACGAGCAGGCGCGGCGATCGGGTGCGAAGATCGTCCACTGCTGCGGCTTCGACTCCATTCCGCACGATCTGGGTGCGTATTTCACGGTGCAGCAGCTGCCGCAGGGCGTGCCGCTGCGGGTGGAGGGCTACGTGCGCGCCGGCGGCCAGTTCTCCGCCGGCACCTATCACTCCGCCGTCAACGCCTTCGCGCGGCTGCGCAAGTACGCCAAGGTGGCGAAGCTGCGCCGCGGTCAGGAGCCGCGTCCGGCGGGGCGCCGGATCGGCTCCACGCCGCTCGCCATCCATTTCGACAAGGCGTTGCGCAGCTGGGTGGTGCCGTTCCCGAGCATCGATCCGCAGGTGGTGCGCCGTTCGGCCGCCGCGCTGGACCGCTACGGTCCGGATTTCAGCTACGGCCACTATCTACAGGTGAAGCGGCTCGGCAGCGTGGCCGGCCTGCTCGGCGGCGTCGGCGCCGTGTTCGCCCTGGCGCAGCTGGGGCCAACACGTCGCTGGTTGCTGGCGCAGAAGTCCTCCGGCGAGGGGCCGACGGCGCAGCAGCGTGCCAAGGGCTGGTTCCGGGTGCGCTTCCGCGGCGAGGGTGGCGGGCGCAGCGTGGTCACCGAGGTCAAGGGCGGTGACCCCGGTTACGGTGAGACCGCGAAGATGCTGGCCGAGTCGGGCCTTTGCCTGGCGCACGACGAGCTGCCCGCCGAAGGCGGCCAGCTCACCACCGCGGTTGCCATGGGCGCTGCCCTGATCGCGCGGCTGCAACGCGCCGGGATCGTGTTCGAGGTAGTGCAGGAGTGAGCGGCGCCCGCCTGTTCCTGGCGTGGGGCGCGGGCTACGGCCTGTTCGCCGTCGCCTTCGGCGCTTTCGGCGCGCATGCCCTGCGCGACCGGCTGGCGCCGGATCTGCTGGCGGCCTACCGCACCGGCGTCGAGTATCAATTCTACCATGCGCTGGCGCTGCTCGCCGTAGGTGTGCTCGGGATCGTGCGGCCGATGCCGGCCGTGTCGGCGGCGGGTTGGTGTTTCGCTGCCGGCATCCTCCTCTTCTCCGGCAGCCTTTACGTCCTCGCCTTGACCGGTGTGCGCGGAGTCGGCCTGGTTACACCCTTCGGTGGCATCCTGTTCCTGGCGGGCTGGGCGGCGCTGCTATGGGGTGTGATCAAATCCTGAAGCCGCCTCGGCCGGCCTGAGCCCGCGCAGCAGCGCCTCGGCGATCTGCTCGGACACGCGTTGCGCGGTATGGGCGGTGGCCCTGCGCACCTCGTCGAGCATCTCCTGGCGCAGACGGTCCATGCTGCGGTCGTGGGTTGCCAGCAACTCGTCGACCTCACCGCGCAGCCCGGTCAGCAGCCCCTCGACGTTGCGCGTCAGCGCGTCGATCTGCGGCTCCACCACCCGCAGCACCAGGCCGCGCAGGTGCTCGTCGTCGCGCGGCGTGTGCGCCGCAGCGTCGGTATGCGCCAGCTGTGCCTTGATCTCGGCCATGTCCCGGAACAGGTCCTGGGTGATCTTGCGCAGGCGCGCCTCCATCTCCTCGCGCAGTGCGTCCAGGCGTGGCGGCGTCTCGTCGCGGGCCGGCGTGCGCGTCACCACGATCGGCGCAGCTTCATGCGGGTGTGCCGCCGCGGCCGGATCCGCCGCCGCATCCGCAGGCGCCGTCACCGGCGCGGATACCGCGGCCGCCGCCGGCACCTCCCGATGCTCCTTCAAATGATCCAGCACCGAGCGCAACTGGTCCTTGCTCGGCGGCTTCTGCAGCACGTCGATGGCGCCGCAGGCGCGCGCCTGGCGCAGGAACTCCTCGCCTTCGTTGGAGGAGCACAGCACCACCGGCAGCGTGGCGGTATGGGCGTTGTGCTTGATCGCCCTGATCGCGGTGAAGCCATCCGTGCCGGGCATGATGTGATCCACGAACATCACGTCGGGCACCTTGTCGCGCAGGCAGGCGTAGGCGCCCTCGGCGCTTTCAGCGGTGTCGACCTGGTAGCCGAACCCCTCCAGGAACTTGCGCATGGCGAAACGCGCGGACTTGGAGTCGTCGACCACCAGGGCTGTCTTGGCGCTCATCCTTGATCCTCCGGCGTGCAAACCGGCCCCCTCGGGATACGGCCGGACGACCTAGTTACCACTGCGACCGGTGTGGCGCAAGAGCCGCCCGGCATGCCGCCGCCGAGCGGCAGCCGGCACCGGACGCGGCGGGAAGCTGATCGCAGCGGTGAATGTGCCCGCCGCCGGGTGGATTTGCGGCGGCGCATCAATCGGCGAGTGCCGCCACCCGGCACCTGGTTTCAGTGTGTGCTCGCGGGGTTCCTGCGATCGACGTTCAGCAGGCGCTGGTTGTAGCGCGCGATCTGTCCCAGCACGCCCGGTTCGAACCCGGTGTCCTGTTGCAGCGGCGCGGTGGCAGCGGCGACGGTCAGGCTCAGCTGCACGCCGGGCTCCAGCGCCGGATCGCCCAGCAGCGGCTGCGGCGTTCGACGCAGGGCGGCGAGAAATTCGAGCAGTGCGCGGATACGCGCGAGCACATGGTCCTTGGTGACTTCGTCGCCCGCCACCGCCTGGTGCACCTGTTGCGCCGCGGCGAGCACCGGATGCGGCGCGTCCGTGGTGATCAGCGCGGTGATGCGCCCGTCGCGGCCGAGAGCGGCCACCGCCTGCTCGGCACCGGCGCTGTCCTGGCTCTGCGCCAGGCTGGTGAAGCGCATGAAGTAGTCATGGAAGCGGTCCGGGCGGATGGTCCGCAACGGCGGCGCGTCGCCCCGTCCGCCTTCGATCAGCTGCGCCGTCGCGTCGAGATGGACCAGCCGTGAGCGCAGTTCGACCAGGCCGTGCCCGGCCAGGGTCTCGTCCTCGTCGCGCAGTCCCTGGTACAGGCGCAGGATGGCCGACACCAGGGTCTGCTGCGGCTGCGGCGACTCGGGTTCGGCGATGGCCACCACCCGCTCGATCGAATGCGCGGCCTGGGATAGCGCCGGCAGTTGCGCGGGTGCGACGCCGGCCAGTTGCGCCAGCACTTCGCCGGCAACCACTCCGGACGGTGCCGCGTCCTCTTCCGGCAGCAGCGCGGGATAAGCCTCCGCAGCGGCGCGCGCCAACAGCAGCAGCACGGCGCCGCGCGGGCGGCCCTGCGCCGCGGCGGCGGTCAGGAACGGCAGGGCGTGCAAGACCGCATGTTCGCCGTCGAGCAGGATGCCGTCGAGATCCGACAGCAGTTGCCGCATCAGTTGCGCGGCGAAGTCGTGTACCTGCGGCATGTCGTCCGCAACCGGGGATACCGTCATGGGATTCAGACCAGGCCCTTGCTGGCCAGCTCTTCCTTGAAATAGGCGTAATAAATCGGTGCGGCGATGACGCCGGCCACGCCGAAGGCGGCCTCCATCGCCAGCATCACCAGCAGCAGCTCCCAGGCGGCGGCGCGGATCTGGGTGCCGATGATGCGGGCGTTGAGGAAGTACTGCAGCTTGTGCACCGCGATCAGGAACACCAGCGAGGCCACCGCCACGTGCAGCGAAGCGCTCACGCTCACCACCACGATCGCGGCATTCGAGACCAGGTTGCCGATGATCGGGATCAGGCCGGCGACGAAGGTCAGGGCGAGCAGGGTCTTGGTCAGCGGCAGGTGCACGCCGAACACGGGCAGGGCGACGAACAGGTAGAGCGCGGTGACGCCGGCGTTGATGGCGGCGATCCAGGTCTGGGCGAACACCACGCGACGGAACGCCAGGCCCAGCCGCGCCACATGCGTGGCGATGGCGGCCGACAGCGGCCGCCGCGGTTGCTGCCCGGCGGGTTCGTGCAGCGCGAGCAGGGCGCCGATCACCATGCCGATCAGGATGTGGGCGAACACGCGCCCCGCGATGACGCCGGCGCCGCCCAGTTCGCCCGAGTGCAGGCGCAGCCAGGCGGCGAGCTTGTCGCGCAGCTCGTCGGCGTCCGCCGGCAGGTAATCGTTCATTCCTTGCGGCAACTGCTGGCGTGAGCTGTCGATGATTTCCGCCAGCTTTTGCAGCAGCGCCGGCAGGCTGTCGCTGCCGTGGCGCAGCGCCGAGGCGAGCCCCACGATCCCCAGCGTCAGCAGCACCACCACGGCGGTGGTGAGCAGCGCCACCGCCATCAGCCTGGCGTTGTTGCGGCCGATCGAGCCCAGCTTGAGACGGTCGCCCAGCAGGTGCGCCAGCTCGTACACCAGCAGTCCGGCCAGCAGGGCCGCCAGCAGCTTCAGCCACAGCACCAGCATCAGCGCGGCGCCGGCGAGCATCCAGGTGAACAGATCGGAGTTGGCTACGACGGGGACGAAGCGTTCGCGTTGCATGAGCCGGGGCGGGTGGAGCGGGGCTCCATCATATACGCGCGCGGCGTGAGCGGTGACGAAGCGGTGCAGGAGTTAGGGACCTCTGAAGGGGTTCCCTGGCGAAAGCCCGCGGGCAATAAAAAAGGCTCGGCGTCTGGAGCGCCGAGCCTAAGATCGGGGCAACGCCGATTTACTTCTTCTTTTTCTTGGCGGCAGCCTTTTTCGCCGGAGCCTTTTTCTTGGCAACGGCCTTCTTTTTTACAGCCTTCTTCGCAGCGGGCATGGGAACCTCCCAACTTCAAAATATGACCGGTGCTGTCTGCGCCCATCGCTGACAGTCGTGCGGCCACGACCCATAGTGGCAAAGCTTGAGAAAAAACACAAGATCTAGTAAAGGAAAAACTGTCAAGGCTTCGATGCTGATATTTTTTCAGGCACGCGAAATTTTCCCCGCATCGTGATGCGAGTCTTCGAAACATCAATTGGATAAAGGGTTTTTTGCGGATTATGCAAAGCGTCGCGTGCGCGCCGCGCGGCGTTTCCGTCAAGCCAGGCGTTCGGCGATCACGCGCAGCACCTGCCGGTTGACCACCAGTCCGAAGTGACTTCCGCGCACTTCCACGCACTCCGTGTTGGGTGCGGCGCTTTCCAGACAGCAACGCCAGGCGACGATGCCGTCGCTCTTGGAGTAGATCGCCGTGCAGGGAACCGGCGGTGGCGACATGCGCTTGCGGAATCCCTCCCAGTCGACGTTCACCGGCTTGCCGCGGTTGGCGAGACGGAACAGAGCCAGCATGTTGTTGGCGTCCGGACGCCCGCTGATCGGGCTACCCAGCGTGAGCACGCGCCGTACCAGCGCCGGCTGGTGCCGCGCCATTTCGCGCACGAACACTCCACCGAGGCTCCAGCCGATCAGGCTGACCGGCGCTCCGCCGTGTTCCGCGCTCAGCTTCTGCAGACGCAGGCCGAGCGCGTTCTTCACCGCCGGACGCATGCCGAGGTTGGTGCCCTGCTCCCAGCCGTACGCGGCGTGTCCGAGCTTGCTCAGCGCGCGCCGCAGCGGCAGCGTCGCCACGTCGCCGGCGCCGAAGCCGGGCACGATCATCACCGGCTGCCCGCGCCCGCGCGGCAGATCGGCGATGTCGGTGCCGCGCAGCATGAACCAGGGCATCTCCGCCAGCACGCGCGTCTCCAGCGCCAGCAGCCGCAGCGGCGGCGCCTCGATGGCGGGTATCTGTGATTCGTCGTTCACGGCTTTTCCCCGTCGTGGTTTCCGGCTGCATTATGGCCGCAAGCGGAGCGCTTCCGCTCCGTCTCCTGCAGGAGCGACCATGAGCGGGACAGCATGAATATCTGGCTTGGCCAGGGTGCTCGTCGCTTATGTGCAATGAGCACAGCGCGCCGCTCGCGCCTTGCACGACACAAAATCGGAAACCGCCGCAGCGGTGGAAAACGCAGCGGTGGAAAGCATGGTGGGAAAAAATTGGTGCCCGTCGCCGGGAAACAGGCCCCAGACCTTGCGGAGACTCAAGCTCCGACGCTGAACGAACGCGAGTGGTCCTTACTCCGGCGCACGCGTCCTTGTCGATTCGTGCAGTGCGGTCAGGGTTCAGACTCTAGTCCTGCGAGCCGTGACCGGGGGAGGCTGGATGCGCGAATGGGCACGTCCAACCGATGGGTGGCGGTGCCGCGCCGGCCGCGTCCGGCCCCGATAGATGCCATGGCCGCTGTCCAGGGCCGGTACCAGCCAGTCCGCGGACTCGGCGGAATTCGGCCGCTGGCGCGGTCGCGGGCGTTGATCCAGTTCACAAAAATGATTCGACAGCGGCCCCGGAACGGGGTAGAGTTCGCATCGCAGTCGTTTCAAGCAGTCCGTACCGCGGTCCTTTACCCGCTTTCCGAAGCGGCGCTTTGTAATGTCTCCCGGCACCTCCTTGATCGCTTGCAATCCCGGGGTAACACCCGTCTATCATTGTTTTATCGTTAAAGGAATGTCGTATGGCAGATACATCAACTGGTACCGTGAAGTGGTTCAACGACGCGAAAGGCTTCGGCTTTATCACGCCGTCGGACGGTGGTGAGGACCTCTTCGCCCACTTCAAGGAGATCCAGGGCACGGGTTTCAAGACCCTCAAGGAAGGTCAGCGCGTGGAGTACAAGGCTCAGCGCGGCCCGAAGGGCATGCAGGCAACCCAGATTCGCCCGCTCTAAAACCCAAGCAGCACCGCCTTATAAAAACCGCGGCTGATCCCCGCGGTTTTCTCTTTTTTTGGATCCCTCGGCCAGGGAAACGGCTGAGCTTGCGCCGACCGCCGGCGGTTGCCGGCGGCTGTGTGACCGTTTTTGCCATTGGCGCAGGCCCTGCGCGCGTGCTCCAATATAGGCATAGCCCAATACCCACGCGGTCATGGAACCGCCGAGTACGTTCATGACCGAACCCGCCGTGGAGCCCGCCCGGGCCCCCCTCAATACGCCCGCAATCATCCTGTTTGCCGTTTCGACCGCGGCCACGCTGACGGTGTTCCCCTGGTACGCCTGGGCGCACCATCTCGGTGCCGGCGCCTGGAGCTTCTTCGCCTTCTGCATGTTCGCCGCCGGTTTGTCCATCACCGCCGGCTACCATCGCCTGTGGTCGCACCGTGCGTACGAGGCGCATTGGTCGCTGCGGGTGTTCTACATGCTGTTCGGCGCCATGGCGTTCCAGAACAGCATCCTGATCTGGGGCTCGATGCACCGCGTGCATCACAAGAACGTGGACGACGTGGACCACGACCCCTACTCGATCAACCGCGGCTTCTGGTTCGCCCACATGGGCTGGATGCTGCGCAACTATCCGAGCGCCAAGCTCGATTTTTCCAACGCCCAGGACCTGGAGCGCGATCCCATCGTAGTGTTCCAGCACCGGTACTACCTGGCGGTGGCCCTGGGCATGAACTTCGGTTTTCCGCTGCTGGTGGGCGCCCTGTACGGCGATCCCTGGGGCTTCCTCCTGCTGGGCGGGCTGCTGCGGCTGGTGGTGAATCACCATCTGACCTTCTTCATCAACTCCCTGGCCCACTACTGGGGCCGGCGTCCCTACACCGCGGAAAATACCGCGCGCGACAATGACCTGATCGCGCTGCTCACCTACGGCGAGGGCTATCACAACTTCCACCACCTGTTCCAGTGGGACTACCGCAACGGTGTGCGCTGGTGGCAGTTCGATCCGACCAAGTGGTGGATCGCCGGCTGGTCCGCGGTCGGCGTCACCCGCGGCCTCAAGCGCACGCCCGAATTCAAGATCCAGCGCGCCATGCTGCAGCGGCAGTTCGAGAAGACCCAGGCCCGTCTCAAGGCCTGCGCGCACTCCGGTCGCCTGGCGGTGCTGCAGAAGCTGCTGGAACACGAGTTGGAAGCGTTCTACGTCACGCTCAACGAGTGGAAGCACCTGCAGGCCGAGCGCATCGACGCGGCGCGCAAGCAGATCGCCGGCCAGTGGGAAAACAGCGAAGCGCGGCGTCGCTTCCGGGCCCTGGAAGAGTCGTTGCGCCTGCAGCGCCGCCGGGTGCGGCTGCTGCGCCTGCAGACCGTCTGAGCCGTACCGACCGGCGCGCGGCAGGGTCAAGGCTCGATTCGTCATGCCGGTGTTCCAGCGGCGCAGCCAGGTGCATGCGCGTGACCTGCGCGCGCTGATCACGATCGACCACGATGTCGAGACCTTTCCGCCCAGGGCGGGACTGGCGGCGGAAGACGCGCACGAGATCTGGGACGGGGTGAAGGAACTGTACAGCTCCGGGGCTTATCCGGGGCTGGGGTTCTGCCTGCGCCGCCGCGGCCGCGTGATCTTCGACCGTAGCATCGGCTGCGTGCGCGGCGGCGGCCCGCTGGATCCGCCCGGCGCCCGCAAGGTGCTGCTGACCCCGAGCCTGCCTATCTGCCTGTTCTCCGCGTCCAAGGCGGTGACGGCCATCCTGATCCACAAGCTGGCGGAGGAAGGCGGCGTCGACCTCGACCAGCGGGTCAGCCACTACATCCCGGAATTCGCCCGCCACGGCAAGGCCGACATCACCGTGTCGGACACCCTGTCGCACCGCGGCGGCTTTCCCACCATCGGCCTGCCCAAGGCGCAACGCAAGATCGAGTTGCTGAACGATTGGGACCGGGTCATCGACCTGATCTGCCACGCACCGCAGACCCACAGCCGGCAGCTGGCTTATCACGCCATCACCGGCGGCTTCGTGCTGGCCGAGATCCTGCAGCGCGTCACCGGGGCATCCATCCGCGACTACCTCGACCGCCACATCCGCCGGCCGCTGGGCATGCGCCATTTCACCTACGGCCTGCCGCCCGAGCACCGCGGCGAGGTGGCGCTCAACTACGTCGCCGGCCCGCCGGTGCGCTTTCCGATCTCCAGGCTGATCGAGCGTGCCCTGCAGGCGCCGTTCGACGAGGTGGTCGCCGCCTCCAATTCCGAAACCTTCATGAGCGCGGTGATCCCCGCCGGCAACATCTACGCCACGGCTGACGAACTGTCGCGCTTCTTCCAGATGCTGCTCGACGGCGGCCTGTGGCAAGGCAAGCGCGTCCTCAAGCCGGAGACGGTGGCGCGTGCCGTGCGTCCGCGTGGCCGCATGTCGGTGGACCGCATGCTGATGGTGCCGATGCGCTACAGCGAGGGCATGATGCTGGGCGCCGCCCCGGTCGGGTTGTATGGGCCGAATACGGCGCAGGCTTTCGGCCACCTCGGCTTCATCAACATCCTGGGCTGGGCCGATCCACAGCGCGAGATTTCGGCGGCCCTGCTGACCACCGGCAAGGCGATCCTGGGTGGTCACCTGGTGGCGTTGGGGCGTCTGCTGGGCACCATCGCCCGCCGCTGCGAATAGAACCCATCTCGAAAACTACTGCGCCTGGCGTTTGTCGCGCCGGGACGCGGCTGGCCTACCACTCCCTCTCCGGCAGCAGCCCGCGCAGCTCGTCGGCGCTGAGCTCGCGCCAGGCGCCCGGCTTGAGGCTGCCCAGCCGGATGTTGACCACGCGCACCCGCTGCAGCCGTCGCACCTCGTAGCCAAACGCTTCGCACATGCGCCGGATCTGGCGGTTCAGGCCCTGGGTCAGCACGATGCGGAAGCGATGGCCGCCGAGCCGCTCGGTGCGGCACGGCCGCGTCGTCACCGCCAGCCCCGGCAGGTGGACTCCGGCCGCCATCCCGGCCAGGAATTCGGCGGTCGGCGGCTTGTCCACCGTCACCAGGTATTCCTTTTCGTGGTTGTTCTCCACCCGCAGGATCTCGTTGACGATGTCGCCGTCGTTGGTGAGCAGGATCAGGCCCTCGGAATCCTTGTCGAGCCGGCCGATAGGGAAGATCCGCAGCGGATGGTTGACGAAGTCGACGATATTGCCGCGTACGTGCCGCTCGGTGGTGCAGGTGATCCCCACCGGCTTGTTGAGCGCGATATAGACCCCTTTTTTCCTGCTCCCCACCGGGCGGCCGTCGACCCGCACGTCGTCGCCGGCGGCGACCTGCGTGCCCAGGCCGGCGAGTTGGCCGTTGACGCTGACGCGGCCCTGCTCGATCCAGGCGTCGGCCTCGCGGCGCGAGCAGACGCCGGTTTCGCTGATGAACTTGTTCAGCCGCATGCGCCATGCTCGCATATCGGCGTTCCGTTGATGTGCCGGGCTGTGCAACAATCCCGGGCAAGGCGGGCAACCCACGATTCCGCCGGTCGAGGAGAATCCCCATGCCCCAGGCCCGCGCCAACGGCATCCAGATCGAATACGAAACTTTCGGCGATCCCGCCCGTCCCGCCATCCTGCTGATCATGGGGCTCGGCGCCCAGCTTGTGCTGTGGCCGGCGCCGCTGTGTGAAATGCTGGCCGCCGCCGGTTTCTACGTGATCCGCTACGACAACCGCGACGTTGGCCTTTCCAGCAAGATCGAAAGCGCCGGCAAGCCGGACCTCAAGCGCGCCGGCCTGCGCTACATGCTGCGGCTGCCGGTGCAGTCCGGCTACAGCCTGGACGACATGGCCGCCGACGCGCTCGGCCTGCTCGACGCCCTCGGCATCGATTCGACCCACATCGTCGGCCTGTCCATGGGCGGCATGATCGGGCAGATCCTGGCCGCGCGCTACCCGGCGCGGGTGCGCAGTTTCGTCGCCATCATGACCACCAGCGGCAACCGCCGCCTGCCGCAGCCCAGCCTCAAACTCCGGCTGCGCCTGACCCAGCGGCCCAAGCGCCTGGACCGCGAGAGCCTGGTGCGGCATTCCATGGACACTTGGCGGCTGATCGGCAGCCCTGCCTACCGTGCCGACGAGGCGACCCTGCGCGCCATGGTGGAGCGCGACCACGCGCGCTGCCTGCATCCGCGCGGGCTGGCACGTCAGACGCTGGCAGTGATGGCGGCGCGCAGCCGCGTGCCGCTGCTCAAGCGGATCGCGGTGCCGGTGCTGGTGATCCATGGCGCGGCCGACCCCCTGGTCCCGGTCGCCGCGGCTTACGAGCTGGCCCGGCACATCCGCGGCGCCGTGCTCGAAGTGATTTCCGGCATGGGACACGATCTGCCCGCGCCGTTGCTGCCTCGCCTGGGCAAGCTCATCGTCAAGCATGTGCAGGAAGCCGAGCGCGCCGCCGGCGGGCAGCTGCGTCCTGATGTGGCAGCTACTTCGGCCCGCCGCGCTTGGGCTTGAGCAGGGTGCCGCTGCAGTTCGGTGCGCCGCAGCGGCAGGCCCAGAGCTGCTTCAGGCGCGCGGTGTGGCGCACATCCAGCTCGATGCCGTAGTCGTAGGTCAGTTCCTCGCCCGCCTTGACCGGCCGTAGTGTTTCGATGAACAGCCGGTCGCGGGCCGGATCGCCGTCCTTGCTTTCCAGCAGCACGGGCTCGCAGTTCGGGGCGCAGCTGTGGTTGATCCAGCGCGCGGAATTGCCGCCCTCGCTGCCGTCGATGACGTAGCGGTCGTTGAGCACGAACAGGAAGGTGTGCCCGCTCTCGACGTTGTCGCAATAGCGGCGGTCGGCCACGGCGTGGCGCAGCAGCCGGCCGCGGTATTCGATCAGGCTCTTGCCGGCAGGAATGTCCTTGGCCGCAAAGACGCCATTGCCGTGGATGGGGGAACGACGGACGACTAGGGAGCGAGACATCGGTGAATCGACGGGAAGTTGATACGGGGCATTTGCCTCGCAATATTCTCGCCCACCGACCACCCTGGCCGCAACGAGGAGCGGGCCTGTAGACGCCGCGCCATGGGTTAGGCTATGGCATCCACGTTCATCGCAGGAGCCGTCATGTCCGGATTGAAGACCATCTGCGCCGCGCTTTGCCTGAGCCTGAGCTTCGCCGCGGCGGCGGATGCCCTGGCCACGCTCAACGATGCCGAGCTGTTCAAAAAAGTGCAAAAGGACGTTGGCGCAGCGACGCACGCGGAGCTCGACCTCCTGAGCCAGGCGGTGGCCACATGCTCCGCGGCCAGCATCGGGCAGCGCATGCAGCAGTTCGAATGCGAGCGCGACATCAATCTCTACTGGGCGCGCTACAACCGCGGACGCGCTGTCGACAACTACCTGGCCGCTCTGGGCGGCCTGTTCGCGGGCTTCGACAACAATCCCTTGAACCCGACCCAGGAGATGACGCAGACCTACCGTCACTCGGCCAGCGACCTGCTGGCGCTCACCCGCACCATCAACGAGCGCTATCGTCAGCTCGAAAAGTAAGCCCGCACCCGGATCCCGGCGGGTCGCGTTCAGAATCCGTTCAGCTTCGTGCCTCCATCCTCGGAACCTCCACGCCGGCCGCGCGGTCAACCTTGCGGTGGCCGGCGGCGGGCTCACGGGTGGCCGTTGCCGCCGCGTGCATCCAAGAAATTCCAAGCAATGGAGGCTTCACCACCATGAAGACGAAGGCGTCATTGGCTGCGCTTGCGGCCGCCGGCCTGCTGCCCGCGGTTGCCGCGGCGGCCGACTACACGTATCTCGAGGGCGGTTTCATCGACCGGCACGACTACGGCCGCAGCGGTGCCGGCGGCCGCATCGCCGGTTCCTTCGACCTGAACAGCGTGCCGTTGGCCCTCGTCGGCGAATACACGGGCACCGACAATCTCGACCAGTTCGACGTCGGAGCGATCTTCCACGCTTCGATCCAGCGCGGGCTGGACCTTTTTGGCGGCGCCACCCTGGAGCACGCGGACCGTCATGACGATAGCGACACCGGCGTTGGCTTCCGCGGCGGCCTGCGCTGGCAGGCGAACAGCGCGCTCGAGCTTGCGCCCGAGCTGCGCTACGTCCATTTGTTCAGTGACGACCAGGTCTCGGTGCGGCTCAACGCGCTGGTCGCCCTGGCGCCCCACCTGGATCTGCAGGGCGCGATCCAGGGCGGCGACGAGCAACGTTACGAGGTTGGTCTGCGCTACCAGTTCGGTCCTGGCCGGTGATTCGGCCACGAGCGTGGCGCGGCGTAACCGGTCTGGGAGGATGGCCGGGCCTGGTCCTGTTTTCCGCCGCGCTGCTGTTATCGGCGCCGGCCTCGGCCGGGCCGGGATACATCTCGGACGAGATCAACGTCACCGTCAGGCAGCGTCCGACCAACGACGCCGAGCCCGTCGCCACGCTCAGGAGCGGCACCGCGGTGGCCGTGCTCGAATCGCTCGGCCCAGACAGCTTTGCCCGCATCCGCACCGCGGACGGCCGCGAAGGCTGGATCGCGACCCGTTATCTGTCGTCGCAGCCGGCGGCGCGGGACCAGCTCACCCAGCAGCGCCAGCAGCTCGACCAGGCGCACGCGCAGGCGCAGTCGCTGCAGCACGATCTGCAGCAGGCGCAGCAGCAACTGGCCCAGGCGCGGCCGGCGCTGGAGATGGCCAGCGAAAACGACAAGCTGCGCAGCGCTATCGCCGAACGTGAGCGGCAGGTCAGCGCGCTCGAACAAAAGTTTGACGCCGAGAGGGCGCGGCGCGACACGCTGGTGACTGGAGCCGCGCTGGTGGCCGGCGGCATGCTGCTTGGCCTGGTGTTGCCGTGGATGGGAGGCCGCAAGCGGCGGCGCAGCGATTTCTGATGGCCGCCACGTCGCCCGGGCTGCGCGTCGGCCTGATCTCGGACACACACGGGCTGCTGCGCCCCGAGGCGATGCAGGCATTGCGCGGCAGCGACTACATCGTGCACGCGGGCGACATCGGCGATCCGGCCATCCTCGACCAGCTCGCGCGCATCGCACCGGTCACCGCGGTGCGCGGCAATAACGACAAGGGGTCGGCATATGCCGGGATCGCGGCCAGCGAGGTGCTGCAGGCGGGCAGGGTGTTGATCTACGTGATCCACGATCGCAACGAGATCGATCTCGATCCCGCGGCGGCCGGTTTCCAGGTGGTGGTCAGCGGCCATTCCCATCGGCCGGCGCAGGAGCGCCGCGACGGCGTGTTGTACGTCAATCCCGGCAGTGCCGGGCCGCGCCGCTTCCGTCTGCCGGTGGCGGCAGCGTGCCTGCGTATCGCGGGGGAGCAGGTCGAAGCGGAATTGCTCGACCTGCTCCCCTGCTGAATCGATCAGGGCGGGCCGATGTAGTCCATCTTGCCCAGCTCCACGCCGTTGTGGCGCAGGATGTCGTAGGCGGTGGTGCTGTGGAAGTGCAGGTTGGGCAGCACGAAGAACAGCAGGTAGTCCTGGCCCTTGAACTCCAGCGTGCCGTTGCGCGTGGGCAGGGTGATCGCGCGCTCCTCGCTGCCGTCGATCTGCTCGGGCTTGAATGACTTGAGGAAGGCCAGGGTCTTTTCCAGGCGCGCGTCGAGTTCGGCGAAGGTGGCCTCGTTGTCCTCGTATTTCGGCGCCTCCACCCCGGCCAGGCGCGCGGCGCAGCCCTTCGCCATGTCGGCGGCGATCTGCACCTGCCGCGTCAGCGCAAACATGTCCGGCGCCAGGCGGCTTCCCAGCAACACCGCCGGTTCGAACTTGCGGCTTTCCGCGTGGGCAGCGCCTTTTTTCAGGATGGCGCGCAGATTGGTCAGCGCGCGCGTCAGCGGCGGCACCGAAGCCTGGTACATGGTAATCATGAATTCCTCCGCATCGTGATGTGATCGGGCGAGCCATTCTAAAGCGTATGGCCGGGGTCGTGGGTTAAGCTCCCGGCCCTATGACTTACGCAAGAATTTTCGGCACCGGCAGCTATCTGCCCGAACGTGTCGTCACCAATCGCGACCTCGAAGCGCGCATCGACACCACCGACGAGTGGATCGTGTCGCGCACCGGCATCGAGGCGCGCCATGTCGCCGCCGACGGCGAGATGACCAGCGATCTCGCGCTGCAGGCGGCGCGGCGGGCGATGGAGTCCGCGTCCGTGACGGCGGACGACATCGACCTGATCATCGTCGCCACCACCACCCCGGACATGATCTTCCCGTCCACCGCCTGCCTGTTGCAGGCCAAGCTGGGTGTGAAGCAGGGCGCGGCCTTCGATGTGCAGGCGGTTTGCACCGGTTTCATGTACGCGCTCAGCACGGCCAACCTGTTCATCACCAGCGGCCAGCACCGTTGTGCGCTGGTGGTGGGCGCGGAGGTTTTCTCGCGCCTGCTCGACTGGAACGACCGGCGCACCTGCGTGCTGTTCGGCGACGGTGCCGGCGCGGTGGTGCTGCGCCGCTCCGAGGAGCCCGGCATCCTGAGCAGCAATCTGCATGCCGACGGCAGCCTGTCGCATATCCTGCGCGTCGACGGCGGCATCAGCCATGGCCAGATCCGCGGCAACCCGTTCCTCGAGATGGACGGGCAGGCCGTGTACCGCACGGCCGTGCGCGTGCTGGACGAAAGCGCCGAGGAAGCCTTGAAGCAGAGCGGCTACACCGCGGCGCAGCTCGACTGGTTCGTGCCGCACCAGGCCAATATCCGCATCATCAACTCCATCGCCGACAAGATCGGCCTGCCGCGCGAGCGCGTGGTGACCACGGTGGCGCGGCACGGCAACACCTCGGCCGCGTCGGTGCCGCTGGCGCTGGATGCGGCGGTGCGCGACCACCGCATCAAGCCGGGGCACCTGGTCATGCTGCAGGGCGTGGGCGGCGGCATGACCTGGGGAACCCTGGTCCTGAGGTGGTGAGCGGCAAGGGTGGGCAAAGGCCATAAGGCCGTGCCCACGCAGGACGCCGCGCTTCTCGAGACTGGAAGCGCTTGGCTACCGCAGCGACGCCATGTCGATGACAAAGCGGTATTTCACGTCGCTTTTCAGCATGCGCTCGTAGGCCTCGTTGATCTTCTGCATCGGGATCAACTCGATGTCGGAGACGATGCTGTGGGCGGCGCAGTAGTCGAGCATGTCCTGTGTCTCCTTGATGCCGCCGATCAGCGAGCCCGCGATCTGGCGGCGCTGGAAGATCAGGTTGCCGGCCTTCAGCACCGGGTCCTTGTCCGGCATGCCGACCAGGGTCAGGGTGCCCTGGCGCTTGAGCAGGCTTACGTAGGCGTTGAGGTCGTGGGGCGCCGCCACCGTGTCGAGGATGAAATCGAAGCTGCGGGCGTGGCGCTTCATCTCGTCCCTGCTGGTGGAGATCACCACCTCGTGGGCGCCCAGCCGGCGGGCGTCCTCGGCCTTGCCCGGCGAGGTGGTGAACAGCACCACGTGGGCGCCGAACGAACGCGCAAACTTCACGCCCATGTGGCCCAGTCCACCCAGACCGACGATGCCGACCTTGCGGCCGTTCGACACATTCCAGTGGCGTAGCGGCGAATAGGTGGTGATGCCGGCGCAGAGCAGCGGCGCCACCGCGGCCAGGTCCAGCTTGGGCGAGATGCGCAGGGCGAAGGTTTCATCCACCACGATGTTGTTGGCGTAGCCGCCGTAGGTCGGGGCGCCGTCCTTGTGGCGCGAGTTGTAGGTACCGACGAAGCCCTTCTCGCAATACTGCTCCAGCCCCTCGCCGCAGCTCGGGCAGCTGCGGCAGGAATCGACCATGCAGCCCACGCCCGCCAGGTCGCCCGGCTTGAAGCCGGTCACGCGTGCGCCGGTCCTGGTGACGCGGCCCACGATCTCGTGGCCCGGCACCATCGGAAAAATGCCGTTGTTCCACTCGTCGCGCACCTGGTGCAGGTCCGAATGACACACGCCGCAGTACTGGATCTCGATCTGCACGTCGTTCGGGCCGGGTTCGCGGCGCTCGAACTGGAATGGCGTCAGCGGTGCTTTCGAGGTGTGGGCGGCGTAACCTAGGGCGGTGGGCATGGTGTGCTCCTGTTTTTCGGGGTTTGGCGGGTCCGCCCGCCGCGCGAGCGGCGCGTGCGGAGGGAACGGTGCAATATAGAGTAACGCTGCCAAGGTGAGTTCCGCACATTCCGGGGGCTCCCCCCGGAACGGCAGTCCACGGAGGATGGGCGTCATGATCGGTTCATTGTTCGGCGGCAGCCTCAAGGTCAGCCCGCGGGACTTCCCCTCACCGGCGGAGGATGCCCCACTGCAAGCGGCGCCGGGCCGCAAGCTGGCGGTGCTGGCCGGCGGCTGCTTCTGGTGCGTGGAGGCGGTGTATCGCGAGCTGGACGGCGTGCTCGATGTGGTTTCCGGCTATTCCGGCGGCAGCCGCGAGACGGCGGACTACAAGACCGTCTGCACGGGCAGCACCGACCACGCCGAGGTGGTGCAGATCGCTTACGATCCCTCGCGCATCACCTTCGGCAGCCTGTTACGGATCTTTTTCTCGGTGGCGCACGACCCCACCCAGCTCAACCGCCAGGGCAACGATGTCGGCACCCAGTACCGCTCCGCGGTGTTCTACGCGGACGAGGAGCAGAAGCGCGTCACCGAGGCCTACATCCGCCAGCTTGACCGCGCCGGCGTGTTTTCCCGGGCTATCGTCACGCGGCTGGAACCGCTGAGCGGGTTCTTCGAGGCGGAGGACTACCACCAGAATTACGCCGCGCTGCATCCCGGCCAGCCTTACATCGCCGCGGTGGCGCAACCCAAGGTGGAGAAGCTGCGGCAGTACTTCGGGGACAGCCTCAAGCGTTAAGCACCGCGGCGGGAGTGAGCGTTATGGAAAAGCGGCGTATCGGTGCACTGGAAGTATCGGCGGTCGGCCTCGGCTGCAACAACTTCGGCCGCCGCATCGACGAAGCTGCCAGCGCCCGCGTGGTCCATGCCGCGCTCGACGCCGGCGTTAACTTCTTCGATACCGCCGACGTCTACGGCGGCTCGCACAGCGAGGAATTCCTCGGCCGCGCGCTGGCCGGGCGGCGCGACCGCGCCATCGTCGCCACCAAGTTCGGCCTGCCGGTGGAGCCCGCCGGCTGGCGCGGCGCCAGCCCCGACCACCTGCGGCGCGCGGTGGAAGACAGCCTGCGCCGGCTCGGCACCGACCACATCGACCTGTACCAGCTGCACCGGCCCGATCCCGATACGCCGGTCGAGGACACCCTGGAAGCCCTGGATGGCCTGGTGCGCGCCGGCAAAGTGCGCGAGATCGGCTGCTCCAATTTTTCGGCCCAGCAGCTGCGGGCCGCGCAATGTGCGGTCAGGCCCGGCGCGGCCTGCTTCGTCAGTGTGCAGAACCACTACAACCTGTTGCACCGCGAGCCCGAGTACGATGTGCTGCCCGAATGCGCACGCGCCGGCATGGCTTTCCTGCCGTACTTCCCGCTGGCCAGCGGCCTCCTGTCCGGCCGCTTCCGGCGCGGCGAGCCGGCACCGGAGGGCAGCCGTTTCGTCAGCGGCGGCTGGGCCGCATCGCTCTATACCGACGCCAACCTGGCGCGAGTCGAAGCCCTGCGCCAGTTCGCCGCTGGATCCGGACACTCGCTGCTGGAGCTGGCGATTTGCTGGCTGCTGGCGCACCACGTCGTGGCCTCCGTGATCGCCGGGGCCAGCACGCCGGAGCAGGTGCAGGCCAACGTCGCGGCCGCGCATTGGCATCTGATGTCCGAGGATCTGGCCGAAATCGATCGGATTCTGGCCTAGTCCGTCACCGACTTGCGCAGCGCCTTGGTGCGGCTGCGCAGGGTCTTGCTGTCCAGCCGTCGCTGCTTCGAGCCCTGGGTGGGCTTGGTCGGCCGGCGCTTGCGCGGCACCACCGCGGCGGCGGCGATCAGTTCGGCCAGCCTCAGCAGGGCTGCTTCGCGGTTCTGTTCCTGGCTGCGGTACTGCTGCGCCTTGATCACCACCTCGCCGTCGCGCGTGATGCGCTGGTCACGCAGCTGCAACAGGCGTGCCTTCACCGGTTCCGGCAGGGAGGACGCGCGGATATCGAAGCGCAGATGGATCGCGGTGGAGGTCTTGTTGACGTTCTGGCCGCCGGAACCCTGCGCCCGCATCGCGGTCAGCTCGATCTGCTCCAGCGGCACGGCGAGTTTGGCGTTGATCTGCAGCATCGATTCAGGAAGGATTCAGGTGGATTTGCGTCTATTGTGCAGGGTCGGCAGGCCGCCGGTCAGCCGTTACACTGCGGGTCGGCACAACACCGAGCGACTTCCATGGACGAGCAACGCCAGATCGAGCTGGAGACCAAGCTGGCCTACCAGGAGGAAACCCTGCAGGTCCTGAGCCAGGAAGTGGCGCGCCAGCAGCGGCGCATCGAGCAGCTCGAAGCCTGCTGCCGCGAGCTGCTGCAACGTGGCCGCACCGCGGCGGAAGCGGCCTTGCGCGGCGCCCCCGCCGACGAGGTGCCGCCGCACTACTAGACAATGGCTGTGATTTGGCCAGCAAAGGATCGATCATGAAACAGGTCTTCATCACCGGTATCGGCGGTCCCGACAGGCTGCAGCTGCGCGAAGCGCCGGATCCGCTGCCGCGGGAAGGCGAAGTGCGGATCCGGGTGCGCGCCAGCGGCATCAATTTCGCCGACATCCTGGCCCGCAAGGGGCTCTACCCGGATGCACCCCGGCTGCCCTGCGTGGTCGGCTACGAGGTGTCCGGCGTGGTCGATGCGACCGGCCCCGGTGCGGCGGCCGACTGGCAAGGCCAGGAGGTATTCGCACTGACGCGTTTCGGCGGCTACGCCGACACGGTGGTGGTGCCCCAGAAGCAGGTATTCCGCAAGCCTGCCGGCTTGAGCCATGAGCAGGCGGCGGCGATCCCGGTCAATTACCTCACGGCCTGGCAGCTGCTGGTGGTGATGGGCTCCTTGTCCAGGGACGAGACCGTGCTGATCCACAACGCCGGCGGCGGCGTCGGGCTGGCGGCGATCGACATCGCGCGCCACGTCGGCGCCACCATCATCGGCACCGCCAGCGCCGGCAAGCACGGGTTCCTGAAAGCGCGCGGCCTGCATCACGCCATCGACTACCGCAGTGGCGACTGGACCCCCGAGCTGCAACGGCTTACCGGGGGGGCGCGGCGTGGAACTGATCCTCGACCCGCTCGGCGGCAGCCATTGGAAGAAGAGTTACCGGGCCCTGCGCCATACCGGCCGGCTCGGCATGTACGGTGCGTCCACCCTGTCCGAGTCCGGCCTGGTGCGCCCGCTGGCGTTCGCCAAGCTGGCGCTGGGTCTGCCCCTGTACAACCCGGTGAGCCTGATGAACAGCAACCGTTCGGTGTTCGGCGTCAACCTCGGCCATCTATGGCACGAGGTCGACAAGATCAGCGGCTGGACCGAGGTCTTGCTGCGCGGCATCGATGAAGGCTGGGTGCGGCCGCACGTGGACCGGGCATTTCCGCTGGCACAGGCCGGCGAGGCCCAGGCCTACATCGAGGCGCGCGGCAACACCGGCAAGGTGGTGCTGACCGTATGATGCGCCACCGCTCCGTGCAGATGTCCTCGCTTTCGCGGCGTGTTCTGGCCGCCGCGGCAGCGGTGCTGCTGTCGCTGTGCGGCGGCTGCGCTGCGGCCGGCCAGCCTTCCCCGGCGGCGCTGTCGGTACTGGCATCGCCCGCGGCCAGGGCCTGCGGCGGCGCCGCGTCGGTGGGCTACCGCGTGGTCCAGTTCGCCCCCGGCCGCAAGGCCGTGGTGTGGTATCCCAGTACGGCCTCGGCGGCCAGCTTCGCATACTCGGTCAAGCAGAGCAGCAGCGTCGCGCTCGACGGCGCACCGGCCGGCTGCGGCCGCATGCCCTTGATCCTGTTCTCGCACGGATGGAAGGGCTGCGCCATCCAGTCGATCTTCATCACCGAGCAGCTGGCCCGCTACGGGTTCATCGTGGCCGCGCCCGATCACCTCGACGCGGCCTGCGATCAGCAGGGGCGGGCGCCGATGCAGTCGACCAGGCCGACGCCGCCTTTCTTCCACCCCGAACAGTGGACCGACGATTCCTATGGCGACCGCCACGAGGATATGGTGGCGTTGCTCGACCATCTGCTGCACAGCCCGGAGTTCGGGCCTCGCATCGACGCCCAGCGCATCGGCCTGATCGGGCACTCGCTCGGCGGCTATACCGTGCTGGGCATGGCCGGCGGCTGGAAGAGCTGGTACGAGCCGAGGGTGCGCGCGGTGCTGGCGCTATCGCCTTACGCCGATCCCTACCTCGCCAAGGGTGCATTGGCGCGCCTGCACGTGCCGGTGATGTACCAGGGCGCGCAGTACGATATGTTCATGACCGCGGCGATCAGCAAGCCCAACGGTTTTTACGATCAGACCGCGCCGCCCAAGTACTACGTCCAGCTCAACGGCGGCACCCACTTCGCCTGGACCAACTTCCTGTGCGGCAACGGGCGCAGCGTGACCCAGTGCGTGCAGCAGGATCCCAGTGCCGCCGTGATCGACGCCTATGCGCTGGCCTTCTTCCAGAAGTACCTGCAGGGCATCTCCAGTCCCTTGCTGCAGGCTCCGGCCACCGGGGTGGCCGAGTACCGGCATCAGGATGCTTCCGCCGTGTTGCCGCCGAAGTAGCGGGCGGCGACGCGACCAGGTTGGCTGCCGCAACATGGCGGCGTCCCGCCGCTCAGATCAGGCTGTCGTCGTCCGAGAAAGAGGAGTCGTCCGAGAAGGACGAGTCGTCGAAATCGGCGTTGCGGACGCCGGCCTGATTGTCGTCGAAGAACCGATCCTCACGTCCCGCGGCTTGATTGCCGTACTCGTTGACCGTGATGTTCTCGACCACCGGTGCTTCGGCGAATCCGGCCGGGCCGCCGAAGCCATACCCGTAGCCGCCGCGGCCGCCGTGGATCATGTGCTCGATGCCATCGAACAGGAACTCGCCCGCGGCCACGCCGGCGGCAGTGGTCGCGATGGAGCCGAGCAGGCTGCCGCCGCCCAAGGGCCCGTAGGCCGGTGCGGCCGGCGGCGCTGCATAGGTGGGTTGCGCATAGGAGGGCGGCGCAGGCTGTTGCGGCTGGCGCGGCGCCTGGCCGGTGAGGCGCGCAAACCAGCCGCGATCCTGGTTCGAATCCTGGGCCGGCGCGGACTGCTGTGCGAGCTGGTTGCGCAGCGATTCGACCTCGGCGCGCAGCTCGTCCAGAGCGCGTTGCTGCAGCAGGCATTTGATCACCAGTAACTGGGCTGCATCCGGCTGCACGTGAAAGGTCTCGTCGATCATCCGCTCGAACTCCGCATTTTTCTCCGGAAGGCGGGCGGTTCTGAGCTTGGCCAGGAATTCCTGCACGGCTGCGCGGTCATTTTCGGTCATGTCGGGCGAATCTCGGTTGCGTAGTCGAAGCCAGTGTGTGGGACATAAGGGCGGATCGGCGGCACTCAAGTGCGTCGCCGCTGCCATTGATAAGACACACCGGCGGCTCGAAAAGTTGCGAGCCGCCCGTCCGCGAGGCTTTCAGTCCTCGCCGCCGTCGTCGCGCTTGAGACGGTCCAGCCGCTCTCGCTCGAGCTCGGCCAGTGCGGCGTCGCGCTGTTTCTCCGCCTTGGTGCGCCCGTGCCGCGCGCGGTTCGCGGCGGCCTGGATTTCCGCCTGCTCACGCGTCTTGCGCTTGCGTGCCTTGTTCAGGTTGATGATATCGCCCATGGTGGTGGCAGCATCGGCGCTTTCGGGCGGCGGCGCAAGCTAGCCCAGTCCGTCGATCCAGGCCAGGGTGTTTTCCCACAGGGCTGCCGAGATTCGTGCGTCCTGCGCGTCCGCACTGGCCTGCGCTGGCTGGCACTTGACGTAGTACAGTCCGCCGCTCGCCGCCGCCTGCGTGGCGCAATGGATCTGGGTTTGCGCCCCTTCTTCCGGCGTCAGCAGGAAAAAGGATTCGACCGGGGCGAGCGCACGGCGGATCGACTGGATGACGGGATGGCCGGCAAGCCCTTTGTCGGCGATGTGGGTGTACACCGCGCCGGGATGCAGGCAATAGGCATGCACGCCGTCGCGCTCGCCGTGGCGGCGCTGCAGTTCGAAGCTGAAATGGATCAGCGCCAGCTTCGACAGGCCGTAAGCGGTCCAGGAGTTGTAGCGCGGCGGCGGCGAGAACAGGCCGGCGTTGGAGCCGCGGCTGTGCAACATCGACGACACGTTGACCACGCGCGCGGCGCCGGACTTCTGCGCGGTCCGTTGCAGCAGGGGCAGCAGCTGGTGTGTCAGCTGTGCCGCGCCGAGGTAGTTGGTGCGCCAGTGGATTTCCACGCCGTCCGGCGTCAGCCGTGGCTGCTTCCATTGCGCCAGCAGGTCGAGGTGGACGCCGGCGTTATTGACCAGCACGTCGAGCTGCCCGTAATCGGCGGCATACCATTCCGTGAAGCGGGTCACCGAATCGGCCAGCGACAGGTCGAGCGCGTGATGGCCGGGTGTTCGGCCGTTCTGGCCGGCCAGGCGCAACGCCTCCGCCGCCGCCCGCGGATCCGAGCGCGTGGTGATGACCACCGTGGCGCCCCAGTCCGTCAGAATGCGCGCGGTCTCAAAGCCGAGCGAGCCGGGCGCCGCGCCGGTGACGATAACGTGCTTGCCCGTCATATCGACGCGCGCCGCGTGCGGAGGGCGGATCAGTGCTTCGCGGATACTGTTCCGCCGGGGTTGCGGTGGTGGCGCGGCGGTACTCATCCTGTGTCCGGGCGTGGGTGTTGATCGCCTCAAACTACCGGGTCACAAGTCGCGAAGCGTCCCTCGAACGGAGTAAGAACCATCCGGGTACGCGTTGCGGCAGAGCGTTCCTCATAAATCACCGTCAATAGATCACCGTCACAACATCGCCGTCGGCGATGGCGTGTGCATCATCGACGGCCTCCGGCGATGCGTAGCGCCGGTCCGGTGCGGCATTGCGTCCCCACAGGATGCCGTAGGGCGTGGCCGGCTGACAGCTGACGGTGACGCCCTGCCTGGCGCCGGCCGTCGGATCGGTGACCGCCTGGCAGCTGGAGGCGATGGTCAGCGTCACCTCGAAGCGCGCTGTCAGCACGCGCGCAGGCCCGCCGGCCGGCGCCAGTGCAGGCGCCAGTGCGCAGGCCCAGGCGACCGCCCAGGCACAAAGCCTCGTGTTCACAGCGGTCGTTCAGCGCCGCTGCGTGGACGACAGGAACGGAGTCGGAAAATCCTTTCCGCGCTCTTCATTGATCCCCGCAGCGGGGCGGAAGTCGATTACGGTGCGCGCGGCACCCTCCCTGGCCCGCGCGATTGGGCATGGTGTCATCACTGTTCTCCTGCTACGTCGCCGTGATCCGACGAAGAGCCGCCGACATATCGCCTGTACTCCGCAGCCTGCGCGGAATATCAACGCGTTCCCTATTGTTCTCGTAAGCTCCCTACTGTCGGCGCTCGTTCGTTGCCAATCCGCACACCTGAGCCTTTGTCACTCTAACTCTCTCTCTCGCGGGTAACCGTGATGCGCTTAACACCCAACGTATGTGGGGAACGGGGCGTCTCGGGCACGGGATCTGAACTGCTGCGGCTGGCAAGATCGCGTTACAGGCCGGGCACGGCCTGATCCCTGCGCTTTACGGCTTCGTCCCTGTTAACCGGCGGTCATTGTCGAATGGGCCCGCGGCGTGGCGCACCCGGCCGGGCCCAAAGGCCCCGCGCAACCGACAATCGGTCTTAAATAATTGCGTGCGACACCGTGCAACCGTGAAGTATTTAACAGCACGCCGGCACGGCCTGGGCCAACATGAGGGCTTACCGCCGTACTGGCGGGACCTGGGGCGCGCCGTGAGCCGGCCGCCTGTCGCAGGGACCGGGAACGATTTCAGAGCCTGGCCCAAGAGGCAGAAATGGCTTTACCGTCGCGCTTGTTGCTGAGAGAAGAGTTGCTCAAATTCCTGCGGACGCGCACCGGGGCATCGGTGGACGAAACCTGCGCCGCCCTGGCCGGGAAGCTGGGCCTTTCCGATAGCGATCTGGCGATTCGCCTGAAGTGCGGCGAAAGCCTGTTCCGTAGCGAAGTGCGCTGGGCCAAGCGGCAATTGATGCTGGATGGCCTGGTCGAGCGCCCGGCCAGCCGGGGCAATGACCTCTGGCGCACGGTGCGGCATCGCGACGTGGCCGAGCAAGCCGACGAAATTCCGCCGACCAGCGCGCTCTATTACATGGCACGCACGGTCACCACCATCAAGGTCAACCGCTACGAACGCAACCGGGTTGCGCGTCGTCAGTGCATCGAATTCCACGGCCTGCGCTGCCTGGTCTGCGGGTTCGACTTCGAGGAAGCGTACGGGGAACTGGGACGGGCCTGCATTCACGTGCATCACATCGTGCCCTCCACCGAGGTCCACGCCGGCTACCGGCTCGACCCGGTCAAGGATTTGCGTCCGATCTGCCCGAATTGCCACTACATGATCCATCGCGCCGATCCGGCCTATTCCATCGACCACTTGCGCGCCATCCTGCGGCGTCATTCGGCGGGCAGGGCGCAGCCTGCGGCCACTGCTTGAGGCGGCCTGGACAACCTTTCGGGTGAATCAGCCGGCGGGTTTGCGCCGGCTACGTCCTTTTTGTTTCTCAAGCGTTCAGGATCGGATGTCGATGCAGGTCGTGCCCTGGCCGTAACACAACTGCAACCCAGGCGGCCGACGGCCTCCGCCGCCAGTTTTTCCGATGTTTGTCCCCCGAATAAGCGGGCCGGGAAAAAAAATCCACTGTTCAGCGAAGGCCCCGCCGGCAAGGATGCTCGCCTCGACTGACTCTTGTCCGAAGAAAAACCATTTTCCAGGGGGTAGCTATGAAGAAGCTCTTGCTCGGCTGCGGCGCGGTCGTCCTCGGCCTGATCGGTGCGGGCGCGGCCAGTTCGGCGGCGACGGTCCCCGCCGCGGTGTCCGCCAGCTCCAGCCTGACGCCCGGTGTCGACGGCTGCGACTGGTTGCTTGCCTACGGCCCTGGTTCGCAGCACAACTTCGCCTTCCCGGATGCGGATGCGGTCTACTACCAGGCCAGTCCACCGGTGCTTCCCGCCGCGGGTTCGCGCCTGAAGATCAGCGGCCTGTACGTCAATGCGCGCTATTTTTCGCTGCAGCTCTACGACGGCAACTACCAGCCGATCGACGGTCTGTCGGATGCGCAACTGGTGCCGGACGCCGGCAGCCAGTCGACGATCGCCGGCCTCACCACCATCGATGCCTCGGTTCCCACCGACGTCAACCATTACACCGCCTACATCGAGTTCGCGCCGAAGCCGGCAAACCCGGAACCGAACACGCTCTACGCCGGCAGCAGCGGCTTTTCCTTCGCCGGTTTCACCATCAACCTGCCGAAGACCCTTTACCTGCTATATCGCGTGTACCTGCCGAAGGACTCTACCCAGACCCTGCCGCAGCTCGGCATGGTCGCCGCCGGCGGCGGCAGCCAGCCGCTGCCCCCCTCGGGCAATGCCCCGGCCTGCAACAACACCGCCTCCCTGGCGTTGCAGCAGGCGCTGGCCAGCATCAACACGCTTGACGGTACCTTCGCCGGCCTGTACTCGCAGGCTCCCCAGAATCCGCCGAAGTTCGAGGTGTATTACTCGACGCCGGCCGGCATCATTCCCACCGCCGTCGGCGCAAGCACTTCGAGCAGCAGTGCAAGCGTTGCCAGCACCGCCGTTGCCAACGCGAGCGAGGTGAACAACAACTCTGCGGTGAGCCCGTTGTGGCACCACGGCGGCAGCAGCAGCAGCGGCGGCAGTTTCTGCGGTAGCTCCGGCGGCCATGGCAGCACCAGCTCGGGCGGCGGCAGCAGTTCCGGCAGCTCCGGCGGCGGCAGCAGCAGCGGTATTGGCGGTGGCAGCAGCAGTGGCATCGGTGGTGGTAGCAGCAGCGGTATCGGAGGCGGCAGCAGCAGTGGAGTGGGCAGTAGCAGCTCCGGCGGCAGCAGTGGCGGCAGCAGCAGCGGCGGTGGCTTCACGCTGAACGTCAATGCCAGCTACATGTCGGCCACCAGCAGCCGCAGCCTGGGCAGCCTGTTCCTGGTGCGCGGCAGGGCACCGACGCACACCGGCCAGAGTCTGGCTGGCGGGGTCACGCCCGATGTGCGCTTCTGGTCGTTCTGCCAGAACAGCGCGGTAAGCACTTCGGTGTCCGCCTGCGTATCCGACGCGAACGGCGTGCTCGACACCTCGGGCTTCTACAACATCGTGGTGTCCGACGGCAGCAGCGCACCGGCCGGCGCCGACGCCGCACACGGTTTCAACTGGCTCCCGTACAGCCCGCAGGATCCCAGCCTGCTGATCTACCGCCAGATCCTGCCGTCGGCCGATTACCTGCCGCATTCCATCAGCAGCGTGGCGCGGGGCACGGCGCCCGACGCCGTGATGGGCGACGAGGCGCCGGTGGCGACCTACTGCCTGCCTGCCGTGTTCGCCCACTACACTGCCGCGGGAGAATCCCCGGCGACGGTGTTCGCCGCCTGCCAGGCCGGCAAATAGCAACGGCAAAGGGTCCCTTCTCCCGCTGGCGTGCGGGAGAAGGGGCTGGGTCTGTCGCAGCTGAGATGGGTTCTAAGGCTTGGCCGTCCCGGCGGCGACGTAGATGCTGCGCTCGAGCACCTGCTTTCCATCCACCTCAACGGTGAAATCCCAGTCTCCCGGGGCGTCGGTCGCCGTGTTGTAGGTGTAGCAGGAAAGCGCCTGCCAGTGCCCTCGCACCGGCCTGAGCGTGAGCTCCAAATGGTTTGCCTCATGCCCCTTGCCGTCCAGCGCGGTCGTGCGGATGCTGTGCTCGCCATCCGGCAACTCGGTGCCACGCACGACCAGGCAGATGTGGCGGTCGTCCATCGACGCCGAGGTGATCGGTACGGCGGCGGCGGCCCCCGGCGGCGCCTTGGCGAATATGCCTTCCACCACCGCGAGATCGGCGCCGGCGCTTGTACTCAAGGCTGCCAGTAGACAGACCGAACCAGCCGCGGCCCCCAGCTTGTGCATGACGTTCCCCCGCTGAATTCTCCGGCTGCCAGGATAGCTGTTCTGACGGCGTGATGGCGGGCGTGGATCACATGTGTCCCGGCCTATTCACAGCGCCGGGCCGGGCGGTTACCCTGTGTCCAGCCCGGCGCCAAATGGACGGCGCCGGGGCCCGGCTCAATCGATCGATCGACTTCCTGCAATCCGCATGTTCAAGCCGTTGAGGGACTGGACCTTGAATGCGGTGGTCCTGGCCGGATGGGCTGCCGCGCTGGTCATCGCCGCCCTGTGCTTCGTGCTGCCGCTGACCCCGATGCTGATCCTTATCGCGGTCTACGTCCTCTACGGCATGGTGCGCATGTTCCGTACCGGCGCTCCGGTCCTGGTCGATGTCGGCTTGTTCCAGCTGCTGGGGTTGTGCGTGGCCTGGCCGCTGGCGCTGCGCAGCGCGGCACTGAGGCGGTAGGCGAGCCCCGACAAAAAAAGGGGCCGTCTCGCGACGGCCCCTGTTCCCGCTCGACTTCCGGTCTTCAGTCTTCCTGGGACACCAGGAACAGGCCCGGCAGCACCCTGGTGTGCTCCTTGCGCACGCCGTCCAGCTTCTGCGGATTGATCCCCAGCGCGGCGAGGATGGTCGGGGCGACCTGGCGCGTGGACACCGGGTCGGACACCGTGTTCGCGCGGAACGACGGCATCGACACCAGCAGCGCCACCTCGGTGTCGTTCTGGGAGCCACCGCCGTGCTCGGCGATCTTCTTGGAACTGCCCGAGTAGATCACGCCCGCGTTCGGTTGAATGAACACGTTGGGCGCGCGGGCGGAGGCCACCGGATCGGTGCTGTCGGTCGGATCGCCGAAGACCTGCGCGAGCCCGGGACCGGAGTTGATGCTGGTAGCGAAGATGGTGCCCAGCGGCAGCGCGTCCGCGAACATCGGATGGGCGTTGGAACGCAGCTGCTGCACGACGTTGGTGATGTTGCCGGACGCCTGGTTTTGCAGCCACACCAGGCCGACGTCATCGGTCTGCAGGTGACCGTCGGTGGAGAGGGTGGAGCCGCTGTTCGGGTTGGTGAAGGACGAGGGCGTATCCACCGTCGGGTCGGCCGCGGCGATGAAGCCGGACGGGTCCTGCACGGTGGCGTTGCCGCTACCGCCGGCCTCCATCGCCAGGGTGCTGCGGTCGATCGGCGACTGGCCGTGCTTGGCGCTGATGATGATCAGCGTGGAGGCGTCCAGACGCTGCTTCTTCAGCTCCGCCACGATGCGGCCGAGCGACTGGTCGACGTGGGCGAACACGCCGGCCAGGTTGGCGCTGGGCGTACCGGAAGCGTCGGTGTAGCCGCCCACCGGCAGTTTCTCGGCCACGCTGACCTGCTGCATGTTGAAGCCGAACAGGGTCGGCACGCCCAGGCCCGGACCGCCGTCGGAGCGCAGCCCGTCGATCCAGTTGATTGCGGCCTGCACGTGGGTATCGTCATAGGCTTCCACCGACGGGATGCAGGTGGTGTAATCGCTGACCTTGGCCACCGGCAGGGAGTTGGTGCCGTCGCATTGCGCCAGCGTGGCCGCCAGGTTGACGCCGTTGGCGGTGCCACCGTTGGCGATCAGCGAGTTGATCTCCGGCGCGTAAAGGTCATCGATGCCTTCGCCGGAGGGCCCGTTGAGCAGGTCATAGGCCGGGTGCTTGTCGGACCAGGCGGTGAGGCCGCCGTGCTGCTTCACCACTTCGAACGCGGTGTTGACCTTGATGGCGTCGTGCGGGTAAACCGGCTTGCAGGCGCCGCTGGCGTCCTTCTGCAGGGGCAGGTTGGCCGGGTTGATGCCGCCGCTGAACAGCTTGCTGTCGTCATAGGCGATGCTCTCGTCGAACAGCATCTCGATGCCGGGGTTGCCGGTGCAGTTGGTGCCGGGGGCGTAATAGGTGCGGTCGTAGCTGTCGTCGTAGTAGATGCCGGTCGTCTTGGGGCTGGCGCCGGTGACGAAGGAAGTCATGCCGGGGAAGGAGTCGGACGGCGTGGTGGTGCGCGCCGCGGTATAGGTGACGCCGTGGCCGGAGAGCCCGGCCAGGGTGGATTTCGGATTCGCCGCCACCCACTTCGCCAGGTCCACCTGGTGCATGCCGTCGACGCTGATCAGCAGCACGTGCTTAACCTGGCCCGGGAACAGCAGTTCGGGCGGAAAATCGACGCGGATACCGTCGGCTCCGGCCGTCATGGAAAACGCCAGCGCCGAAAGCGCCAGGATCTTTTTCTTCATAACCTGCTCCTTGCCTCGTTGGTTGGAAATCTTGCCGCCGGGGCAGGCTATAGGGCGATCATGACAGGCACTTTGCACCGGATGGCGGGGAAGACGCCGCCGCCGGGCCGGTCCCTGGCGCGAGCGGGGGCCGCCGGCGTTATAGTTGGCCTCAAAACACGCCGAGGAACGGCTGCAAGATCCATGAACTACGACGTCGTCGACGCCAGCATCTCCCCCAGCGGACGGCTGGACATCCTGTCCAAGTCCGAGGTCAACAAGCTGCTCGATACCAGCCAGGGTGGCCTCTATCAGGTGCTGCGCCGCTGCTCGCTGGCGGTGCTCAACAGCGGCGGCTTCCTGGACGACGGTAAGCAGCTGTTCGAGCGCTACAAGTCGTTCGAGATCAGCGTTGCGCAGAACGAGCGCGGCATCAAGCTGGAGCTGAAGAACGCGCCTGCCATCGCCTTCGTCGACGGCAGGATCATCAAGGGCATCAGCGAGCACCTGTTCGCCGTACTGCGCGACATCGTCTACGTCAGCTACGAGCTCAGCAGCGCCTCGCGCTTCGATCTGCAATCGTCCGAAGGCGTCACCGACGCGGTGTTCCACATCCTGCGCAACGCCAACATCCTGCGGCCGATCACCCAGCCCAACCTGGTGGTGTGCTGGGGCGGGCACTCGATCCCGCGTGAGGAGTACGACTACACCAAGGTGGTGGGCTACGAGATGGGGCTGCGTGGGCTCGACATCTGCACCGGCTGCGGCCCCGGCGCGATGAAGGGGCCGATGAAGGGGGCCGCCATCGGCCACGCCAAGCAGCGGGTGAGCGGAGGACGTTACCTGGGCATCTCCGAGCCGGGCATCATCGCCGCCGAGTCACCCAACCCGATCGTCAACGACCTGGTCATCATGCCGGACATCGAAAAGCGCCTGGAGGCGTTCGTCCGCACCGCGCATGCGATCGTGGTGTTTCCCGGCGGCGCGGGTACGGCGGAGGAAATCCTCTACCTGCTCGGCATCCTGCTGCACCCCGACAACGCCGGCATTCCTTTCCCGCTGATCTTCACCGGGCCACGCGATTCGGCCGAATACTTCCGGCAGATCCATCAGTTCGTCGGCGATACGCTGGGCGAGCATGCCCAGGCCCTCTACCGCATCGTCGTCGGTGATCCCGAGCAGGTCGCACGGGAGGCGGTGGAAGGCATCCGGCAGGTGCGCCAGTTCCGCAAGGAGCGGGATGACGCCTACTACTTCAACTGGCTGCTGCGCATCGCGCCCGAGTTCCAGCAGCCGTTTGCACCCACCCACGAGAACATGCGCTCGCTGGAGCTGCACAAGGACCAGCCGCCACACCTGCTGGCCGCCGGCCTGCGGCGCGCCTTTTCGGGCATTGTCTCAGGCAACGTCAAGGAAGCCGGCATCCGGGCGGTCGAGGAGCACGGCCTGTTCGAGATCCACGGCGACGTCTCCATCATGCGGCCGATGGACGCATTGTTGAAGTCGTTCGTGGCCCAGCGCCGCATGAAGCTGGCGGGGTCGAACTACGTGCCCTGTTACCGGGTTGTCAGCTAGGGCATCTTTAGTTCAGATGCATACATGTTGTTCCCCTCTCCCGCGTGCGGGAGAGGGGAAAGAATGTGTGCACGTAAAGAGAAAATGCTCTAGGGCCTGTTAACAGGCCCTAGGAAACCGGCGACACGTGCGGCCGGTCGGCGTTGCGCCGCCGCAGGCCCGGGTCCAGGTCGCCGCGCACGCGCAACTGCACCTGAAACAGGGTGGTTTCGTCCTCCGCCCGCGTCGCCCGCATATCCTCGTCGGGCTCGGTCAGCAGCCGGTCGGCTTTGGGGGTCAGGGAGAATCCCAGCGCGCCGTCGCAGTCGCCGCTGCAGAGGCCGCCGCTCTCGATCATCTCGTTCACCGCGTCGCGCAGGTCGGAATTGCGCAGCCCGGTACGGGTCCAGGCGGTGGCGATATCGCGGAACAGCAGGTTGTCGCCGGCGCGCGCGCCGGCATTCTCGAAGATGCGCAACAATGCAAGTCGCAGGGTATTGGACGAGATCAGCATAAGGCTCTCACGCACGAAGCAGGCATGCGCGCCGCTTGGTCCCCTGGTCGCCATTTTCCGCACATTCCCTAGCGGCGAAAGTAGACAAGACGCACTAGCCTCGATACGGTAAACAAGCGCCCCGTCACCGATGTCCGCGGGTGGCGGCGAATCCTGGCGGGGGAACTAGATAACCAGCGCAGCGGAACGGAGGGGGAGTATGGGAAGTGCGGTGGCGGTTCGTGCCATGGCCTGTGCGGCCGTGGCGGCAATGATGTGCGGATGCAGCATGGACAACCGCTACTATGTGCGGCCCCACGATTCTCCCGATCTGCAGGCCGGCGTCGCCGAGCTGCATCCGTCCCAGAGCGGGCCAGTGCCCCTGGAGCTGGGAGTCACCTTCAAGTCCGACGGCAAGGTGTCCGCGTCCGCCTCGGACGCGCTCTACGAGGCAGTGCGCAAGGGTATCACCGAAAAAGGCCGCTGGAACGTGCAGCGGCTCGGCGGCGCCGGCGACGACTTCACCACGGCGGTTGCCGCCGCACTGCCGGCAGCGGGCGCGGCGGACCCGCCGCAGGACCCCGCGGTCGCAACGGCGCCGCAGCGGCTGCTGGTGCTGGTGGAGAACTCGCCGGACCTCAGCTTCGGCACCTGGCTCAGCTATTTCGTGTCCGGCATGACGTACGGCGCGGACAGCGTGCAACATGTCACCGACCGCTACGACGTCACCATCCGCTATCGCGGCGGCAGCGGCGAGGAGCGCGTCTACCGCAGCGCCCAGGACATGGTGTTCGCCACCGGGTCCAAGACGTTCGGCCGCAGCGAAGAGGGCCTGGAAGGGCTCAAACACTACCCCGCCATTCCCGAAGCCTTCGAGAACATCGTCGACAACTCGGTCAACGGTCTCCGCCGCGGCACCGCCTCTGTGGGCTTGCCTGGGAACACCGTCACGGATCCTCCCGCGCCCTGAGTACGTCCCCGCGCCGGGACGGTTCCGCACCAGGTGCACGGAAACGGGGGGAGAGGATAGAGGACTCAGGAATCAGTCGCGTTGCCGCGCTGGGACAGTGAGCCGAATCCTGATTCACCAGTGGAGACTGACGAGTATAGCGGTTCCCGCAGAAGCCGGCATTGATGCACACTTTCCGTAGCGCCTTGAAAACAAGCGGCACCGGCTGGCCGGACGGGGGGTATGCCGTAATCCTGCAGGCGCGCCACGGTCATAGGCGGCGCATGCCCGGCATCCAATGCGGGTGGGCGCCTGTGTGTTTACATCGGCCCCAGCGTTCGCGCTGACAGGGATCGTCAAGCATGATATCGAAACACCGTATCCAGGCAGCCGCTGTCTGCGGGCTGGTTCTTGCCTTCGCACTTTCGGCCTGCGGTGGTTCCGGCGGCGGCGCGTCGTCCACCGATCCGGCCCAGGCCGCGGGCGGGTCGCCTCGCACGTTCCATGGCAGCGTGCCGCCGGACAACCTCAGGCTGAGCACCGGCGCCAAGGGTTTCGTGCGCACCGTCGACGGACGCCAAGTGGTCTATGTCGTACCCGACCCGGCGCCCAGTCCCTCCATGCCGCTGATGATCGTGCTGGACTATCTCGGCGGCAACCCGACTTTCATGGCCGACCTGATCGAGGCCGGCAAGCACGCCGCCGCGGGGGAAGTGCTGGCCTTCCCGGCCCACGAGAGCGGCTCCTGGAACAACGGACTGCCCAGCAATACCAATACCAAGGTGGACATCGACTTCCTGACCGATGTCATCGACGACGCCACCGCCAACCTGCCGGTGGACGGCTCGCGGATCTTCATGACCGGCTACTCCGAGGGCGGCTTCATGGCCAACCTGTTCGCCTGCACCAGGCCCGATCTGCTCGCCGGCTTCGGCATGGTCGGCGCCGAGCAACTCCAGCCCACCGTATGCGAGACCGGTACGTCGCTGAAGATGATGTCCTTCCACGGCACCAGCGACGTTTATGTCCCATACAACGGGCTGGGGGAAGTCGAATCCGCCCCCGCGACCCTGGGGATATGGGAGAAGATCAACGGCTGTTCCGGCCAGGAAGCCGCCACCACGCTGCCCACCGTGGTCAAGGACGGCACCAGCGTGATCCAGCACCAGATCCCGGGCTGCAATGCCATCCTCTACGAGATCGTCAACGGCGGCCACGACTGGCCGGGCGCCGAGGTGACTCCCGCCACCCTCCTGGACGGCAGGACCTCTGGCAACATCGACGCCACCAGCACGCAGTGGAACTACTTCGCCGGAGGCTGAGACGCTAGGGCCTGTTGACCATTACTTTGGCAGCGCCAAAGTAATGGTCAACAGGCCCTAGTTGCCAGAACGCCGTCACGGCCGCGGCGTAGTCCGCGCTGTCGACGATCGAGCCGTGGCCGCTGTGCGGAATGCGGATCACCCGCGGCGGTGGCGAGAAGAAGCCCAGCAGGCGCTGTGTGCTCCAGGCGGGAACGGTCAGGTCCTGCTCGGCTTCCAGCACCAGCACCGGGCACCGCACCTTTGGGGCGTAGCGCCAGGATTCGTACTTGTCCTTGAGTGTCAGTTCCGCCGGGAACAGCGGGAACCTCGCCTGCGCCAGGTGGGCGATGCTGTCGTAGGGCGTGACCAGCGCGAGCCGGTCGATCGGCCGCACCGAGGCCAGATACGTCGCCACCCCGCTGCCAAGACTGCGCCCCATCGCGCCGATCCCGGCGTGGCGGGTACGCACGTCGTCGTAGAGCGCCACCGCATCGCCGAACAGCGCCCGCTCCGTCGGCTCGCCCTCGCTGGCGCCATAACCCCGGTAGGCTACAAGGTATACCGTCCATCCCGGCGCCCAGCGGCGGAAGTTGTCGCGCATGGTCTGGATCGCGTCGCCGTTGCCGCCGAAGTAAAGCAGCGCGTGGTCCTGGCCGGGGTTCACCACCCAGCCGCGCAGCACCACCCCGTCGCGGTCCAGGGCGAAATCGGTGTGGTCAGCCGTGGTCCTGGTGTGCTGCGGAAAGTAGAGGAGGCGGCGCTGCTCGAAATACAGCACGGTGGATGCCGCCAGATAGACCAGGATCAGCGGTACGATTCCCCAGCGGAGTGCTTTTTGGAGCATGCTGTGCCTGCGGGCGACGGTGCGGTGATTGTCGCATGATGCCGGCCGCGAGGATTACATACCGTTCGCAATGTTTTAAACTGCGCCGGGGACTCAGGAGGAGATGATGAAGAATAAACACCTGGTAAGCCTGTGCCTGCTCGCCGCCGTTTGCGCCGGCCCGGTCCGCGCCGACGACGTGAAGGACCTGATCAAGGCCAAGCACTGTTACGACTGTCACGGCGACAAATCCGGGAAGGTCGGCCCGGCGTTCCGCGACATCAGCCGCCGCTTCCGCGGACTGAACAACGCCAAGACCATGCTGGTGCGCATGGTGCAAAACGGCACTGACTCGCAGGCGGTCGTTTATCACTGGGGCGCTTCGACCATGCCACCGGGCGAGGTGCGCGTGCCGGTGAGCCAGGCCGAGGCCGAGCAGCTGGTCGACTACATCCTGAGCCTCAAGTAGGGCTGCCGCGGAACGAACGCCATACCGGCGGCACTTCCAGGACCAGGGTGGCGGCTACGCCGATGGCGGTGAGCGCCAGCGCGATCGTGTCCGCCAGGGCGTGGAACGACAACGTGGCCAGCAGGAACGCCACCGTCAGCCCGCTTGCCGCGAACCCGCCACAGGACATCGCCTGATACTGCCGCCGGCTGTTGCGGCCTTCGTCGAAGCGGAACAGGAACAGCGCCAGCGGGTGAGGCAATACCTCCACCTCGGCGCCGCTGGCCCAGGCGCCGGCCAGATGGCCCCATTCGTGCAGGAGGAAGGCCGCCAGCACGACCATCAAGGCGGCGGCCAAAGCCGAGACGATCGCGGGTACGCCCTCCACGCCCGTGTGCCCCTGGTCGGCGTAGCGCAGCAGCGCGGCGCTCGCGCTCACCAGTGCAACATCGCGGACGACGCGGATCGCCAACGCCGGCATGGGGTCCTCGAACGGATAAGCCGATTCGGCATGATGCGCCCGGGGCTGTCCGCTCGCAACGAGCGCGATGCGCAGTGCGCCAGGTCTGGTCAGGTGTTGGCGTCGTGTTCGCGCACGTTCTCGAACCGCGGACAGATCGACCGGGCGAAATCGCCCAGGGTCGTCTCGCGCGCCTGCAGCCACGGGCCCCGGTCCTCCCCGGGTGCGCGCGGGCCTTGCTGCATTGCGCAGGCGGCGCGCAGGCTGAACGGTTCGAGTGTTTCGATCTCGCTGTCCCTGCCGGCGAGATGCCAGGCGTAGGCCATCTCCAGCGCGTGCACCGATCTCAGCCTGGTATCCCGATCGGGCATCATGCGCTGCAGCAGGCTCGTCCGGGGCTGCCACACGGTAGCGACCCGCATCTGCTCCGCCCCTTCCTGGAGGCGACCGCTTTCGAGCAGCGCCCAGGCGTATTCCAGCGGCAGGTCGCCGCCGTAGCGTTTCAACTCGCCGGTGAAGGGCGAGGACTCGATGGCCGTCAGCGCTTCCGGCGCCCGATGCCTGCTCTCGTCGAAGCGGGCTTGCGCAGCCACCACGTGCCGAAGCGCGCAACGGCAGTTGTCGGCGTTCGTCGCCCGCCGGCGCAGCTCCAGCAGCATTGTCTCCGCCTTGCCTGCGTCGCCCGCCCGGTCTACCAGCTCCGCCAATTTCAGGCGGGCATCCACCGTGCCTGGAAATCCGTCCGGCACCAGCTTCATGGCTCGCTCGATCGTCGCTGTCAGCGCCGCGGCGCGGGCCTCCGGAGCGGCGCCGGTCGAACCTTCGTAGGCGTTGTCCAGCCACTGCTCCTCCATCGTGTCGAGCTGGTTGAAGTGGCCGTCGCGCCGTGTCGCGAGCAGCGCTTCCAGCGCAGTGGCCCGTTCAGGCTCCTGTAACCGCATGCCGTGCAGATAGGCGAGGTCAACCCGGCGCGGATCGTTCTTGGTCAGGCGTGGCGCCAGCTGGTCCAGCGCGGCGATGTCCGGGCCATCGTCCGAATCTTCGCCGTCGTAGGCGGTGTCGAATGCCCGTTGCGCCGGGCTGCGGTGGTCCGAGACGCTGCGCACGCCCAGCGCCCACGATCGTATTTCCGCCGGACCCCATACGGTCAGCGCGGCCGCTCCCGCGCCACCCCACAGCAGCAACAGCACCGATAGCACCAGCGCGCTCTCCCAGGCACGGGCGCCGCGTAGCAGGCGCCGGGTCAACACCACCTTGACCAGCATCGCCTGCTGCGCATAAGTCTGCACGCGAAAGCTCCGCTTCGCCGTTTCAAACAGGTTGCGGATTTGCGTTTCGTGATCCAGGCCGTCGCGCCAGGCGCGTTGCAGGCGCATGATGCGGAATTGCGAGCGCATTCCCGCGGCGATCGCCACGGCGGCGAAGGTCATCGCCGTGCTCTTCAGCTGCACGGCGAGCGCGACGATGGCGGCGGCTCCCGCCAGGCTGAAGGAGAGCCGGCTGCGCGGCCAGCGGCTGAACAGCGAGAGATCGACGAGCTGCCCGCCGTCGAGCGGCGCGATTGGCAGCAGGTTGAACAAGTTCACCGCAACCGCCATCACGGCCAGTTGCTGCCAGTTGAACACCCATGGCAGCGCATGGCCCGCTGCACCGTAGACGAGGAGCGCCAAACCGGCCAACAAGCCCGGAACGGGTCCGGCAAACAGGATCACCGCCTGTTTCCAAGCCGGCAGCTCCTTCGGCTTGCCGGTGACCAGTGCGCCGACGAAGGGGATGAAGAACATGCTCATGTCGCGGTAGCCGAACAAGCGCATCGCCAGCGCATGGCCGGACTCGTGCACCAGCACGATCGTCACCAGCATCGCCGCCATGGTCCAGTCGAAGGCAAGGCCCCACAGCAGCAGCGCGGCCAGGATCGACAGCACCAGCACCGAGGCCTTGACGTTGTGCCGCGGCGGCCGGCTGGCCAACTGCGCTTCCTGGGCGGCGTAGCAGCGGGTGAAATACGCCACCTGGTGATCGCCGCTGGTCGCGGGCGAAACGTAGCGCCGCGCCAGCGTCCTGCGCACTTTCAGCCAGTTCAGCGTGGCCTTCACCGCTGCCCGCAGCGTGGGGTGGCGCACACCGCCGCCGCCGGTGCAGAGCCCACGATCCTGCAGCAGGGGGAGGTAATCCTCCACCAGGCCGCGCATGCACTCCAGTACTTCGTCGTCCGATCGGTGCGCGGCCGTGATGCCCGCCAGGCGTGCCTGGTGCGCCTGCCAGTGTGCCGCCAGCGAGTCGGCGCCGGCATCGACGCTGTGCACCTGCGGCGGCACGGCGAAGGTCACCCATCCCAGCCGGTTGCCGGTGCTGAGCTGCACGCCGTCCGCGCCGAAGGTGTGGAATCCCACCGGGTAGCCGACATTGCCGGCCGGGCACAGGCTCAGCCAGGCGAAGGCCGGCAGCGTCGGGTGACGGAACAGTAGCGCGGTATAGGTGGCCGGACCGGAGTCCACCTGCGCCGCCCGCACCTGCACGAAGCCGAGGGAAGACAGCTCGGCCGCCGCCGCCGCCTGATCCTCCGGCAGCTCCGGCACCCGGTCCAGCCGGCGCAGACGTGCCGGCCACAACGACAGGCGCAGCACCTGCACCAGCACTACCAGGCCGATGAGCAGGCGAAAGCCGAGATATGCGGCGGCGAGCAGCAGCAGATACCACGCGGTATGGCTCATGCGATCCGATCATCCCCCCGATGACGTAGTGCGGTGCCGCCGGCCCGCGCCAGTCTAGCAACGCCGACCTGCCGGCAGTAAGCGGGTGCGGGTAGCGCCGTCACCGTTATGAGACGCAGCTCACACGGCGACATGCCGGCTGGCGTGCAACCCCGCCGCGGCCGCCGCCCCTTGTTATAGAATTTAATTCTAGAATATAATTCTAGCCATGAAACCGGCCACTATTACCGCGCCGCGCAGCCCCGACCGCCGCCGCGCCATCCTCGAGGCCGCGCTGCAATGCTTCGTCCGCCGCGGCTACGCGGTGACCACTATCGACGACGTGCTGCGCGGCAGCGGCGCCAGCGTCGGCTCGGTGTACCACCATTTCGGGTCGAAGGAGCGGATCGCGGCGGAGCTGTACGTGGAGGCGTTGCGTGACTACCAGCACGGGTTCCTGGCGGCGCTCGAGCAGGCGCGCGACGCGGAGAGCGGCGTGCGCGGCATGTCCGTCTATCACCTCGGCTGGGTGCGCGATCACGCGGACCAAGCGCGCTTCCTGTTCCAGGAGCGGCCGCCGGAAGTGGAGCAGGCCGCCGCGGCGGAGCTGCGCGAGATGAACCGCCACTTCTTCCGTCGCGTGCAGGACTGGCTGGACGTGCAAGTGGAGGCGGGCGCGATCCGGCCGCTGCCGCGCGAGCTGTTTCATGTCATCGTCATCGGTCCCTGCCAGGAGCTGTCGCGCCACTGGCTGGCCGGGCGCATGCGGATCGACATCAAGCTGGCGCAGCGCGAGCTGGGCGAGGCCGCCTGGGCGGCGCTGCGTCGAAGGAGCGGACCATGAGACACCAGGAGGAAGCCGGCGATTTCACGCCGCAAGGCTACGAGCAGCTGGTGGAGCGTTCACGCGGTGAGCCGCGGCGGCTGGTGCAGGTGGAGCGGCGCGGCGACCACGCGGTGGTCACCATGGACGACCCGCCGTCCCTCAACGCCCTGTCCGCTGTGCTCACCGTGCAGCTGCACGACGCGCTGCGCGAGTTGGTGGCCGATCCGAAGCTGCGCGCCATCGTGCTCACCGGCAGTGATCCCGGCTTTTCCGCCGGCGGCGACCTCAACCTGATGGCGGACGCCGCCCATCCCATGCTCGACCATGGCGGCGAGGGCGCGGCCGACCTGTGGCGCTGGATCCGTCACCAGTTCGGCGGCATCGTGCGCCTCATCATGCGCTCGGACACGCCGTTCATCGCCGCGCTCAACGGCGCCGCCGCCGGCGTCGGCCTGGCCTTCGCCTTGTCCTGCGATCTGGTCGTCGCCTCGGAGCAGGCGCGCATCGTGCCGGCCTTCCTGCGCATCGGCCTGCTGCCCGAGGTGGGAACCAGCTGGGCCCTGACCCGTCGCCTGGGTTACCAGCGTACCTTCGAACTGTTCGCCCACGGCCGCATCATCGGCGCGGCCGAGGCGCTGCAACTCGGCCTGGTCAACGAGCTGGTGCCCCACGCCGAGCTGACGATCGCCGCCGAACGCTGGTGCGAGCGCATCGCCCGCCAGCCGCGCCACGCCATGCAGATGATGAAACCGCTGCTGCGTCACGCCGCCGACCTGACCTGGGACCAGGCCCTGGCGATGGAGGAGTTTGCCGAACCCAACTGCTTCTCCACCGCGGCGCACCGCCGTGCGGTGCACGCGTTGCTCGGCCAGGGCACCGCTCCCACCGGCTGATGCCGGCCGGCGGAGCAGGCTTGTCGGCGCAAGGCTGCGGCGGGGCCGGCGCGAGGAATTGTCCTCCATTCGGTGGTCATTTCCGCGCGAGTGCTGCACAACGGGGGACACGGACTGTGATCGGCTGCTCAGTCCGCCATTGCGCCGCAGGGCCGTGCACCTTTAGCTTCCGTGCATGGCAAACAGACACGGTTCCGAAGACGTCCAGGCGGGAAGGCTGATCGTTCCGGTCTGCCTGATGTTGTCCCTGATGCTCAGCCTCACGCCGGGACAGCCGAGGCCGCTGAGCGTGGAGCGCTTCCTGCTGTGGCTGCTGTTCTTCGCCATCCTGGGCGGGATCGCCAGGGTTCTGCGGGGCGGCTCGCGCACTTCTCCCGTCGACCGCCTCGCGCGCCAGCCGCCCAGCCTGCCGCCGCGCCCGCTGACGGCGGACGCCGGGCGCACGCCCGATCTGCTCGATCGCCTGGGCATCGAACAGCCGCGGCTGCGGCAGCCCGCACCGTCCGTGACCGACTGGTCGCTCGACCTGATCCGGGCGCTGGAGTGGAAGCGTTTCGAGGAGCTCTGCGAGCGGTTCTGGAAAGCCAAGGGGTATCGCGCCGAGCCCACCGGCGACGGTGCCGATGGCGGCATTGACATCAAGCTGTACAGTCCCTCGGAACCTTCGCGCCTGCTTGCCGTCATCCAGTGCAAGTCGCGCTCCAGCGAAAACGTGGGGGTCTCGACCGTGCGCGAGCTGTTCGGTGTGATGCACCACGTCAATGCGCCGATGGGGATCCTCGTCACGTCCTCCGACTTCCATCCGGCCGCGCGCCAGTTCGCCCAGGGCAAGCGGATCCAGCTCATCGGCGGCGAGGCGCTGCTGGCGCAGATCGAGGCGCTGCCGGACGAAGCCGGCAAGGCGCTGCTGCAGGAGATCACACGCGACGACTACCTCTCGCCCACCTGCCCGAGCTGCGGCGAAAAGATGGTGAAGCGCAGCCGCAAATCGGATGGTGCGAAGTTCTGGGGTTGCCGGAACTATCCCAGATGCCACCACGTGCTCCAGGTCAGGTCCCTGGAAGCGGACGCGGCAGCCGCCTGATATATCCCCTTCCCCTGCAGTGTTGGGGGAAGCAGCCGCGCACAAAAGAGAAGGCCCCCCCGCCCGGCCAACGATTGCCGGGCCGGCGGGCCCTTGTGTTTGCCTACTGTGCTCCGGGCGCCAGGGTCAGCCAGCTCGGCGCACCCGAGCTTCCCAGGGTGCCCACCGGTACCGCCACGCTCGGCGCCACATTGCCGCCGCTGCTCGACAGGATGTTGTCGAACACCAGGATCTGGCCGCCGCCGTTCGCCGCCTCGGCCACGTACAGGCTGCCGTTCGCGCGCAGCAGCACGTCGAGCGGATCGCCCAGCAGGGTGTTGGCGCCCGAGATGGTGATCGCCGGGCTGACCGTGCCGGAGGCCGTGCTGCCCTTGTTGATCACGTAGATCGCCCCGTCGGTGCCGTTGCCCAGCACGCCGGCATCCGACACGATCAGCTTGTCGCTGGCCGCGTCATACCACACGCCCCGCAGGTTGGTGGCGTTCTGCACGGTGATCGTGCGGTTGGCGCTGGTGATGCTCGTCAGCTTGCCGAACACCATGTTCCAGATGATGCGGTCGAACACCGAGACCGTGGCGCCGCCATGCGTCACGTACAGCCGGTCGCCGCCCTTGACCAGGTTGTAGATCTGGTAGTTCAGGCCATACACCGGGCCGCCCGCTACCGACTGCATGATCTCCTTGCTGGAGTAGGGCGTCACGAACGGGATCGAACTGTTCAGCAGCCCGAACAGTTCGGTGTAGAAGTGCAGCGCCGGCTGCGACGCCGGCGTACTGCCCGGCGCCGCGTCGGCCACCACCGGCACGTAGCCGTTGGTGCCCGCCAGGATCAGCCCGGTGGGAGCCACCACGTCGGTCAGGCTCAGCTCGTGATCGGTGCTGGTGTTCACGCTGGTGGTGGTGCGGGTGCCGATGTTGGTGAACTGGAACATCGTCGCCGAACCGTTGAGCAGACCCACCGCGAACAGCGTACCGCCCGCATCCTTCAGGCCGAAGAAGCCCGGGTTGTGGACGGCGATGGCGGAAGCCTGCATGCCGGTGTCGAAGCTCTGCACCAGTGTGGCGAGCAGCGCGTCATAAGCGTCGGCATGGCCGGTTGCCGGCGACGGGCTGACGTTGAGCGAGTAGATGTCCTTGGCCGGGCCGCCGGAGCTCGAGCTGGAACTGCTGCTGCCGCTGGAGGACGAGCTGCTGGAGGAGCTGGAACTGGAGCTGCTGCTGCCACTCGATGACGAACTGCTGGAAGAACTCGAACTGCTGGACGAGCTCGAGCTGCTGCTGCCCGAAGAGCTGCTGGAAGAGCTGGAGCCGCCGCTGGAGCTCGACGACGAACTGCTGCCGCTGGATGTCACCGTGATCATCACCGAGCCGGTGCCGGTCACGCCGTTGTCCGTGCAGGTCAGCGTGTAGGTGTAGGTCCCGGGCGTGACCAGGATCCATTCACCGGCGAAGCTCGCCGGCAGGTTGGTCGAGCCGTTCCAACCGTCACTGTCCGCCGCGTCGCCGCCTGACGCGCTGCACATGGCGCTCGGATCGGACACGGACCATCCCAGCGACAGCGGGCTGCCTGAGGTGACCGAGCCGTTGGGCAAAGTCACCATCGTCACCACTATGCCGGAGGAGGGTGAGGAGGTCTGCGTACCCGGACCGTTGGCGGAACACGCGGCCAGCGCCAAGGCAATGCCGGACAACATGAACGAGCCGGCAAACCGCGCCGGAATTCCCAATGAGCCATTCTTCTTCATGATCTGATTCCTTTACGAATCGTTTTTGGTTATTTGAACCTGCAGGTACCCCCATCGGCTTGAAAAGGGGCTCCTCTGAGTTCACCTGCCGATACGTAAGACCGCTCACGGCGGATTCGTTCACATACCGGAATGGTGCTGGTCATCAAAGTTACAAAAGTTGCAACTTCCCTGTTGCCTGAAGACCAGCGCCGACGAACGTATCGGAAACACGATCGCCAACCCACCCTCCTTGGTGGCAAAACAACCTCTTAGATACCGCTTCTGCTCCAGGCTAACGTTGACACAAGGCATTGACACGGCCAAACAGGCCGCATTTACAGATTGTTACATCCTTGTCGCGATGTGGACCCACAAAACCATCCCGGCGTCCCACCCGCAAGCAAAACCAAGCACTGGCCGAGACATGACACAGGATTCGCCAACTCTGCGACGACCCCGGACGGATTCCCGGCAATGGAGATTTTACGTGACACCGAGCCACCGGAACAATCCAGATAAACGTACCAGTAACGCACCAGGAGAAAACGCCAACCCGGCATGGTTCCTGATACGTGGAACGGCATCCGGCAGGAGCCAGGAGCACATCCCCATGATCAAGCATGTCGTCCGGGCCGCGCTGTCGCTGGCGGCTGTCCTGACCGCCGGCTCCTCCATCGCCGATCCCGCGGTTCCGCCTGCGGACACCCAGCCCGCCGTGTGGGTATCCAGAGAAATCCTGTTCAGCTACAGCGGCATCACCACGCACTACTCCTGCGAAACCCTGCGCGACAAGATCAAGGCGCTGGTGCTCGTCCTCGGTGCACGCCGCAGCGGCCTGCACGCCGACGAGGCCAGTTGCGCCCAGCCGCGCCTGTTCGCCGGCGTGCAGCTCAGGATGGCCACTTTGCAGCCCGCCGGCCAAGCGGCCGCCGCGCCGCCTTCGAGCCCCGTCGTGGCGCACTGGAAAGCGGTGGACACCGACCAGTTCCCCGGCTTGCTGGACGTCCCGGATTGCGAGCTGGCGGTGCAGGTCAAGCGCCAGATCCTGCCGGCGTTCGCCACCCGCAACGTGCAGGAACTGCAGGACCCCGTTTGCCCGCCCGGGCGCCTGCCGACCCGGCGTCCGGCGCTCAGGCTCGAGGTGCTGGTCCCGGTGGATGGCGCCTAGGAATTTGTGCCGCGAATTGCGCATGCGGCGCCGCTTTTTGTGAATGAGGTCACGAAGTCTGGCCGGCGCAGGTATAGTTACAAGGCACGCCAACGCAGCGTGCTCAGGGGAAAGGGGAAGATGAAGACGTTCGCGCACCATTGGTTCGACGAGGTCTGGAACAAGGGCAATGCCGATGCCATCGACCGGCTGTTCGCGCCGGATGCGATCGCCCACGGCCTCACCAATCCCACTGGCGGCCCCGTGCGCGGGCCGGCCAGCTTCAAACCGTTTCACCGCAGCTTCTGCCGCGCCTTTCCGGACATCCACGTCGAAGTCGCGGACGCCGTCACCGAGGGCGACATGATCGCCGCGCGCTGCCGGGTCAAGGGCACCCATCTCGGCGACGGACTCGGCGTTCCGCCGAGCGGGAGGCACGTCGACTTCACCGGCATGGCCTTCATGCGCGTGCGCAACGGCAGGATCGTCGAGGCCTGGAACAACTTCGACTTCGAGACCATGCGGGCGCAGATCGAGACGCGGCAAAACAAGGCTTAGCGTATCGCTCAGCCGTTTGTGCCGCCATCATCGCGCAGCATCCGTTCGAATTCCGCCACCGGCAGCCCGGGAGAGAACAGGAAGCCCTGCAGGTAGTCCGACCCCAGCCGCAGCAGCACCTCGCGCTGCGCCTCGGTCTCAACGCCCTCGGCGATGGTCTTGATGCCCAGCTTGTGCGCCATCACGATGATCGCCTCGGTGAGCGCGCGGTCGCTTTCGTCCTCCAGCAGGCCGCTGGTGAAGGCACGGTCGATCTTCAAATAATCGATGTGGAACTTCTTGAGCGAGGACAAGGCCGAGAAACCCATGCCGAAATCGTCGATCGACACCTGGATGCCCAGGTTGCGCAGCTCCAGCAGCCGCTGCTTCACCGTGATCGAGTCCCGCAGCAGCGTGCTCTCGGTGATCTCGATCGCCAGGCTGTTCGGCGGCAGGCCGCGCAGCTCCTCCAGCCAGCCGTTGTGGGAGGGATCGGACAACTGCAGCGCCGACATGTTCACGCTGATTTCGATGGCGCGCCCCTGGCGGCGGAACCGCTCCGCCACCGCGATCGCCTGCTCCAGCGCCCAGCGGCCAATGTCGAAGATCAGCCACGATCCCTCCGCCAGCGGGATGAATTCCGCCGGGCTCACCATGCCCCGCTGCGGGTGCTTCCAGCGCAGCAGCGCCTCCGCCTTGACGATACGGCCACTGGCGGAGTCGATGATCGGCTGGTAGTACAGCTCCAGCTCGTTGCGCGCCAGCGCCTGGCGCAGGTCGTTGGTGAGCGCGCGCTTCTGCTCCGCTTCGCGCTGCATGGATTCCGTGAAATAGGCGAAGCGGTCGCGCCCCTGGCTCTTGGCCAGGTACATCGCCTGGTCCACGTGGATCAGCAGCCCTTCCAGGTTGCGCGCATCGTCGGGGTAGATGGTGATGCCGATGCTCGCGGAGACATAGCCGTGATCGCCATTGAGGTCGAACGGCGCGTGCAGCGCCTCCAGGATGCCCCGCGCCAGGCGCTCCACCGTGGCCAGGCCGCCGAACTGCGGCAGGATCACCACGAACTCGTCGCCGCCCGGGCGCGCCACCGTGTCGGACGTCCGCACGCATGAACTGATGCGCCGCGCCGCCTCCGCCAGCAGCAGGTCGCCCTTGTCGTGGCCGAAGGTGTCGTTGATGTCCTTGAAGTGGTCCAGGTCGATGTACAGCAGCGCCACCTGCAGGCCATGCCGCTGCGCCTTCTTGATCTCCTGCTCCAGCCGGTCGCGGAACAGGCGCCGGTTGGGCAGGTTGGTGACCATGTCGAAGTTCGCCTGCAGCCAGATCAACTCGTCCTTCTTCTTCCGCTCGGTGATGTCCTCGACGATCGACCAGATATACGGCCGTCCTTCGCTGTCATGGATCAGCACCCCGTTGAGACGCAGCGGCACCCGGCCGCCGTCCTTGCGGATGTATTCCTTCTCGTAGGGGCCATAGCTGCCGCGGGCGGACAGCGAGGCAAGCTGCTCCTCCTCCTGCTCCGCGTATTCCTTCGGCGTGAGTGCCCAGTAGTCGAGCCGGTTCAGCTCCTCGCGGCTGTAGCCGCAGATGCGCTCGAAGGCCTGGTTGAAGTCCAGGTAGCGCCCGGCCATGTCGGTGAGCGCGATCCCCATCGGCGACACCTCGAACAGGCGGCGCAGCTTGTCGTCGCTGATGCGCGGCTCCGCTTCGGCGCCCACCCGCTCGGTCACGTCCACCGTCACGCCCACCAGGTACAGCGGGCTGCCGTCCGCGTCGTACACCGGGTGCTTGATGGTGTGGCCGACACGATTCTGCTTCAGCGCGGCGTTCCGGATCGTCTCCTGGTAGTCCACCGGCCGCCTGCCGGCGAACACTTCCCGGTCCTTGGCCAGGAAAGCCTCCACCTGCTCGGCGGGGAAGAAACCGCTGCCGTCGCTGCCGCGGAGGTCGGCAAAGGACAGCCCGAACTGCTCCTCGCAGGCCCGGTTCATCAGCACGAACCGACTGTGGCTGTCCTTCACGAACAGCGCCACCGGGATCGCGTCGACGATCTCCTTGATCCGGGGGTTGAGGATGGCGTCGAGCGGGGAGGGCGGCAGGTGGGTCATGACGTTACTGTCAGCGACATGTTCGGCGCGGAGGTGGTTCGCGCCGCGGCCGGCGCATCCACGGAAAGAGCTGGTGTCCGCCGCCTCTTTGACGCCCCGGCCCAAGTTCCGGCCGGCACCGCCTCGTCGTCAATCGCCCCCGCGATCAAGGTCTCCCTCCACCGGCAATACGGCCCCATCATGCGCCCCGCGCCCGCGTCCGGTCTACAGCGGTATGCGAACTGCGTCACGCCCACGGCGGCAGTCCGTGGAGCCTCGGGGAAGCCGATGCCCGGGCCCTCGCCCCTATAAACTAGGCGTATTCCCCGATATCTCCCGGACATGAAGCTCTCCAAGCAGACCGAACGCAAGCTCAGCCGTTTCGCCATCCACAACCTCACGCTCTACCTGGTGGGAGGCCAGGGCATAGCCCTGCTGCTCGGCCTAGGCATGCCCGGCTTCCTGGGCGCCATTCAGCTCTTCCCGGCGGACGTCATGACCGGCCAATGGTGGCGGCTGCTGACCTTCGTCTTCACCCCGCCGTTCGGCAATCCCTTCTTCGCCATCTTCGCCCTCTACCTGCTCTACTTCATGGGCGGCTCGCTGGAGGCTCACTGGGGCACCTTCCGCTACAACGTGTTCGTGCTGATCGGCTACCTCATGACGATCGCCGCCGCCTTCGTCTTCCCCTACCACGGCGCCAGCAACGCCTACATCACCGGCTCCATCTTCCTGGCCTTCGCCTACCTGTTCCCGGACTACCAGATCCTGCTGTTCTTCATCCTGCCGGTGCGCATCAAGTGGCTGGCCCTGATCACCTGGCTGTTCTACGCCTACGACTTTCTCACCGGCGACTGGGCGACCCGCCTGCTGATCCTGGCGGCCATCACCAACTTCCTGGTCTTCTTCGGCCAGGATCTCTACTACAAGGCGCGCTACGGCCACCGCCAGATGAAGCGGCAGGCCGGCGCCATCTCCAAGCGCGACAAGCCGATCCACACCTGCACCGTCTGCGGCATCACCGACAAGACGCATCCCACCATGGATTTCCGCTACTGCACCAAGTGCGACCCGCCGCGGGCGTATTGCAGCGAGCATCTGTTCAGCCACGAGCACGTGCGGGAGCCCTAGCAAGAGCTGATGGTTCTCCTCGTGAAAACCGGCCGCCTGTTGCGAACCGCGTCACGCAAACCGGCCCGCCCAGGAACCGCGTGCGCCGCCGGGTGTATAGTGAATTTGCGCCGGCGCGGCGTACCGGGGAGAGTAGATCAGGCATGAGTTCCGCCACTGCGGCCGCATGTCCGCGGCAACCGGCACCAGGGCAACCCGGCGGATTCGATATCCACCTGGACGACGAGTACGTGCAATGCCTGGGGCCCGCGGATCCTGCCGACCAGTACGAAGGCGTGGCTTTCGCGAAGTCCGGGAATCTCATCGCCGTGGCCGCGGCCGGTGCCAACGCCATATTGCTGTTCCGCCGCGGACGGGACGGGCGCTTCGAAAAGGCGCCCTTTCGCCGCCTGGCCGGAGGCCGCCACGGCCTGGAATTCCCCCACGGCGTGGCGTTCGGCACGATCGGAAACCGCGAGCTTCTCGCCGCCGTCGAGCGGCGCGGCGTCATATCCATCTGGGCGCAACACGCCGATGGCGGATACGCCGACGAGCCCGTCGCGCGCCTTCACGGGCCCTTCGCCGCCATGGCCCATGCGGACGGCATCGCGTTCGTTCCGTCGTACCCGGACTTCCTGGCCGTCTGCAACTACTCCAGCGACACCATCAACTTCTATCGCCTGAACCCGGGTGCGGCTTCCCACTTTGCCGTACAGCCCCAGGTGATCTTCACCAGCCCCTACCTGCGCGGCCCCGACGGCATCGCCTTTTCGGCCTGCGGGATGCTGGCCACCGCCAACCACTCCACCGACACGCTCAGCATCTTCCGGCAGGTCCACGGCGTGGCCGCCTGCGCCGCTCCCATCTACGATCCCATGCCAATCGCCGTCATCCGGGATTCCACCCTGCGGTACCCGCACTCGGTGGCGTTCTGCCCGGAGACCAACCACCTCGCGGTCACCAACTCCGGCAGCCCTTACGTCAACGTCTATGCCGCCACCGGGACTACGCCGCAAGCGGACTGGTCCCAGGCCTGCGCGGCAACGATCCCGTTCGTTCCGCCGAGCGTGTTCGAGCCGATCAATAGCGCCAATGAACAGGAAGGCGGGCCCAAGGGCGTGGCGGTATCCGCCCGCGAGATCGCCGTCTGCAGCCCGCAGATGGGGATCAGGGTCTATGCCTATGGCGCTGCTCGACCAATGTCACTCTGAATTCCCACCTGTCCCCGACCTATTGGGTATCTTTGGATCGGATGCAGGAATGGTGTTGCCCTCTCCCACAACAAGCGGGAGAGGGAAAAGAAAGTGTTCACGTATAGCCACGGAGCGCAAAGCAAGTGACAGCGAAGATCCCGGCGGCAATCCTGGTAGCGGCGCTGGCCGCGGTCGTGAACGCCGCGTTCGCCGCACCGGCCGCGTCGCCGGCACCCGTGGACATCGCCGCGCTGCGGGCGGAGGTGGATCGCCTTGCGGATACGGTCGAGCCGGAGGTCATCGCGAACCGGCGCTGGCTGCATCAGCACCCGGAGCTCTCGAACCGCGAGTTCGAGACGGCAAAGTACCTGGTCAGCCACCTGCAGTCGCTGGGGTACGAGGTGCAGCCCGGTGTCGCCAGGACCGGGGTGGTAGCCGTGCTGCGCGGCGGCAGGCCCGGGCCGGTGGTGGCCCTGCGCTCCGACATGGATGCCCTGCCGGTCACCGAGGAGGTCGACCTGCCGTTCAAATCCACGGTGCGCTCGACCTACGATGGACAGGAGGTCGGCGTCATGCACGCCTGCGGGCACGACGCGCACATGGGCATCCTGCTCGGTGTGGCGCGCATCCTCGCGCAGCTCAAGCCGCAGCTGCCCGGCACCGTGAAGCTGATCTTCCAGCCGGCCGAGGAGGGCGCGCCGCGTGGGGAGGAAGGCGGTGCGCAGCTCATGGTCAAAGAGGGCGTGCTCAGCTCGGATCCCAAGCCGGATGTCATCTTCGGCCTGCACGTGCTGACGCAATTCGAGACCGGCCAGCTGGGCTATCGCGCCGGGCCGATCTGGGCCAGCGCCGATGACTTCAGCATCGTGGTGCACGGAAAGGGCGGGCACGGTGCGATGCCCTGGCGCGGCATCGATCCCATCGTGGTGGCATCGCAGATCGTGCTGGGCCTGCAGACCATCACCAGCCGCCAGATGGACCTGACCAAGGCGCCCACCGTCATCACCGTCGGCCGCATCGAAGGCGGCACCCGCCAGAACATCATTCCCGACTCGGTGACGATGAAAGGAACGATCCGCGCGCTCGACGAGTCCATGCGCAAGGACCTGCATGCGCGCATCATCCGCACCGCGCGGGATATCGCCGACAGCGCCGGCGCCACCGCGGACGTCGACATCGGCGCCGAAACGGCTTATCCCGTCACGGTCAACGATCCCCGGCTCACCGCCCGCATGCTGCCCACCCTGCGCCGCGTCGCCGGCGCCGGTCTGACGGAAGTGGCGCCGCAGATGGGCGCCGAGGATTTCGCCTATTTCGCGGAGAAGGTCCCGGGGCTGTATGTCTTCATCGGCGTGCGCAAGCCGGGCGCGTCGATGGACGAATACGCCGCCAATCACTCGCCCCGCTTCCGGATCGACGAAAGCGCCCTCAAGCTCGCCGTGCGCACCCTGGCGCAGGAGACCGTCGATTATCTGGGCGGGTCTTCGGAATAGCCGGGCGCGGCGGGCGATGTCCCGCCATCGGATAGAGCATTTTCTCTTTACGTGCACACATTCTTTCCCCTCTCCCGCTTGCGGGAGAGGGTGGCCCGCAGGGCCGGG
>JARLJS010000209.1 GCA_031291075.1 Nevskia sp. | reverse complement strand
CGCCAGCCCCCGTGTGGCTGGGTGGCGCCGCGGGCTGGGCCGGCGGCGCCTTGTTTGGGGCTGGGGCACCAGGGGGGGGGGGGCAAAATCCGCGCAGCATGACCGCCGGGGGGGCTGCGGACCTCGCCTTTATCTGGTCTTGGTCTGCATGCGCGCGATCGACGTCGCGTAAATATCGGTGTGCCGCTCGCTCTCGGCAGCGCGATAGTTGTCCAGCGCGTTGCCCCATTCGGAGCTCGCCTCGTAAATGCGGGCGATGTTGTAGTAAGAGCTGGCGCGCACGCGCGGGGCATCCGCACCGGAAGCCAGGGCGATTGCCTTGCGGTTGGCCCACAAAGCCTCCGCCCGGTCGCCGGCCTTCTCATAGGTCAGCCCGAGGTTGCTGTAGGCCTGGCCATAGTCGGGGTTGAGATCGATCGCCTGCTGAAACAGCCGGATCGCGTTCTCGTAGTCCATGCGGTGGTAGGCGGATTCCCCTTCATGATTGAATTCCGCGGCGCGACTGCGGTCGCCGCTGCTGAGGTTGCGGACCGCTGCCGTGAGCGGGCCCTGCAGCGACGGGGCCAGGGTCGTGGCGACGTCTTCCGGCGAGGTTACCTCGGAATAGCGGTCGAGATCCTCCAGCTCGCCGTTCTCGGTGATGGCGAAGACGGTCCACAAGGTCCCGGCCTTGGCGTGGTCGATCTCGTAGCTGCGCACCAGCGACTGCCCGACGTAGACCCGCACCTGCGGCCGCGACCGCTCCAGGGTCCCGCTCCCCGGAACATCGCGGTCGCTGTAGTTGTGCACCGCATAGATGTAGCGTTGGCCCGGCTGGTGCTTCTGGATGGTGATGGTTTCCGGGCCGTAGCCGTCCGTGTGATCGACATCCAGCCCGGCGTCGTCGCCCTGCTTATCCCCCCAGTAGACATGGTGTCCGGCATAGACCAAGTGCGCATCGAGGTCGGCGGGGCTGGCGCTCCAGTTGAGCACGATCCGCATCCCGTCGAGCTGCTGCATCACCGGGCTGATGGCATAGCTCAGGCCGTTGCACGGGCACTTCGCCACCAGTGTCGAATAGCCGCTTTTGCGGATGATCAGCGTTGCCGTCGGATCATCGGCGGAGAAACGGGGCGTGCCGCGGAAGATTCCCGCGTCGTCGGTCAAGCCGTGCGTGGTCTGCATGCCGTTCTTCTGCACCAGGACTTCGGCGCCACCGATCGTCTGGTCCTTCACCGTGGCACTGAGGACATGGACTTCCACCGCCTCCGCACGCGCCTCGGTCATGAGGGAAAACAGTGCGGCGGCAACGGCGATGCGGCGTATGGAGCGGGCTGGATACTGGTTCACGAGGGGTCTCCCAAGGGATGGTTGTCGTTGCGGTCCAGTATCGACAGGCACCATGCAAGGGCGCAGGCAGCGCCATGCAGCCCGGATGAAACAATGTGCAAACGTGTTGCAAACGGGTCGTTTCGCGCGGAGCGGCCGCCAGGCTGCGGACGCAGGACGGTGAAGGAGGGCAGCGGGTTCAATGCAGGTATGGCGCGGGGGGGGGGAGGGTGACCGGGCGCCGGGGGGCTCCCGGGACCGCGGCGAGCGGCAGGCAGCGCCGCCGGTTAAAATCCGCCGGCCATGACCGTATTGACCCTGGCCCTCTCCAAGGGCCGCATTCTGGAAGACTGCACCCCGCTGCTCAACGCCGTCGGCATCGCGCCGGCGGGCGATGCCTCGCGCCTGCTGCGCCTGCCGACGCAGGACCCGCAGGTGGAGCTGCTGGTGATCCGGCCCACCGACGTGCCGACCTACGTCGAGTACGGTGCCGCCGACCTCGGCATCGTCGGCAAGGACATCCTGCTGGAGCATGGCGGCGAGGCCCTGTACGAGCCGCTGGACCTTGGCATCGCGCGCTGCCGGCTGTCGGTGGCGACACGCAAGGATTCGCCGCTGGTGCAGGGGCTGGCGGCCGCCGGCTCGCGGCGGCTGCGGGTGGCGACCAAGTACCCGGAGATGGCACGGCGCCATTTCGCGGCGCGCGACCAGCAGGTCGAGATCATCAAGCTGTACGGCTCGATGGAGCTGGCGCCGCTGGTGGGGCTGGCCGACGTGATCGTCGACCTGGTCGCCAGCGGCAACACGCTGCGCGCCAACGGCCTGGTCGAGATCGAGACCATCGTCGAGTCGAGCGCGCGGCTGGTGGTGAACAAGGCCGCGATGAAGATGAAGCACGCCGGGATCCGCGCGCTGCTGGACCGCTGCGCGCAGGCGGTGGGCCATGGCTGAGACCCTGCGGTTCGCGCGGCTCGACACCACCGCGCCGGACTTTGACGCCCGCCTGGCGCAACTGCTGGAGCGTGCCCCCGAGGCCGATCCGCAGGTGACGGCGCGGGTGGCCGAGATCGTGGCGGCGCTGCGCGCGCGCGGCGACGCCGCCCTGCTGGAGTACACCAATCGCTTCGACCGCCGCAGCGTGGCCGACGCGGCGGAGCTGGAAGTGACGCCGGCCGCCTGCCGCGCCGCCTGGGACGGCCTGCCGCCGGACCTGCGCGCCGCCCTGGAGGCCGCGGCCGCGCGCATCCGCGCCTATGCCGAACAGCAGAAGCTGGAAAGCTGGGAGTTCGCCGACGAGCACGGCAACGTGCTGGGCCAGCGCGTCACGCCGATGGACCGCGTCGGCATCTACGTGCCCGGCGGCAAGGCGGCGTATCCCTCCAGCGTGCTGATGAACGCCATCCCGGCGCACGTGGCCGGCGTCGGCGAGATCGTGATGGTGGTGCCGGCGCCCGGCGGCGAGCTGAACCCGGTGGTGCTGGGCGCGGCCCACCTCGCCGGCGTGCAGCGGCTGTTCACCATCGGCGGCGCCCAGGCGGTGGCGGCGCTGGCCTACGGCACCGCCACGGTGCCGGCGGTGGACAAGATCGTCGGCCCGGGCAATGCCTACGTGGCGGCGGCCAAGCGGCTGGTGTTCGGGCGCGTCGGCATCGACTCCATCGCCGGGCCGTCGGAGATCGTGGTGGTGGCGGACGGGCTCGCCGACCCGCGCTGGATCGCCATGGACCTGTTCTCGCAGGCGGAGCACGACGAGCTGGCGCAGGCGGTGCTGATCTCGCCGGACCGCGCCTTCCTCGATCGCGTCGCGGCGGCGATGGAGCAGCGCCTGGCCGAGCTGCCGCGCGCGGCCATCGTGCGCGAGTCGCTGGCCGGCCGCGGCGCCTTCATCGCGGTGCGGGACCTCGACGAGGCCCTGGCCGTGTCCAACCGCATCGCGCCGGAGCACCTGGAGCTGGCGCTGGCGGAGCCGCGCGCCTGGCTGCCGAAAGTGCGCCACGCCGGCGCGGTGTTCCTGGGGCGGTATACGCCGGAAGCCTTCGGCGACTACTGCGCCGGGCCCAACCACGTGCTGCCCACCAGCCGCGCCGCGCGCTTCTCCAACCCGCTGGGCGTGTACGAGTTCCAGAAGCGTAGCAGCCTGATCGAGTGCAGCGCGGCGGGTGCCCGCCCGCTCGCCGCCATCGCCGGCCGCCTGGCCGACGCGGAAGGCCTGCAGGCCCACGCCGCCAGCGCCCGCGACCGGGCCTAGCCCGTGCCGGTCCTGGCGCCATTCCGGGACCTGAGCCCGCCGCAGCGCCACGCCTTCCTCGCCGCCTTCGCCGGCTGGTCGCTGGACGCCTTCGACTTCTTCATCTTCGTGCTGTGCCTGCCGGCGATCAGCGACCAGTTCGGCGTCAGCATCAAGACGGTGGCGCAGGGCATCACCCTGACCCTGGCAATGCGCCCGCTCGGCGCCCTGGTGTTCGGCTGGCTGGCGGAGAAGTACGGGCGCAAGCGCATCCTCATGCTCAACGTGCTGAGCTACTCGGCCTTCGAGCTGGCCTCCGCCTTCGCACCCGACCTTGCCAGCCTGCTGGTGCTGCGCGCGCTGTTCGGCTTCGCCATGGGCGGCGAGTGGGGCGTGGGCGCCGCGCTGGCGCTGGAGACGCTGCCGGCGAAGAACCGCGGCTTCTTCTCCGGCCTGCTGCAGGAGGGCTACGTGGTCGGCTTCCTGCTCGCTTCGATCGTGTCCCGCTTCGCCTTCGATTACGTCGGCTGGCGCGGCATGTTCGTGATCGGCGCCGCGCCGGCCCTGCTGGCCTTCTACATCGTGCGCAAGGTCGAGGAGTCGCCGGTGTGGACGGCCGGCGCGCAGGCCCGGCGGGCCAGCGCCGTCGAGCTGTGGCGGGCGGTGCGGGCGCACCTGCCGCTGCTGCTGTACCTGGTGGTGCTGATGGCCTGCTTCAACGCCTTCTCGCACGGCTCGCAGGACCTGTACAAGCCGTTCCTGGAGAAGCAGCGCGGCTTCGGTCACGCCACCAGCGACACGCTCATCATCGTGATGAACCTCGGCGCCCTGCTGGGCGGCATCGGCTTCGGCGCCCTGTCCGAACGCCTGGGCCGGCGGCGGGCCATCGCGGCGGCGGCGCTGCTGGCGCTGCCGATGATCCCGCTGTGGGCGTACTCGGCCACGCCCTTGCTGCTGGGGCTGGGCGGCTTCCTCATGCAGTTCATGGTGCAGGGCGCCTGGGGCATCGTGCCGGCCCACATCAACGAACTGTCGCCGTCCGCGGTGCGCGCGATCCTGCCGGGCTTCGCCTACCAGCTCGGCAATTTCGCCATGTCGCTGCTGTCGCCGCTGCAGGCCGGCGTGGCGGAGGCCCATGGCAACAACTACGCCGGCATGCTGGCCTGGACCATCGGCATCGTCGGCGTGGTGCTGGCGGGCGTCACCCTGCTCGGGCCGGAAGCGAAGAACGTCGATATGGCGCAGCGGCCGCCCAATTGATCTGGCGCAATGGAGCCGCCGCGGCGGCTTGCTAGGATCGGCTAAGAACAAAATTCGGTGTATTTCGCGCGGAGGAGTCCTGCTTGAAAGGCCAGCGCTTCAACAACTGCGACGCCTGCGTCGACGCGATCTTCGAGCGTCTCGGCAAGCGCATCGTGCTCGGCGCCCCGCTCGGCATCGGCAAGCCCAACGCCCTGCTCAACGGGGTCTATCGCCGGGCCAAGGCGGATCCCTCGATCCAGCTCGACCTCGTCACCGCGCTGTCGCTTAACCCGCCGCTAGGCTCCTCCGAGTTGGAGGAGCGCTTCCTGGCGCCGGTGCGTGAACGGGTATGGCCGGGCTACCCGCGGTTGGAGTTCCTCGACGACGTCAATGCCCGGCGCGTGCCGGATAACGTGCGGGTGATCGAGTTCTACATGCAGTCAGGCTCGCGCCTGAACGACGACCTGTCGCAGCAGAACTACATCAGCAGCAACTACACCCACGTCGCCCGCGACATGATCGGGCGCGGCGTGAACCTGCTGATGCAGTCGGTGGCCTTGCGCGAGGACCAGGGCCGGCGCCGGCTCAGCCTGTCGGCCAACCCGGACGTGACGCTGCAGATCGAGCCTATGCTGCAGGGCGTGGACTATCCCTGGCTGACCTGCGCCCAGGTCAATCGTGAGCTGCCGTGGATGGGCAACCGGGCGGAGGTGGCGGAGGATCTGTTCGACTTCGTGCTGGACAACCCCTCGCTGGACCACGCGCCCTTCTCCGTGCCGCACGAGCCGGTGAGCGTGTCGGACTGGGCTATCGGCCTGCGCGCCGCCGGCCTGGTGCGCGACGGCGGTACCCTCCAGGTCGGCATCGGCGCGCTGGGCGACGCCGCCTGCCACTCGCTGCGCCTGCGCGAGCGCGACAACGACGGCTTCCGCGCCGCGCTCGACGCGCTCGGCGCCGATGCCCGCGCCGACGCCATCGGCGGCCGCGACCGCTTCGCGCAGGGCCTGTATGTCGCCAGCGAGCTGGTGTCCAACCCGCTGTTCACGCTATTCGAGGAAGGCATCGTGCGGCGCCGCGTCTACGAGGACGCAGCCCTGCAGGAGCGCGTCAACGAAGGACTGGCGACGCCGGAGGAGCAGCGCGGCGGCACCGTGGTGCAGGGCGCCTTCTTCCTCGGCCCGGCGGATTTCTACCAGCGCCTGCGCGCGCTCGACGAGGACACGCGCGCCCTGGTCGACATGACCAGCGTGGCCGAGGTCAACCGCATCTTCACCCACTACCGGCTGGAGCGCCTGCAGCGGCGCCACCCGCGCTTCCTCAACATCACCATGAAGGCCACCCTGCTCGGCGCGGCGGTGTCGGACCAGCTGCGCGACGGCAAGGTGGTGTCCGGCGTCGGCGGCCAGTACAACTTCGTGTCGATGGCGCACCAGCTGCCGGAAGGCCGCTCGGTGCTGCTACTGCACGCAGCCCGCGGCAGCGGCGCCAGGCTGGAATCGAACATCGTGTGGGAGTACCCGCACAACACCATCCCGCGCCACCTGCGCGACATCTACATGACCGAATACGGCATGGCCGACCTGCGCGGCCGGACCGACCGCGAATGCATCGAGGCCATGCTGGCGATCGCCGACAGCCGCTTCCAGGACAGCCTGATGCAGCAGGCGCAGCGCGCCGGCAAACTGCCGCGTGACTACCGCGTGCCGGACCAGTACCGCAACAACCTGTCGGAGCACATCGCCAAGGCCCTGGCGCCGCACCAGCAGGCGGGGCGCCTGCCGGAGCTGCCGTTCGGCTGCGACCTCACCGCTGCCGAGCGGGCCCTGGCGGGGCGCCTGCGCCGCCTCAAAACCGCCGCCGCCACCACCGCCGGCAAGCTGCGGCTGCTGCGCGCGCTGGCCGCGCCGGCGCCGGCCGAGCAGGAGGAGGTCGCCGCGGCCCTGCGGCACCTGCGCCTGGACCGCCCGGCCTCGGGCGGCGAGAAGCGACTGGCGCGGCTGGTGCGGGCGGCTTACGCGCTGTAGCAGGGTAGTAGCCCGGATGGAGTGAAACGGAATCCGGGGATGGCGCCGCGAATCCTGGAATTCCTTGCTACCGCAGCCTGGGTCCTCGACTAATCGAGTCGGCTCTTCAAACGAGTCATGATGTCCATGCGCTCATGCAGAATCGCCACCACCAACGGCGGAGCGTCCGTCCGAGTGAGGCAGAACACGTAGTGATGCCCGACCAGCGTCGTGCGCAGGTTCGGGTGCACAGTGCTGAGCTTCTTGTAGCGACCCTCGCCGAGAGCAAGGCGCTGCGCGCCGTGTTCCAATTGCTCGATGTAGGCACGAGTGCGTTGGGTGCCCCATTGTTTGCGGCTGTAGCGCGTGATCTCTCGCAGATCGGCGGCGGCCAGGATACTTAAGACATACGCCCGGCTCATGCCGGGTCATCGTCGCGCAGTGCTTCCTCGGCAACGGCAGTGATGCTCTTGTCCAATACCTTGCCCGCCAGGCCCTCCTCGATGCGCGGCAAGAGCAAGGCCTTGAGTTCGCCCATGGCGTGCTCTTCGTCTGCGGTCATCGGCAGCAGCCGCGCCAGGGCATATTCGCGGATGGTCTGGCCCTGCAACGCGGCGACAGCTTTGATCTGTTGGTGCTGCTGTTCGGTCAGCTCAATAGAGAGTCGGCTCATGGGCCGGTCTTCCCAAGAAAGGTCTTCGTCAAAATAGCACAAATGTACATTTGTTCAAATGATCGCCTCTATGGAAGGCAAAAGTCCATAAAACAAACAGGCACGTGATATGAGATGAAATATATCCCGGAGGCCGCACAAAACAAAAAGCCCGGCCGGAGCCGGGCTTTTCGAACACTGCGACCGCCGCCTCACTTCTTGGCGTCGATCTCCTGGTAGTACGCCATCAGGATCTGCGCCACTTCCGGCCGCGAGAACTCCGGTGGCGGGGCTTGTCCCGCGCCCAGCATCTGCCGCACCTTGGTACCGGACAGGTTGATGAAGTCCTCAGGGCTGTGGTCCGGCGCTTCGCGCATCATCACCACCCGGCCCAGCTTCTTGGAGTAGGCGGTGTTGTCGGCCTTGAAGATTTCGATCTTCAGCGCGCCCGGCGGCACCCGGGTGTCGAAGATGGTCTGGGCGTCGAACGGGCCGTAGTAGTCGCCCACGCCGGCGTGGTCGCGGCCGACGATGAAGTGGGTGGCGCCCATGTTCTGGCGGAACACGGCGTGCAGCACCGCCTCGCGCGGGCCGGCGTAGAGCATGTCGAAGCCGTAGCCGGTGATCATCACGGTGTTGGCGGGGAAGTACAGCTCGGCCATCTTGCGGATGCAGGCGTCGCGCACCGGCGCCGGGATGTCGCCCTCCTTGAGCTTGCCCAGCAGCATATGGATGACGATGCCGTCGGTACCCAGGCGCTCGTGCGCCATGCGGCACAGCTCCTCGTGGGCGCGGTGCATCGGGTTGCGGGTCTGGAACGCCACGACCTTGTTCCAGCCGCGCTCCTTGATCTCGTTGCGGATCTCCACCGCGGTGCGGAAGGTGTCCGGAAAGTCGGTCTGGAAGTAGCTGAAGTTCAGCACCTCGATCGGCCCCGACAGCAGCGTGTTGCCGAGCTGGGTGAAGGTGGCCACGCCCGGGTGCTTGGGGTCGAGCGTGCCGAACACCTGCCTGGCCACCGTCTCGATCTGCGCCGGGCTGATCGTCTCCACCGCCTGCACGTCCATCACCGCCAGCACCGGGTGGCCGGCCACGTTGGGGTCGCGCAGGGCGATGCGGCCCGGCTTGATGCCGGTTTCCTTGGTCAGGTTGACGATCGGCACCGGCCAGAACAGGCCGCCGCTGGTCTTCAGGTTCTCAGCCACCGACAGGGTGTCGGCCAGGTTCATGTAGCCGCTCAGCGGGTTGAAGTAGCCGGCGCCGAGCATCACGGCGTTGGCCGCGGCGGCGGAATTGAGCAGCAGGCTGGGCAGGCTTTCCGCTTCCTTGGCCAGGGCCTGGTGGCGGGCCGTGTCGTAGACGAACAGGGGCTTGAGTTCTTTGCTGCCGTGGGGTTCGATCATGATGCAATCCGTGCGCGATGGAGATGAGGGTCAGGCCGGCAGGACGCCGCGGCGGGTGAGCAGGTCGAGCAACGCCGCCACCTCGTCCTCCAGGCTCATGCGGTCGGTGTTCAGCACCAGCTCGGGCTTGAGCGGCGCTTCGTAGGGATCGTCGATGCCGGTGAAGTTCTTGAGCTGGCCGGCGCGGGCCTTCTTGTACAGGCCCTTGGGGTCGCGCTTCTCCGCCTCTTCCAGCGGCACGTCGACATAGACCTCGACGAAGCTCATACCGGCGTCCTCGTGCAGCTTGCGCACTAGGTCGCGGTCGGCACGGTACGGGCTGACGAAGCTGGACAGGACGATGACGCCGGTATCGACGAACAGCTTGGCGATCTCGCCGATGCGGCGGATGTTCTCGGCACGGTCTTCGGCGGAGAAGCCGAGATTCTTGTTGATGCCCAAACGCACGTTGTCGCCGTCCAGGCGGTAGACCAGCTTGCCGTGCCCGTATAGCACTTTCTCCAGCGCCACGGCGATGGTGCTCTTGCCGGAGCCGGACAGGCCGGTGAACCAGATGGTGGCGCCGGAGTGGCCCAGCAGCTTGGCGCGGTCCGCGCGGGTCACTTCGCCTTCGTGCCAATGGACGTTGGTGGCTTTCTGCTCGGTCATGGTCGGTCGATCTTTCCTGGCTTGATGCGGCTTATGCTGGGTTCGCCCTGCCGGCGTCCCGGACCGCCGGCCGCGGCGGAACCAAGCCTGGCAAATCCAGGCCGTCCGGCGGGGACAGCGGGCGGAAAGACCATCCGGCGGCAAAAACTTCGGTGTTGCGACCGGCCTATCTTATAACGGCTGCCCCGCCGCGTTCTCGTCCGCTTGGCTCAGATGCTCAGGGTGCCGGCTTGGGCTCGGCCGCCGGCTGCTGGGCTGGCGTCGGCCGGCCGCAGGCGGGGTGGTGAGCCGGCTGGATCTGCGAGTCCAAGGGGGCGAACTGGGCAGCATCGGCTTTGCTCAGCACGAGCTGCGGCGTATACGAGGTGCGCGTCATCAGCGTCACGGTGGTGGTGAAAGCGCGGTCGCCGATGCAGAAGCTCATGGTCACCACCGGCCGGTGCTCGGTACCGCCATTGCGGTCGCGCAGGTGCTGATCCTTGATGATCGGCAGGGCCAGGCTGATCTGGTGACCCGGCATCACTTCGCCGTCGTCAACCGTGAAGTGCACGTTCATGCCGGTTTCGGTGCTGGCGTACTTGATGTCTTCCGCGTTCAGCACGGTGTATTCGCCGGAGCCATCGAGCTGCGCGCGGATCTCGATCGGCGGCGCGCCCTGGATCTGGGCCCATTCGACCCGGCTGTAGCCGTGGGGCGCCGGAGCCCCCGGGCCTTGCGCCTGCGCGGCGAATACGGCGGTGCCCAGGGCCAGCAGGATGCGGTAGCGCGGTTTCGTCATTTCTCCTCCTCCCTCGAAACCGCACGATAGCCGATATCGGTGCGAAAGTGCGCGCCTTCCCAGCTGATTTTGGCTACCGCCGAGTAGGCGGCCCGCTGCGCCGACCGCACGTCCGGGCCCTGGCCGCAGACGCACAGCACGCGGCCGCCGCTGGTGACCACCTGGCCGTCGCGCAGCGTCGTGCCGGCGTGGAACACCTTGGCGTCGGGGCCGAAGTCGGCGTCCAGGCCGTGGATCGGGTCGTTCTTGCGGATCGTCCCCGGGTAGCCGCCTGCCGCCAGCACCACCCCCAGCGCGGCCTGCGGCTTCCAGCGCGGCGGCGCCGCCGTCGGGTCTCCCGCCACGGCGGCTTCCAGCAGGTCCAGCAGGTCGGAATCCAGGCGCATCAGGATCGGCTGGGTCTCCGGGTCGCCCAGGCGGGCGTTGAACTCCACCACGCTGGGGCTGCCGTCCGGGGCGATCATCAGGCCGGCGTAGAGGAAGCCGGTGAACGGACGTCCCTCGGCCGCCAGCCCGCGCAGCGTCGGTTCGATCACTTCGGCGCGGACACGGGCGTCCACCTCGGAGGTGACCACCGGGGCCGGCGAGTAGGCGCCCATGCCGCCGGTATTCGGTCCCTGCTCGCGGTCGAACACGCGCTTATGGTCCTGCGCCGAGGCCAGCGGCACGTAACGGGTGCCGGCGGCGACGACGATATAGCTGGCCTCCTCGCCGGCCAGGAAATCCTCGACCACCACCCGCGCGCCGGCCTGGCCCATGCCGCCGCCGAGCATGTTGCGGATGGCGGCCTGCGCCTCGTCCACCGTGTTCGCCACCACCACGCCCTTGCCGGCCGCCAGGCCGTCGGCCTTCACCACGATCGGCGCGCCGCGCTGGGCGACGTAATCCAGCGCCGCCTGCTCCTCGGTGAACACGCGGTACTGCGCGGTGGGGATGCCATGGCGCGCCAGGAAATCCTTGGTGAAGGCCTTGCTCGCCTCGATCTGCGCCGCGGCCCGGGTCGGGCCGAACACGCGCAGGCCGGCGGTGGTGAAGCTGTCCACCACGCCGGCGGCCAGCGGGCCTTCGGGCCCCACCACGGTGAAGTCGACGCCCTCGCTCTGCGCCAGCCGCAGCAGGCCGGGCACGTCCTCGGCGGCCACCGCCACGTTGCGGCACTTCGCCTCGCCGGCGGTGCCGGCGTTGCCCGGTGCCAGCAGCACCTCGCCGACGCGCCCCGACTGCGCCAGCTTCCAGGCCAGGGCATGCTCGCGGCCGCCGCCGCCGATCACCAGTAGTTTCAAAGGCTTGTTCAAGATGTGACTCCTTCGGAAAGGCGCCGGTCCCATTCAGCGTGGAGCTGGCCCAGGGCGCCTTCGAGGCTGCCGCAGCTCAGGCTGACGTTGGCGCCGCTGGCAAGCCCGGCCTGGATGCCCTCGCAGGCCACCAGGTCCTCGTTCTGGAACACGTTGCGTTCGATCAGCTCGAAGCTGCGGTCCGAGTGCTCGCGCGTGTCCTCGGTCAACGACGGCGCCGGCACCAGCAAAGCGTGCGACCACAGCACGCGGTCCGGCGCCAGCGGCCAGAGCGTGATCAGGCTGGTGTAGTCCGGGTGGAAGATCAGCACGCTGTTGGGGAACAGGTAGTGGGTGAATGTGCAGTCGAGGCGCAGGTCCGGGATCGTCCCGGGCGCCAGGCCGGACAGGCGCCGCCGCGCCGCCGCGGAGCGGAAGTGCGGCCCCACCGGCTCGGAAATGGTGGCGGCGTCCAGGAAGAACGGGTAGATCGAATCCCGGTGCAGCACGCGGATGTGATAGCCCTCTAGGAAGGCTTCCACCACCAGCTTCCAGTTGCAGCGCCGCTCGACCTCGGTGCGCCGGAACACGGCCGCTTGCGTCAGCCCGAAATAGTCCAGCTCGGCGCCGATGCCACCCAGCCACTGCTGCGGGTCCTGCGGCGGCTCGCGGCCCTCCAGCGCCGGCCAGCCCCATAGCAGGCCGTGACGTTCCACCAGCGGAAACGGGCGCAGGCCGAGCGGCAGCCGGTCGAAGGTCTCGCGGTGCAGCAGCCCGGTGAGGCGGCCATCCAGGGCATAGGTCCAGCCGTGGTAGGGGCAGACGAAGCTGCGGCATTCCGCCGCGCCGGGCTCCACCAGGCGCATGCCGCGGTGGCGGCACACGTTGTAGTGGCCGTAGACGGCGCCCTGCGCATCGCGCGACAACAGCAACGGCAGGCCCAGCCGTTGCACCGCCAGCCGTCCCGACCGCGGCAGCTCACTGGCATGCGCCAGGATCACCGGGCCGCGTCGCATCAGCGCCAGCTCCGCCTCGAGCCGGCGCGGGTCCAGGTAACGTTGGACGTCGAGTTGTGCCGGGGTTCCCTGCTGCGGCGTGCCGCGCGCCACGTCCTCGGCCAGCCGGTGGGCCAGCCGGGTCAGCGTCGATGGCGCCTCGGACATGACCTCACTTCAACACTGGCGGCGCGACGGCGTGGTCTACTTCTGTTTCTTGTGCTGCGACTGGACGTAGCGCTCCACGCCCTCGGTGATGCAGCGCATGGAGTCCTTGGGACCGTGCCAGCCCTCGATCTTGACCCACTTGCCCTTCTCCAGGTCCTTGTAATGCTGAAAGAAATGGGCGATCTGGTCGCGGATCAGGGAGGGCAGGGCGCGCACCGTCTCGACGTCGCGGTAGAGCGGGCTGACCTTGTTGCCGGGCACCACGATCAGCTTCTCGTCCTGGCCGGACTCGTCGGTCATCTGCAGCATGCCGATCGGGCGGCAGTTGATCACCGAGCCGGGGATCAGCCGCATCGGCATCATCACCAGCGCGTCCAGCGGGTCGCCGTCGCCGCCCAGGGTCTGCGGCACGTAGCCGTAGTTGCAGGGGTAGCGCATCGGCGTGGTCAGCAGGCGGTCGACAAAGATCGCACCGGTGTCCTTGTCCACCTCGTACTTGACCGGCTCGCTATCCATCGGGATCTCGATGACGACGTTGACGTCCTCGGGGACGTTGCGGCCGGCGGGAATCAGGTTAACAGACATCGGAAAAACTCCAGAATCGGGGGGTGTGGAACGAATCGGACGCGGATTATACGGGCAGGAGGATCATTCCGTAGGCACCCGCACCTTCGGTTTCAGGCCGCGCGATGCGGCGCGCCGGGCATAACGCCGGTCATCGAAGGTCAGGAATTCGCTGCACTCTTCGCTGGCCGCCAAGTGCAGGGCATCCGCAAATTCTATGCCCTTGGCGCTATAGCGGAGGGCGGCCTCTATTTGTTCGCGGTCTTCCATGGTGACGCCCGCAAGCCCCGCCAGATGGGCCAGACAGGCGGTCACCTTGTGGGCGGGCTGGGCGGCCACCGAGCGCAGCACCCAGGCCAGTTCCAACGCCACCGTCTTGGGCACGAACAGCGCTCCCGCCTGGACGATCGCGGTGGCGATGCGCGACTGTTCCGGGTCGTCCTGCAGGTAGTAGCGTGCCAGGATATTGGTATCAACGGCGCGCACGCGCGGATGCCTTCTTCATTGCCTCCGCGCCGTGCATTTCGCTTACCGGGATGCGCGGGCCGGAATACTTGAGGATCGCCGGCCCGTCCTCGACCCGGGAACGGGCTCCGGGCCGCACCAGCCGGATGCGCGCCGTGGCACCTTCCACCTCGAACGCAAGCTTGCTGCCCGGGCCGATGCCGAGCATCTGGCGCACCCGTTTGGGAATGGTGACCTGCCCTTTGCTGGTGACGGACGTGGTGGTCATCGCAACCGCCTAAAGTAATACCGGGTAAGGATTTTAGCAAAAGAGGAGCCAGGGCAGGCGCCGCCGACAAAAAAGGGCGCCCTGCGGCGCCCTTTTTTGAAGCAGCGATTGTGCCTACAGCAGAGGCACCAGCAGCAGGGCCACGATGTTGATGATCTTGATGAGCGGGTTGATGGCGGGGCCGGCGGTGTCCTTGTAGGGGTCGCCGACGGTGTCGCCGGTGACTGCGGCCTTGTGCGTCTCCGAGCCCTTGCCGCCGAAGTTGCCCATCTCGATGTACTTCTTGGCGTTGTCCCAGGCGCCGCCGCCGGTGGTCATGGAGATGGCCACGAACAGGCCGGTGACGATGGTGCCGATCAGCACGCCGCCCAGCGCCTTGGGGCCGAGCAGCAGGCCCACCAGCACCGGCACCAGGATCGGCAGCAGGGAGGGGATGATCATCTCCTTGATCGCCGCCTTGGTCAGCATGTCCACGGCCACGCCGTATTCCGGCTTGGCGGTGCCTTCCATGATGCCCTTGATGGTGGCGAACTGGCGGCGCACTTCCACCACCACCGCGCCGGCGGCGCGGCCCACCGCCTCCATCGCCATGGCGCCGAACAGGTACGGCACCATGCCGCCGATGAACAGGCCGATGATCACCATGTGGTCGGACAGGTCGAAGCTCACCGGCTTGTTGGCGCTGGCCAGGGCGTGGGTGTAGTCGGCGAACAGCACCAGCGCGGCCAGCGCGGCCGAGCCGATGGCGTAGCCCTTGGTCACCGCCTTGGTGGTGTTGCCCACCGCGTCCAGCGGGTCGGTGATGTCGCGCACCTCGTGCGGCAGGTCGGCCATCTCGGCGATGCCGCCGGCGTTGTCGGTGATAGGGCCGTAGGCGTCCAGCGCCACGATCATGCCGGCCATCGACAGCATCGAGGTGGCGGCGATGGCGATGCCGTACAGCCCCGCCAGGTGGTAGGCGCCCCAGATGCTGGCGCACACCGCCAGCACCGGCAGCGCGGTGGACTTCATCGACACGCCCAGGCCGGCGATGATGTTGGTGCCGTGGCCGGTCTGCGAGGCGGCCGCGATGTGCCGCACCGGGCCGTACTGCGTGCCGGTGTAGTACTCGGTGATCCACATGATGGCGCCGGTCAGGGCCAGGCCAATCAGGGCGCAGCCGAACAGCGGCATGGCCTTGGCCCCCATCAGCGCAGTGGTGATGGGGTAGAAGGCGATCGCGGCGAGCACGCCGGAGACCGCCACGCCGATGTACAGCGCCTTCATGATCTTGGCGCCGTCGTTGGTCTTGACGAAGAAGCTGCCGACGATCGAGGCGATGATCGAGACGCCGCCCAGCACCAGCGGGTAGAGCACCGCGTTGGCGCCGAACTCCGCCGCCAGCAGGCCGCCCAGCACCATGGTCGCGACGATGGTGACGGCGTAGGTCTCGAACAGGTCGGCGGCCATGCCGGCGCAGTCGCCGACGTTGTCGCCGACGTTGTCGGCAATCACCGCGGGATTGCGGGGGTCGTCCTCGGGAATGCCGGCTTCGACCTTGCCCACCAGGTCGGCGCCGACGTCGGCACCCTTGGTGAAGATGCCGCCGCCGAGGCGTGCGAAGATCGAGATCAGCGAGCCGCCGAAGGCCAGGCCCACCAGCGCGTGCAGCGCGGTGTCCTGGCCGGCGATGCGCATCACCGCGGCGTAGTAGCCGGCGACGCCGAGCAGCCCCAGCCCGACCACCAGCATGCCGGTGATGGAGCCGCCGCGGAAGGCCACGTCCAGCGCCGCGCCCAGGCCCTGGCGCGCGGCTTCAGCGGTGCGCACGTTGGCGCGCACCGAGATGTTCATGCCGATGTAGCCGGTGGCGCCGGACAGCACCGCGCCGATCAGGAAGCCGATCGCCGTGTACCAGTTGAGAGCGAAGCCCAGCACCACGAACAGGATGGCGCCGACGACGCCGATGGTGGTGTACTGGCGGTTGAGATAGGCCATCGCGCCTTCCTGCACGGCGGCGGCGATCTGCCGCATGCGCTCGTTGCCGGCAGGCTTGGCCAGGATCCATCGGACCGACAGGATGCCGTACAGCACCGCCGCGATTGCGCAGCCCAGGGCAATCCACAACCCGTACTCGACTAACATTGAGGACCTCCTCCTCAAAGCGTGACGAAACAGTTGTTGCTCCCCCGCCTGGCATGGCCGTGCGGCGCCTCGCGCGCCGGCCTTATTGTTTTTCGATCTCCGCCATGCTGACAGCGGTCACGGTCCGATCATAGCATCCAACCCGGGCCGGATTGCTAGAACCTGTCTTCAAAGGCTGCTGCGCTACGTTTCCGAGCCAGGTCCTACTTCACTTCAAAAGCGGTCTTCAGCTTCTTCGGCACCGCCACATTGCGCAGCTGCACGTATTGCGGCAGGCCGTTGCGGTAGGGCGGGTAGTCCTCGCCCTGGATCAGCGGCGACAGGTAGGCGCGGCAGGCATCGGTGATATGGAAGCCGTCGGCGCTGATGAACTCGGGCGGCATTTTCTTCTCGACGTTGGCCACCTGCGTCAGCGGCGCCTCGCCCACGCTCCAGCGATAGGGCTCCGCGGCCTCGCGCACGATCGTCGCCATCACGCCAGACTTTCCGGCCACCGCCAGCTCCACCGCGCCCTTGCCCACGGCGTAGGCCTGTTCGACGTCGGTCCGGGAGGCGATGTGGCGCGCCGCGCGCTGCAGGTAGTCCGCCACCGCCCAGTGGTACTTGTACTTGAGCCTGTCCTTCACCAGCTGCGCCAGCAGCGGCGCCAGCCCGCCGAGCTGGGCGTGGCCGAAGGCGTCCTTGGTGCCGGCCTCGGACATGAACTGGCCCTCGGCGTTGTGCAGGCCCTCGCTCGCCACCACCGCGCAGTAGCCGTATTTCTTCACCGACTCGTCGACGCGGGCGAGGAACGCCGCCTCGTCGAACTTGATCTCCGGGAACAGGATGATGTGGGGCGCGTCGCCTTCCTTCTCCGCGGCCAGGCCGCCGGCCGCGGCGATCCAGCCGGCGTGGCGACCCATGACCTCCATGATGAACACCTTGGTGGAGGTCTTGGCCATGGAGGCGACGTCGAAACCCGCTTCGCGGATCGATACGGCGACGTATTTGGCCACCGAGCCAAAGCCCGGGCAGGTATCGGTGATCGGCAGGTCGTTGTCGACCGTCTTGGGCACGTGGATGGCCTGGATCGGGTAGCCGAGCTTCTCGCCGAGCTGGCTTATCTTCAGGCAGGTGTCGGCGGAGTCGCCGCCGCCGTTGTAGAAGAAGTAGCCGATGTCGTGGGCCTTGAACACTTCGATCAGGCGGTCGTACTCGGCCTGGTTCTTGTCGAAGCCCTTGAGCTTGTAGCGGCAGGAGCCGAAGGCCCCCGACGGCGTGTGGCGCAGGGCGGCGATGGCGGCCGGCGACTCCTGTGAGGTGTCGATCAGGTCCTCGGTCAGCGCGCCGATGATGCCGTTGCGGCCGGCGTAGACCTTGCCGATCTTGTCGTCGTGCTTGCGGGCGGTTTCGATCACGCCGGCGGCAGAGGCGTTGATGACGGCGGTGACCCCGCCGGACTGGGCGTAAAAGGCGTTGCGTGGCATCGGTTTCCGATTCCGTGTGCGGCGCTGGCCGCCGCTGCCTGTGCGTTCCGGGCCCATTATAGCCGCCCGGCGGCAGACGGCCGGAACCTGCTGCGTTGACGCGGCAAGCGGCGACCGGGTACCGTTACAGAAATTATATTAAGCTTTCAGATCGTGAAGGCTGGCGCCCTCCCAGCCATTCTGTCGGGTTTCTTCCACGCGGTTTCCACCTTGGGGCTGCATCAACTTATGAGAATTGTTCTGCTCGGCGCGCCCGGCTCCGGCAAGGGCACGCAAGGCGAAAAGCTGGTCGAGAAGTTCGGCATCCCGAAGATTTCCACCGGCGACGCCCTCCGCGCCGCGGTGGCCGCCGGCACCGAACTCGGCAAGCAGGCCAAGGCGGCGATGGACGCCGGCAAGCTCGTGGCCAACGACATCGTCATCGGCATCGTCGAAGAGCGTCTGGAACAGCCGGACGCGGTCAACGGCTTCATCCTCGACGGCTTTCCCCGCAACACCGCGCAGGCGCAGGTGCTGGATCAGCTCATGGCGGGTCACAACCAGCGGCCGATCGACAAGGCGGTGCACCTGGCGGTGGACGACGAGGAGATCATCCGGCGCCTGCACGAGCGCGCCGTCACCGAAGGCCGGCACGACGACAAGCCGGAAGTGATCCGCCATCGCATCGAGGTCTACAACGCCGAGACCCACCCGCTGCTCGACTACTACCAGGCCCAGAGCAAGCTGGTGACGGTGCAGGGCGTGGGACTGGTGGACGAGATCTTCCAGCGCGTGCTCAAAGCGCTGCAGTGACGCGGCCGCGCCCCGCCGGCTGATGGCGGGGTCACAGCAGGCGCAGCAGTTCCTCCCCCGCCACCTCGCGGCGCCAGCCGCGCAGCAAGGCCAGGTCCGCTTCGCCGCCGCGGCGCAGCAGGGCTTCCAGGTCGCTGCGCGGCGCCAGCAGCGAGGCCGGCACCGCGAGCGCTTCCGCCAGCGCGCGCAGCCGCTCCAGCAGGCGCTTGAGCCTGGCTTTCTGGGCGTCGTCCAATAGCGGCTCTTCCAGCGCCAGCGGCGCTTCGGCGCTGCTGACGGCAACGGTTTCCAGCAGGGCGGCGCCGTGGCGTTCCAGCGTCTTGGGCGGCAGCAGCTTGAGTTGCTCGAGCTGTTCGCGGGTCTGCGGGCGGCGTTCGGCCAGACGGTACAGCGCCTCGTCGTCGAGGATCCACTTGCGCGGACGGTTGCGTTCCTGCGCGACGCGTTCGCGCCAGGCGGCCAGCGCCGCCGCCGCGTGCTGCCCGGCGGCGGGCAGCCGCGCGATGCCCTTGAGCCGCCGCCACGCCTGCTCCGGCGGATTGCGGTAGCGCGCCGGGTCGGCCAGCCGCGCGCAATCCTCCTCCAGCCACGCCAGCCGCCCGCGCGCGTCCAGTTCGTCGCGCAGGCGCGGGTAGATCTCGCCGAGATAACGGACGTCGTCGGCCGCGTAGGCCAGCTCGGCCGGGCTCAGGGGGCGGCGCGACCAGTCGGTGCGGGTCAGGCTCTTGTCCAGCTTCACCCCGAGCAGTTTCTCCACCAGCGCGGCATAGCCGAGCTGGTCGCCGTGGCCGAGCAGGGCCGCGGCGACCTGGGTGTCGAACAGCGGCTGCGGCACGCGCCCCTCCAGCTGCACGCAGATTTCCAGGTCCTGCGAGGCGGCGTGGAACACCTTGGCCGCGACCGGCGCATACATCGTGTCCAGCAGCGGCCGCAGCGCGGCGCCCTCCAGCGCCAGGGCGTCGATGCAGATGTTGGCGCGGCCGTCGCCGACCTGGATCAGGCATAGCTTCGGGTAGTAGGTGTCCTCGCGCAGGAATTCGGTGTCGAGCGCCAGCCAGGATGCGCTGCGCCAACGCTCGCAGGCCTCGCCGAGCTGGTCGGGAAGGGTGAGCAGGGAGAGGGGTGCCTGAGTCAAGCGGCTTAAGCATCGGTCGGTCCAGGCCGTAGAATAGCAAGCTCAAGCCCATCGACGATCCCATGCTGACCCAGGCCGTTTGGACCAGTCTCCGCATACTTGCCTTCCGTGCCGGTCCGGAAGACTTCCCCTACGATCCGAGCCACCGTCTCACCGCTGTCTGCGTGGTGTTCGGCGTGGTGGCCAACGCCGCGCTGGCTTCCCAGCTCGCGCAGGCCGCGGTGGCCGCGCAGAAGCTGCCGGCGATGCCGTCGCCGCTGGCGCTGTCGATGCTCGGCGTGGCCACCGTGCTGGCGATGGGCCTGTTCACCCAGGCGGCGTTACGCGCGCGGCGGCTGGAAAACCGCTTCCAGCAGACTTTCAACGCCCTGCTCGCCACCAGCTCGATCCTGGCGCTGGTGCTGGTGATCCCGGTGGGGGAGCTGCGGCCGTTCCTGCCGGTGGCCGAGGAGTTCACGCGCAAGCTGCAGGCCAATCCGGACCTGCTCAACAACCCGGGCAACGTGCCGGAGTTTCCGGGCTGGGCGATGCTCATGTCCATGCTGATCCCCGGCCTGCTGGTGTGGCAGTTCGCCCTGACCGCGTTCATCTACCGGCGCGCCGCCAACACGCAGACCGGCGGCGGCATCTTCATCGCCCTGCTGTGCCTGCTCGCGGTCACCAGCTTCAAGGCCTTGTTCAGCGCGCTCACCGGCTGAGCGCCGTTTCCCAAGCTCATCACGCACAAGATCATCCATGCGCCTGCACATCCTCGGCATCTGCGGCACCTTCATGGCGGGCATCGCGGCCCTGGCGCGCGAGGCGGGGCACACCGTCACCGGCTCGGATGCCAACGCCTGGCCGCCGATGTCGACCCAGCTCGAACGGCTCGGCATCGCGGTGCTGCCCGGCTACGATCCGGCCCACCTCGAGCCGGCGCCGGACGTGGTGGTGGTGGGCAACGTGGTGGTCCGCGGCAATCCCGCGATCGAGCACGTGCTCAACGCCGGCCTGCCCTACGTGTCCGGCCCCGAGTGGCTGGCGGCGCACGTGCTGCAGGGGCGCCACGTGCTGGCGGTGGCCGGCACCCACGGCAAGACCACCACCACCAGCCTGCTTGCCTGGCTGTTGCAGCATGCCGGCCTCGAGCCGGGCTTCCTGGTCGGCGGCGTGCCGCTCAACTTCGGTGTGTCGGCGCGTCTCGGCCGCGGCCGCCATTTCGTGATCGAGGCGGACGAGTACGACACCGCGTTCTTCGACAAGCGCAGCAAGTTCCTGCACTACCGTCCGCGCACCGCGATCCTCAACAACCTCGAATACGACCACGCCGACATCTTCCCCGACCTCGCCGCCATCGAGCGCCAGTTCCACCATCTGGTGCGCACCGTGCCGGGTCAGGGCCTGCTGGTGGTCAACGGTGCCGATGCCAACCTGGCACGGGTGCTGGAGATGGGCTGCTGGAGCGGAGTGGAGTACTTCGACGATCCGCGCGGCTGGACCGCGCAGCGGCGCGAAGGCGGCTTCGAGGTGGCGCTGCGCGGCGCGGTCCAGGGCGAGGTGCGAACGGCGCTGGCCGGTGCCCACAACCGTTCGAATGCCCTGGCGGCGATCGCCGCCGCCGCCCATGCCGGGGTGTCGGCCGCCGCGTCCCTGCATGGCCTGGCGAGCTTCCGCGGCGTACGGCGCCGGCTCGAGCTGCGCGGTAGCGTGCGCGGCGTGGAGGTGTACGACGATTTCGCCCACCACCCCACCGCCATCGCGGCCACTATCGCGGCGCTGCAGGAACAGTCCGACAGCGGCCGCATCCTGGCGGTGCTCGAGCCGCGCTCCAACACGATGCGGCTGGGCAGCCACGGCGACACGCTGGCCACGAGCCTGGAACGGGCGGCGCTCAGCTTCGTCTACGCGCGGCCCGACCTGAAATGGGATGCCGCGCAGGCCCTGGCGTCGCTCGGCGACCGCGTGCGCGTGCATGCGCAGCTCGACGCGCTGGTCACCGACGTGGCGGCCACCGCTCGCCCCGGCGACCGCCTGCTGGTGATGAGCAACGGTGACTTCGGCGGCGTGCACCAGAAGCTGCTCGACGCGCTGGCCGCCGGCTAGCGCAGCGTGCGCCACCTCACATTCGGCCCGGGTGCGCGGCCCGGGCGCATACTTATTTCGCGCCGGTTCCAGTATTCTGCGGCGTATCCACCGTCTCCTCCCCGTCCATGACCTCGCCAGCGTCCGCCCAGAATCTGCCCGCCCCCGCCGAACTCCAGCCGCGGCTGCAGCAGACGCTGGAACTGGCCCGCCGCAACGGCGCCAGTGCCGCCGAGGCGCACCTGGGCGTGAGCCGCGGTCTGTCGGTCAGCGTGCGCAAGGGCGAGGTCGAGTCGGTGCAGTTCCAGCGCGACCGCGATCTGTCGATCACGGTGTTCTTCGGTCAGCGCACCGGTTCCGCCAGCACCACCGACTTCAGCGAGGCCGCGCTGGTGCGCACGGTGGAGGCCGCCTGCGCCATCGCCCGGGCGGGCGGCGAGGATCCCTGTGTCGGCCTGGCCGACGCCGAGCTGATGGCCAGGGACTTCCCGGACCTCGACCTGTGCCATCCCTGGGATCTGGGCGCCGAGACGGCGGTCGAGCTGGCGCGGGACACCGAGGCGGCGGCCTTCGCCGTCGACCCCCGCATCACGCAGTCGGAAGGCGCCAGCGTCGATACCCGCCATGCCCTGCATCTCTATGCCAACACCCACGGTTTCCTGGGCGTGCGCGAGAGCACCGACCACAGCCTGTCCTGCGCCGCCATCGCGGTGCAGGACGATTCGATGCAGCTCGGGCATTGGTACACCACGGCACGCAGCCGCGACGAGCTGGAAGCCCCGGCGCAAGTGGGGCGCAAGGCGGGCGAGCGCGCCGCGGCGCGCCTGGGCGCGCGCGGCATCTCCACGCGCACCGCGCCGGTGCTGTTTCCGGCGGAGATGGCGCGCGGCCTGTTCGGCCACTTTATCGGCGCGATTTCCGGCGGCGCCCTGTACCGCCGCGCCTCGTTCCTCCTCAACAAGCTGGGCGAGCCGGTGTTCGCGCCCGCCATCAGCGCACGGCAGTTGCCGTTCCTCCCGCGTGCCGCCGGCAGCAGCGCCTACGACCAGGAAGGCGTCGCCACGCGGGAGCGCACCCTGCTCGACCGCGGCGTGCTGAGCGGCTACCTGCTCGGCAGCTACAGCGCGCGCAAGCTCGGCCTCACCACCACCGGCAACGCCGGCGGCGTCTACAACCTGGTGGTCGAGCCGAACTTCGCCGGCGGCCTCGAGGCGCTGACGCGCGAGATGGGAGAGGGCTTGATCGTGACCGACCTGATGGGGCAGGGCGTGAACCTGGTTACCGGCGACTACTCGCGCGGTGCCGCCGGCTTCTGGGTCGAGAACGGCGCCATCGCCTACCCGGTGCAGGAGGTCACTATCGCCGGCAACCTCGCCGCCATGTTCGGCGGCATCCGCGCCGTCGGCAACGACGTGGACGTGCGCGGCGGCGTGCGCTGCGGCTCGGTGCTGGTCGAGGCGATGACGGTCGCGGGCTCGTGAGAAAGATCCCCATCTTTGTGGTGGACGCCTTCGCCGAGAGCCTGTTCGGGGGTAATCCCGCCGCGGTGTGCCCGCTCGAGGACTGGCTGCCCGACGCCACGCTGCAGGCCATCGCCGCCGAGAACAACCTGTCCGAGACGGCCTTCTTCGTGCCGGTGCGGGAGCAGGGCGCGGACTTCCGCCTGCGCTGGTTCACTCCTGCGGTGGAGATCGACCTGTGTGGCCACGCCACGCTGGCCAGCGGTCACGTGCTGCTCAACACGCTCGGCTTCGGCCGCGACCGGGTGGTGTTCCTGACCCGCTCCGGCCTGCTGACGGTGGAGCGTGACGGTGAGGCGCTGCGCCTGGACCTGCCGGCCGCCGCGCCGAAACCGCTGCGCGAGGTGCCCGATGACCTCCGTGCCGGCCTGGGCGCCGCGCCGGAGGACTGGCTGGCCACCTCCAACAAGTACTTTGCCGTCTACGCCAAGGCGGAAAGTGTCGCCAAGCTGGCGCCGGACATGGCGGCGCTGGGGCGCCTCACCGGCAAGGGCGTGGTGGTCACGGCTCCCGGCGGCGACTACGGCGTGGATTTCGTATCGCGCTATTTCACGCCGGCCTGTGGCATCGCGGAGGATCCGGTCACCGGCTCGGCGCACTGCCTGCTGGTGCCGTACTGGGCGCAGCGGCTGGGCCGCAACCGGCTGGAGGCGTTGCAGATCTCGGCGCGGCGCGGCCGCCTGCACACCGAACTGGCGGGCGACCGCGTCAGGCTCGGCGGCAAGGTGGTGCCGTACCTGCGCGGCGAGATCGTGGTTCCCTAGGGTCAACAGGCCCTAGTGTGATGTCCCGCAAATGCATCGGCACAAGGTCAGTATCCCTCTCCCTTTGGGAGAGGGGCAGGAGTGAGGGCGGCACGGCTGGAAGGATTTGACCGCGGCTGACACGGCGCGCCCTCACCCGCGCCTTACGGCGCGGCCTCTCCCAGGGGGGAGAGGCGAGACCACACTAGCTGCTCCTGCTTTTCCCGGCCTTCGGCTTGCGCTTCTTTGCCGCCGGCTTCGGCGCCGGTGCTTCGTCCACCTCCGCCTTTTCGCTCAGCACCTCGCCGACGTGCTGCGTCTCCTCGACGTTCTCGAACTGGTCGGAGATGAGCTGGCCGATCTCGCGGTTGACGCGGCGGATGGCGTCGTAGACCGCGCCGATGGTGCGCCGCTGCCGTTCGCGCAGCTTCAGCTTGTCGTCGTCCAGCAGGCCGGATTTCTCCAGCACTTCGAACGGCAGGCCGGCGATGTGCTGGTGAATCTGCTCGACCGAGCTGGCGCCACGGTCAACGGCCTCCTGGACGAAATCCTTGAGCAGCTCCAGCCTCTGTAGTCTCTTCATCGCTTTCCTTAGGGCGGCAGGATCAGGCTAGCGCCGGCTGCGGCGCGCGGGACGGCAGCGCATGGCGGAAGACGCTACGCATGACGCTGAAGTATTGCTTCCAGAATCCGCCCGTATTGTAGCGGACGCCATATTTCTCGCAGATGGCGCGCACCCGCGGTGCCACCTCGGCGTAACGGTGGGCCGGCAGGTCGGGGAACAGGTGGTGCTCGATCTGGTGGCTGAGATGGCCGCTCATGATGTGGAACAGCGGCCCGCCCTCGAGGTTGGCCGAGCCGGTGATTTGCCGCAGGTACCAGTCGCCGCGCGTTTCGTCGCGGGTCTCCTCCTCGGTGAAGGTTTCCGCGCCTTCGGGGAAGTGGCCGCAGAAGATGATGGCGTAGGCCCATACGTTGCGGATCAGGTTGGCGGCGACGTTGCCGGCCAGCACCCGCGGCCAGTTCCACAGCGCCAGCGCCGGGAACAGCAGGTAGTCCTTGACCATCTGCTTGCGCGCCTTGCGCAGGAACGGCCGCATGCGTTCGGCGAACTGCTCGCGGCTCACCTTGCCGGCGAACACCCGCTCGAACTCCACGTCGTGCAGACCCACCCCCCACTCGAACAGCAGCGCCAGCAACAGGTTCGACACTGGCTGGAACAGGTGGTACGGATTCCACGGCTGCTTGTCGCTCATGCGCAGGATGCCGTAGCCGACGTCGCGGTCCTTGCCGACGATGTTGGTGTAGGAGTGGTGCATGAAGTTGTGCGAATGGCGCCACTGCTCGGCGTCGCAGACGTTGTCCCACTCGTAGGTCTGCGAGGCCAGCGCCGGATCGTTGGTCCAGTCGTACTGGCCGTGCATCACGTTGTGGCCGATCTCCATGTTCTCCAGGATCTTGGCGTTGGCCAGCGCGGTCACGCCGAGCAGCCAGGAGGCGGGGCCGAAGCCGAACATCAGCAGCGAGCGACCGGCCACGGCGCTGCCGCGGGCGATGCGGATCACGCGGCGGATGTGGGCGACGTCGCGCTCGCCCAGATCGGCCTTCACTTCGTTGCGGACCGCGTCGATTTCCGCCTGGAAGGCGGCGACCTGCTCGCGGCTGAGTTGTTTGCGGGGGGTCATAAGGATTTCCGTGTCGTTGCTTGGTCGGTGTGCGAGGCGTTACAGGTCCAGCGTGAGGTCGGAGCGCGCCGCGCTGATGCAGAGCTGGATGGTTTCATCGGGTGCGGAGGACACCGCGCCGGTGAGCAGGTTCTCCACGGTGCCGCTCAGCTTGCGGCACTGGCAGCTATGACAGATGCCGATGCGGCAGCCGTGCTTGGGCCGCAGCCCGGCGCTTTCGGCCTCGACCAGCAGCGGCTGGCCCGCCGCGGTGAAGACCCGCTCCGAGCGGACGCAGCGCACCTCGCTGCTCGCGCCGGCGGGCGCGACTGCGTGCAGCACCGGCCCGCTGAAGCTTTCCTGCTGCAGGGCACCCGGCGCGCCACGCTCGTGCCACCACGCATTGACCAGGTCCATGAACCCGTGCGGGCCGCACAGCAGGCCGTGGCAGCCCGACAGGTCGGCGGGCAGCAGCCGCTGCAGGGCGGTGCGGTCCAGGCGGCCCTGCTCCTGGCTGTAGTGCATCACCAGGCGCAGCGCCGGCCAGGCCGCGGCCAGCGCCTTCAGCTCCGAGCCGAAGATTGCGTCCGCCGGCTGCCGGCAGCTGTGCAGGAAGACGATCTCGCCGCCGTAGTTCCGCGCCCGCAGCGTACGCAGCATCGACATCAGCGGCGTCACGCCGCTGCCGGCGCCGAGCATGAGCAGCCGGGACGGCAGCGGCTCGGGTAGCACGAAATCGCCGGCCGGCGCGCTCAACTTGAGCACATCACCGATGCGGACGCGCTGGTGCAACCAGCTGGAGACACGTCCGCCCGGCTGGTGCTTGACCGTCAGCGCGAGGCGCCGGCCGCCGGGCGCGGCGGACAGGCTGTAGGTGCGGTGATGGCGGACGCCGTCGATCTCCACCTCCAGCGCAACGTGCTGGCCGGCCTGGAAGCCGGGCCAGCGCCGGTTGGGTGCCAGTACGAAGGTGCGGGTGTCGTGGGTTTCCAGGATCACCTCGACCACGCGGGCGCGGATGTCGTTGAGCGACCACATCGGGTTAATGGCGCCCAGCAGTTCGTCGACGGCCGGGGTATCGTTGAGCGGATGCAGCCAGGACGCCGCGAGCGCGCGGCGGGCGGCGCGGCCAAGGGGGTAAAGCGCTGCCTGTGTCATGTGGTTCGTTCCATGAGAGGGACTGTGCACACATGTTCACAGGGCTATGTGCGCAAGTCAACACATGTGCACTGAAAATATTAACTAAGTGAAAATATCAATGTAAAACAATAAATTAAAAACGCGTATACTGTTTACATTCGTTCATCCAGGGGTTTTGCCCAGTGTCCAGCAAAGAAGAACCGGCCGGCGCCGTTGCGGAACGTCAGAACCTGGGCTCGCGCAGCCAGCGCAAGCAGCTCACGCGCGACGCCCTGCTGGAGGCGGCCTTGCGCCTGATGAAGGAGGGACGCGGTTTCACCGGGCTGAGCCTGCGCGAGGTGACGCGCGAGGCCGGGGTGGTGCCCACCGCGTTCTATCGCCATTTCCGCGACATGGACGAGCTGGGCCTGGCGCTGGTGGAGGAATGCGGCATGACGCTGCGCCGGTTGCTGCGCGAGACGAGGCGCGCCGGGGTCCCCCTGTTCACCGACATGATCCGCCGCTCGGTGCTGGTCTACAAGCGCTACGTGGAGGACAACCGCCTGCAGTTCCTGTTCATCTCCAGCGAGCGCGACGGCGGCTCGCCGGTGATCCGCGAGGCGATCCGGCGCGAGGTGGCGCACTTCACCAACGAGATGGCCCAGGACCTGCGCAGCCTCAACGCCTTCCCCGGGCTGTCGATGGCCACCCTGGAAATGATCTGCGGGCTGGTGGTCAACGGCATGCTCAGCACGGCCGCGGACATCCTCGACCTGCCGCCGCGCCGGCCCGAGCTGGACCAGGAGCTGGTGGAGGACAGCGTGCGCCGCCTGCGCGTGATTTTCCTCGGCGCGCTGCAGTGGAGGGAGAAGCCGGCAGCGGCGAAGCAGCCGCTGCCATAGTGAAAAGACAACGGGCTAGAGCATTTTCTCTTTACGTGCACACATCTTCCCCTCTCCCGCGTGCGGGAGAGGGGAACAAACATGTATGCATCTGAACTAAAGACGCTCTAGTTGTGCCCGAATTCCGCGATCAGGCTCTGCAGCTCGCTCACGCTTGCGGCGGCCAGCAGGCGTTGCGCGCGCTGGCGCAGCCTGGCCACGTTCGACTCGATGATGATGCGCTTCACCTCCAGCACGCTGGCCGGATGCATGGAGAACTCGGTGAGCCCCAGCCCCAGCAGCAGCCGCGTGTAACGCGGGTCGCCGGCCATTTCGCCGCACATCGCCACCGGTACCCCGGCCTGCTCGCCGGCCTCGATGGTCATGCGGATCAGGCGCAGCACCGCGGGGTGCAGCGGGTCGTAGAGGTAGTTCACCTCTTCGTCGACGCGGTCGATCGCCAGGGTGTACTGGATCAGGTCGTTGGTGCCGATCGAGAAGAAACGCGCGTAACGCGCCAGCAGCGGCGCCGCCAGCGCCGCCGCCGGCACCTCGATCATGGCCCCCACCGGCACGTCCGCCGCCATCGGCTGGCCTTCGGCGAGGAGCTGCTCGCGCGCCGCGGCGATGATCTGCTGCGCCTGGCGGAACTCCTGCACGTTGGAGATCATCGGCAGCATGATGTGCACGTCGCCGTGGGCCGAGGCGCGCAGCAGGGCGCGCACCTGGGTGCGGAACAAGTCCGGCTCCTTCAGGCATAGGCGGATCGCGCGCAGCCCGAGCGCCGGGTTGTTGGGCGTGGGGCCCTGGCGGCTGCCGGAGTCGACCTGCTTGTCGGCGCCCAGGTCGAGGGTGCGGATGGTGATGGGGCCCTTCACCGCCGCCACCACGCGCGCATACGCCTGGTACTGCTCCTGCTCGCCGGGCAGATCGCGGCGGTTCATGAACAGGAACTCGGTGCGGTACAGCCCCACACCCTCGGCGCCGAGCTCGGCGGCCTGGTCGGCGTCCTCGCTCATCTCGATGTTGGCCAGCAGGCGGATCTTGACGCCGTCGCGCGAGACCGCCGGCTGGTCGCGCAGCTGCGACAGCGCGGCGCGGTCGGACTGCTGCCGTTCGCGCTTGCCCTGGAAGAACGACAAGGCGCGCGCGTCGGGGTCGGCCAGCACATGGCCGAGCTCGCCGTCGATGATCGCCAGCTCGCCCTCGCGCAGCAGCCGCCGCGCGCCGTGCAGGCCGACCACGGTGGGGATGCCGAAGCTGCGCGCCAGGATCGCGGTGTGCGACAGCGGGCCGCCGTATTCGGTGACGAACGCCGCCGCCTTGTGCTGCGACAGCAGGATGATGTCGGCCGGCGTGACGTCGTCGGCCACGATCACCGGCGGCTCGGCGTGCTCGACGCGCGTGGCGGGCTGCCCTTTCTCCTGCTTCAACAGGATGCGCATCACCCGCGCCGACACCTGCTGCACGTCGTCCTTGCGCGAGCGCAGGTAGGGATCCTCCATCTGCTCGAACACCGCCGTCAGCGCGTCGCGCTGCCGCTTCAGCGCCAGTTCGGCGTTGCATTGCGAATCGCGGATCAGCGCCGTCACCGCCTCGGTCAGCGAGCGGTCGTCGAGCATCAGCAGATGGGTGTCGATGAAGGCGGCGATCTCGCCGGAGGCCCCGCCGCCGCCGAACAGGCCGGGGATCTGGGCGCGGATCTGCCGCAGCTCGTCCCTGGCGCGCTGCAGGGCGTCGTGGAAGCGCGCCACTTCGGCGTCCAGCTCCGCCGGCTGCACCCGGTACTCGGGGATCTCCAGGTCGCCGTGCAGCCGCTGCACGCGGCCGATGGCGATGCCGCGCGAGACGCCGATGCCGGAAAGCCACAGGCTCACTAGTTTTCCTCGTCGAAGCGGTTCGCCACCAGCGCCGCCAGCGCGTCGAGCGCCTCGGCCGCGTCGGTTCCCTCGGCCACCAGGGTGATCCGGCTGCCCTGCGCGGCGGCCAGCATCATCACGCCCATGATGCTCTTGCCGCTCACCTCCTGGCGGTCCTTGCGCACGCGGATGTCGCTGCTGTATTTCGCCGCCAGCGTCACCAGCTTGGCCGCGGCGCGGGCGTGCAGGCCCAGGCGGTTGACGATGGTCGCCGTGCGTTCCAGCGGAGGCGGGCTGCTGTGGTCCATCCGTGCCTATTCCTTTTCCGGGTGCGGCGGGCGGCATTCCATCACGCCGCGCTGGCCGCCTTCGACCGCGGCGCGCGTCATCGCCGCCAGGTCGAGCTGCGGGTAGTTGAAGATCTTCACCAGCATCGGCAGGTTGATGCCGGCCACCACCGCGGCGCGCGGGGTATCCTCGGCCAGCCGGGTGGCGATGTTGCTGGGGGTGGAGCCGAAGGCGTCGGTGAGCAGCAGCACCCCGCCGCCCTGGTCGAGGCGCTCCAGCATGCGGCGCCCCTGCAGCAGCAGCACGTCGGTCGCCTGCACCCGCCGCACCTCCAGTACATCGGTGCGCAGCGGCAGCGGTCCCATCATGTCGGTCATGGTGTCGAGCAGGAAGTGGCCGAGCTTGCCGTGCGTCACCAGCAGCAGGCCGATCCTGGCCGGCGCGTTCACAGTCCCAGTTCCCGGTGCTTGGCGATGACCTGGGAGAAGCGTCCCTGGAACGACTGCGCCAGGCGCTCCACCATGTACACCGAGCGGTGCTGCCCGCCGGTGCAGCCGATCGCCACCGTGATGTAGCTGCGGTCCTGCAGCTGGAATGCCGGCAGCCAGTGCGCCAGGAAGTGCCGGATGTCGTCGAGCAGCGCCGCGGTCTCGGCGTGACCCTCCAGGTAAGTCGCCACCGCCTCGTCGCGGCCGGTGAGTGTGCGCAGCTCCGGTACCCAGTGCGGGTTGGGCAGGTTGCGCACGTCGAACACGTAGTCGGCGCCGTCGGGCAGGCCGTTCTTGTAGCCGAACGACAGGAACAGCACCACCAGGCGGCCGACGCCGGCCTCCGGCTGGCGCGCGTGGATCGCGTTGCGCAGGTCGTGCAGGTTCATCGACGAGGTGTCGAGCAGGTCGTCGGCCAGCGCAGCCACCGGTTCGAGCAGCTTGCGTTCCAGCCGCACCGCCTCGGCCAGCGAGATCTCCGGCCCCGACAGCGGGTGGCGGCGGCGGGTCTCGTTGTAGCGGCGCAGGATCACCTCGTCGTCGGCGGTGAGGAACAGCACGTGCACGTGCACACCCTGTTCGCGCAGCCGTTGCACCATCTCCGGGAAATTCCTGATCTCCACCGGGTTGGCGCGCGCGTCCACGCCGATGGCGAACTCGCTGTAGCGCGGCTCCGGGTGGCTCACCGCGTGGGCGATCAGCGGCTGCACCAGGTCGAGCGGGATATTGTCGATGCAGTAGTAGCCAAGGTCCTCGTACAGCTTGAGGGCCACGGTCTTGCCGGTGCCGGAGAGGCCGCTGACGATGACGAGGCGCATGGGCCGCTCGCTAGCGCTCGCGGCGTGAGACGTGAGACGTGAGACGTGAGACGCAAGCGTCCCGGTGCTCGATTTCAGGTCTCATGTTCCATCCCTAACGCTCGCTGACCGTTTCCGCTACGTGATGGAGACGCAAGCATCATGGCTATGCTTTTCACGTCTCACGTCTCACGCTTGATCTGTTTAAGTTGCCGCCGCACCAGGTCCTCGTCGGCGCGATAGCCCGCCAGGCGCAGCCGGTGGTCGCGGCAGGCCGCCTCGACCAGTACCGCCAGATTATGCCCGACGCGGCGCGGCAGGGAGATTTCCGGTACGGTGACGCCGAGCACCTGGAAGCAGGTGCGGCTGCCGCCCAGGCGCTCGTCGGGGGTGCCCTCGGCGCGCTGCCCGAGGTCGATCACCAGGTCCAGCGCCGCCTGTGCGATCACCGCCGCTTCGCCGTAGAGCGCGCGGGCGTTGAGGATGCCCAGGCCGCGTACCTCGATGAAGCCTTCCAGCAACGCCGGGCAGCGGCCCAGCACCTGTTCCGCAGAGCGCTGCCACTCCACCACGTCGTCCGCCACCAGCTTGTGGCCGCGCGACAGCAGTTCCAGCGCCAGCTCGCTCTTGCCGGCGCCGCTGGCGCCGCGCAGGAACACGCCCAGGCCTTCGACCTGGACGAAGACGCCGTGGGCGGTCGCCGGCGAGGCGGGGGAAGGGGGCGGCGTGGCGCGATCCCCGGGAGGGTTCAGCGCATCAGCAGCGCATGCAGCGCGGCTTCATCCGGCGCTTCGCGCACCTGCACGCAGAAGGCGTCGTCGGAAAACTTCTCGGCGATGGCGGCGAGGTGCTGCAGGTGCTCGCCGGTGGCGTTCTGCGGCACCAGCAGGCCGAACACCAGGTCCACCGGCTGGCCGTCATGGGTTTCGTAGTCGACCGCGTGTTTCAGGCGCACGAAGGCGCCGATGCTGCCGCTGACGCCGGCCATGCGGCCGTGCGGGATCGCCACGCCATGGCCGAGTCCCGTGCTGCCGAGCTTCTCGCGGTTGGCCAGGCTGTTGAGGATGTCGACATGACTGACGCTGGGCGCGCCGAGGGCCAGCAGTTTCGCCACTTCCTCCAGCGCCCGCTTCTTGCTGGTGACGGCGACGCCGGCGGCGACGCGGTTGGCGCTCAGGATGTCTGCGAGTTTCATGTGATCGGGGTCTCGGTGCGCCTGTCTAAGCCATGGCCCGCCCGGCATGGCCGGGCCATGGCGTGATCCAGGCAGCGCTAACTTACGACTTTGGGCCCGCCGGCGCCACTAGGGAACCTCTGAATAACTCCATGCCCTCCCGCGCCTCCGCCCGGGGGAGTGGCCGCGTTGCGCAACGCCGGCAGGTCCGTGCCGGACCTCACACCACCTGGTGCTTGATGGTCTCGCGATCGTTGTGGTTGCGCAGCTTGTCCTTCAATTTGCGGGTCTGCTGGTCGAGCTTGTCGATCAGGCCGTCGATCGCCGCGTACATGTCGTCGTGCACCGCCGCCGCGTGCAGGTTGGCGCCACGGGTATGCAGGGTCGCTTCGGCCTTGTGCTGCAGCTTGGCCACCGACAGGATGACCGAGGCGTCGATGAGATGATCGAAGTGTCGCTCGACTTTCTTGAGCTTGTCCGTGACGTAGGCGCGCAGGGCGGGGGTCAGCTCGAGATGGTGGCCGCAGATGTTCAAGTTCATTCATCGACTCCTTGCGAAACCCGGCCGGTCTGGCCGGGGAATACCTTGATGCGAATTTCAGGCCATCGGCCGGCGCTCGTGCGAGGGCGGGATACGCAGCGCCTCGCGGTACTTGGCGACGGTGCGGCGCGCCACCTGGATGCCTTCCTTGAGCAGCATCTCGGCCAGGGTGGAGTCGGACAGCGGCTTGCTGGCGTCCTCCTGGGCGATCAGGCGTTTGATCATGGCCTGGATCGCGGTGGCCGAGCAGGTCCCCCCCTCGGTGGTCTGCACGTGGCTGGAAAAGAAGAACTTCAGTTCGTACAGGCCGCGCGGCGTCAGCATGTACTTGTTGGCGGTGGCGCGCGAGACGGTGGACTCGTGCACGCCCAGCCGCTCGGCGACGTCGCGCAGCACCAGCGGCCGCATGGCTTCCTCACCGTACTCCAGGAAGGCGCGCTGCTCCTCGATGATGCATTGCGCGACCTTCAGCAGGGTCTCGTTGCGCGCCTCCAGGCTGTTGATGAAGTAGCGCGCCTCCTGCAGGTGCTGCTTGAGGGTGAGCTGGTCGCGCGAGGTGTCGGCGCGCTTGATCATGCCCTGGTAGTAGGAGTTGATGCGCAGGCGCGGCGTGTGCTCGGGGTTGAGCGTCACGCGCCAGCGGCCGCTGTGCTTGGCCACGAACACGTCCGGCGCGACGTACTCGCTCTCGTGCGACTGGTACGGCCGGCCCGGGTGAGGCTGCAGCGACTGGACCAAGGTCAGCGCGGTGCGCACCTGCTCCGGCTCGAGGCCGGTGGCGCGCGCCAGCTGCGCCTCGTCGCGCCGCGCCAGCAGCCCCATCGGCGCCTCCAGCACGCGCAGCGCTTCCGCTCGGCCGGGCGTATCTTCAGGGAACTGCAGCAACTGCAGGCGCAGGCATTCCGCCAGGTCGCGCGCCGCCACCCCGGGCGGGTCGAAGTCCTGCACCGCGCGCAGCACCTTCTCGATCCGCGCCGGCGGCACGTTGAGCGACTGCGACAGGCGGGCGCACAGGCCCTCCCAGTCCTCCAGGTAGCCGTCGTCGTTGACGGCGTCGACCAGGTTGATGGCGATCTCGGCTTCCATCGCGTCGAACGGCGCGATGCTGGCCTGCCAGCCGAGATGCTCCCGCAGGCTGACGCCGACATGCAGGTTGGCCTGCAGGTAATCGTGCAGGCCGTCCTCGTCGCCGTCACCGCCGCTGCCGCTTGATGCCGGCGCGGGGCTGTCGTAGATGTCGCCCCAGTCGGCGTCGACCGGCATCTCCTCGGGGATGTCGGCCGAGCCGCCCAGGTCGAGGGAGCTCTCCGCCGTCTCGGCGTGGTCGCCGCTCTCGACGGTCTCCGCCAGCGCCTCTTCCGGCCCCTCCTCGGATTCCTCGCCGGCCGCTTCCAGCATCACGTTGGATTCAAGCGCCTGCCGGATTTCGGTCTGCAGGTCGAGACTCGACAATTGCAACAGGCGGATCGCCTGCTGCAATGCAGGCGTCATTGTGAGGCTCAGCCCGGTCTTGAGCGCCAGCGTTTGTTTCATGGCGCCGCCATCGACATATCCATACTTGGCATTCTACTTGCACAAAATGCACGCGTCTGGAGTATGATCCTAAAAATTTCCACTACGCCCGCGGCGCCGGCCCGAAGGCCGTGACAGGGGTCGCGAGCGGCAAGACGGCCGCCCTTCCATGCCCCTCAGGCAGCGACCTCAGAGCTTGAACTGCTCGCCCAGGTAGACGCGGCGGACGGTCTCGTTCTCCAGCACGTGCGCCGGCGAGCCGTCGGCGATCACCAGACCCTCGTTGAGGATGTAGGCACGGTCGCAGATCCCCAGCGTCTCGCGCACGTTGTGGTCGGTGATCAGCACGCCGATTCCGCGTGCCGCCAGGTGGCGCACGATCTGCTGGATGTCGAGCAGGGCGATCGGGTCGACACCGGCGAAGGGCTCGTCCAGCAGGATGAAGCGCGGGTTGGCGGCCAGCGCCCGCGCGATCTCGGTGCGGCGGCGCTCGCCGCCCGACAGCGACAGCCCCAGGCCGTCCCGCACATGGCCGATGTGCAGTTCGGCCAGCAGGTGCTCCAGCGTGGCCTTGCGGCCCTCGCCGTTGAGGTCCTCGCGCACCTCCAGGATCGCCAGGATGTTGTCCGCCACCGACAGCTTGCGGAACACCGAGGCCTCCTGCGGCAGGTAACCCAGCCCCAGGCGCGCGCGGGCGTGCATCGGCAGGCGCGTGATGTCCACACCGTCCAGCTCGATGTTGCCGCCGTCGGGCGTCACCAGCCCGGTGATCATGTAGAACGAGGTGGTCTTGCCGGCGCCGTTCGGTCCCAGCAGTCCGACGATCTCGCCGGCGCGGACGTTGAGGGAGACGTCGCAGACGACGGTGCGGCGACGGTAGCGCTTGACCAGCCCGCGCGCCGCCAGCAGCGAGGATTGCGCCACCTTCGGCGGCGCCTCCACGGTGGTCACCGGCTCCAGCCGGGGCTCGCGGCGCGGGCCGTTGCGTGCCGCACTCACGGCTTCGGCCCGGTTGGGGGCGCGGCCGGCACAGCCGCCGGGGCCGGCACGG
>JARLJS010000208.1 GCA_031291075.1 Nevskia sp. | reverse complement strand
TCGGCCCCGATGCCGCCGCTTCCATCCAGGCGGCGTCGGAACGGTTCACGCAGGGCATCGCCCGTTACCTGCGCGCTTTCCTGGTGGCACGCAGCCGCTACGCCGAGGACGAGTTGCGCAAGGCGGTCGACAGCGGCGCCAGCCAGTACGTCGTGCTCGGCGCCGGCCTCGATACCTCCACCTACCGGAATCGCCTGCCCCGGTTGAGGATGTTCAGGTTCCCCGTCGCCTAGCCTCAACCCGGAACCGCCCTACTACCTGCTCTCAGCCCAACCGGTCAACGGACAGGTCGCGGAGACCCGTTGCAACCCTGAGCCTGGCGTCCACCGGTCAGTTGGGAGCCTCCGGACGGGAGGGCGAATCGGCCTGCTGGCAGCGCGGCCACCCGGACGCCGGCTAGCTAGACCGGCGAACGCCGGCGCCCTTATGAATCCCGCGCCGCCTGGCTGCGTCGGCCCTGCAGCAGCATGTCGAGCAGCAGCAGCCCGGCACCGAGCGTAATGGCGCTGTCCGCCAGGTTGAAGGCGGCGAAGTGCCAGTCGCCGACGTAGAAGTCGATGAAATCCACCACCGAGCCGCGCATCGCCCGGTCGACCGCATTGCCGAGCGCACCGCCGAGGATGAGTGTGAAGGCGGCGGCCACCAGCCGCTGATCGTGGGGGTGCCGTCGCAGCCAGACCAGGATGGCGACGCTCACCACGGCGCAGAGCAGGATAAACACCGCCGCCGGAGCAGTGTTGAGCATCGAGAACGCGGCCCCGGTGTTCTGCATGTGCACCAGGTTGAAATGCGGAATCAGGGGCAGCACCTGGAAGCGCTCCAGGCGCCGCACCAGCAGCAGCTTGGTGAACTGATCCAGGCTGAGGACCAGGGCCGACAGCCACAGCCAGTGGATGTTGTGGATGCGCATATGCGCGGTCCCCTGACCCGCTATCGGGCTGTCGCCGGCAAGCGGCAGAGGGGATGGCTTCACCGTTGGTTCCGTCATGATGTCGTCCGATCAGATGTACAGCCGGCGCTCGCCGGCGCCGGCCACGTTCTCGACGCAGCGGCCGCACAAGGACGGATGGCCGGTGTCGCCGCCCACGTCCGGCCGCCGCTGCCAGCAACGGCCGCACTTGGCTGCGGAGGTGGGCCGCGCCGCGATCCACACCATGCCGCCGGCCGGCACCAGCGCCGTGTCCAGAGCCGCCTCGACGGCGTCGGCGGGTTTCGCCGCCAGGGCCTCCACCCTCGCCTCCGAGGTGATGAACCAGAAACGCAGTTCCGCCCCCGCCGCGGCGAGCGCGGCCCGGGTGGCTCCGTCGGCGTAGAGCATCACCTCGGCATCCAGACCGGAGCCGATCTGCTCGCGTGCACGCAGATCCTCCAGCACTTTCTTCACCGCCTCGCGCACCGCCAGCAGCTGCGGCCAGTGCTCGTCGGCGATCGCCGGCGCGGACTTCAGCTCAGGGAAGCGGTGCCAGGTCTGCACGAACACCGATTCACCGCCGGGTGCACCCGGCAGCAGACGCCAGATCTCGTCGGCGGTGAATGAGAGGATCGGCGCGATCCAGCGCACCAGTCCCTGCACGATGTGGTACATCGCGGTCTGCGCCGAGCGCCGGGCGCCGCTGCGGGCCGGCATGGTGTAGAGCCGGTCCTTGAGCACGTCGAGGTACAGGCCGCCCAGGTCCACCACGCAGTAGTTGTGGAGCTTCTGATAGACGAGGTGGAATTGCGCATCGCGGTAGGCCACCGCGATCTCTTCCTGCAGGCGCCGGGCGTTGACCAGCGCCCAGCGGTCGATGGCGACAAGCTCCGCTTCCGGCACGGCGTCGGCAGCCGGGTCGAAACCGTCGAGATTGCTGAGCAGGAAGCGCGCGGTGTTGCGGATGCGCCGGTAAGCGTCGGCGATGCGTTTGAGCAGGTTGTCGGACAGCGCGATCTCGCCGCTGTAGTCGCTGGCGGCGATCCACAGCCGCAGCACGTCGGCACCCAGCGTCTTGAACACCTGCTGCGGCTCGATGCCGTTGCCGAGCGACTTGGACATCTTGCGGCCCTGCTCGTCCACGGTGAAGCCGTGGGTCAGCACCGCCTTGTATGGCGCGCGGCCGCGCATCGCCACCGAGGTCAGCAGCGAGGACATGAACCAGCCGCGGTGCTGGTCCGAGCCTTCCAGGTACATGTCCGCCTGCGGTGCCAGGCCGTGTTCGTCCAGCGCCTCCGGCGTGTTGGAGACGAAGGAGCACTGGTGCACGCAGCCGGAGTCGAACCAGACGTCGAGCGTATCCGGACACTTGTCGAAGCGCTCGGCCTCGGCACCGATCCAGTCCGCCGTGGCGGAGCCGAACCAGGCTTCCAGGCCTTCCTTGCCGACGCGATCGGCCACCTGCCGCAACAGCTCCGGCGTGCGTGGATGCAGGGTCTGCGCCTCGCGGTCGACGAACACCGCCAGCGGCACACCCCAGTAACGCTGGCGCGAGATGCACCAGTCCGGCCGGCCCGCCACCATCTCGTGGATGCGGGCCTGGCCCCAGTCGGGGAAGAAGCGCGTGCGCCCGATCTCCGCCAGGGCCGCCGCGCGCAGCCCCTGCTTGTCCATCGACACGAACCACTGCGGCGTGGCACGGAAGATCAGCGGGGTCTTGTGACGCCAGCAGTGCGGATAGCTGTGGCGGATCCGGGCCAGGTGCAGCAGCGCGCCGCTACCGCGCAGGGCCTCGACGATGACTTCGTCGGCCTTGCGCACATGCACGCCCGCCACCAGCGGCGTGCCGGCGATGAACTTGCCGTCCGCCGCCACCGGATTGTCCACCGGCAGCTTGTACCTCTGGCCCACCACGTAGTCGTCGACGCCATGCGCCGGCGCCGTGTGCACGAGGCCGGTGCCGGCCTCCAGCGTCACGTGCTCGCCCAGGATCACCGGCACCTGCCGCCCCGCGAACGGGTGTTCGGCCTTCACGCCTTCCAGCGCGGCACCCTTGGCGCGGCCCAGCACTTTCGACTCCACGCCGTAGCGCTGCGCGGTGGCCTCGAGCAGCCCCTCGGCCAGCACCAGGTGGCCGTGCGCGCCCATCTCGGCAAGGACGTACTCCAGCTCCGGATGCACGCAGATCGCCTGGTTCGCCGGCAGCGTCCACGGCGTGGTGGTCCAGATCACCAGGCCGGCCGGGGCGGCGCCGTCCAGCCCGAAGCGCCGGTTGAGATCGGCGGGGTCCGCGGCCATGAAGCGCACGTCGATGGCGAGCGATTCCTTGTCCTCGTATTCCACTTCGGCCTCGGCCAGCGAGGAGCCGCAGTCGAGGCACCAGTGCACCGGCTTGAAGCCGCGCACCACGTGGCCGTTCTCGACGATGCGCGCCAGCACGCGCAGCTGCTCGGCCTCGAAGGCCGGGTTCATGGTCAGGTACGGCCGGTCCCAGTCGGCCAGCACACCGAGCCGGCGGAAGTCGCGCTTCTGCCGCTCCACCTGCTCCATCGCGTATTCGCGGCACTTGGCGCGGAACTGCGCGGCATCCAGCTTGGCGCCGACCTTGCCGTGTTTCTTTTCCACCTGCTGCTCGATCGGCAGGCCGTGGCAGTCCCAGCCCGGCACGAAGGCCGCATCGTAGCCGTCCAGGCGGGCCGCCTTGACCACGATGTCTTTCAGCGTCTTGTTCACCGCATGGCCGAGGTGGATGTCGCCGTTCGCGTAGGGCGGACCGTCGACGAACCAGTAGCAAGGACGCCCGCGGCTCGCCGCCTGCACCTGCGCGTAGAGATTTTCCGTCTCCCAGCGCGCCAGCATCTGCGGTTCGCGCTGGGCCAGGTTGGCCTGCATCGGAAACGCCGTCTGCGGCAGGTTGAGGGTCTTCTTGTAGTCCCCCTGCGGATCCTTGTCCTTGGGGTTGGTCTCGTCGTTCACGTCAGCATCCGTCACAAACGTCCGTGTGCGGGAGCCGGCTGTCCTTCGCCGGTCAATCCGAAAAAGGCCCGCGCCTGCGCGCCGTCGGCCTGCATCTGCGTCGCCAGGGCGTCGAGCGAGTCGAAGCGCTGCTGCGGCCGCAGGTAACGCCAGAATTCGATCTCCAGCTCCTTGCCGTACAAGGCCGGCGATTCGCCGAACACATGTGTCTCGAGCAGGCAGGCGGTCATGCCCAGCGTCGGCCTCACGCCCAGGCTGGCCACGCCCGGCGCGCCTTGCGGCCGCTCCGGCCAGTAGGCGCGCACCGCGTAAACGCCGTGCGCCAAAGCGCCCGGATAGCGCACCATCAGGTTGGCGGTGGACATGCCGAGCTTGCGCCCGAGCTGCAGACCGCGCCGCACCCGGCCGAAGGCGCGATAGCGCCGGCCCAGCAGCTCTTGCGCCCGCTCCAGGTCCGGCACCGCCAGGGCTTCGCGCACGGCGGTGGAACTGCAGCGCAGGCTGCCCACCAGCACGCTGTCCAGGCCTTCCACTTCGAAGCCGGCCTGGAGGCCCATGCTGCGCAGCAGTTCCAGGTCGCCGCCGCGCTTGTGGCCGAAGCGGAAGTCCTCGCCCACCACCACCGCCCGCGCACCCAGCCCTTCCACCAGGATGCGCTGCACGAAATCCCGGGCGGCGAGCTGCGCCAGGCGGCGGTCGAAACGGACCAGCAGCAGCCGGTCAATGCCGGCGCGCTGCAGCAGGCGGAGCTTGCCGCGGAAGCCGGTGATGCGCGGCGGCGCCGATTCCGGCGCCAGGAACTCGCGCGGCGTGGGCTCGAAGATCATCACCGCCGAAGGCGACGCATGCAGCCGCGACAACTCCTGCAGCCGTGCGATCAGGGCCCGGTGGCCAAGGTGCAGGCCGTCGAAGTTGCCGATCGACACCACGCAGCCGCGATGGCGGGGCGCGAGGTTGTGCAGGCCGCGGATCAGCTCCATTTTGGCGTGGCGAAGCGTATGAAAAAGGGGAAGATTATAAAGCCTGGACCCGTCCGTCAGCCCGTGGCGGCGCGAAAGTGCCGCGGCCGCAGACCGCACAGCCACAGCACGGCGAAATACAGCGCCGCCCCGGACAGCACCACTTCGGTGATCCGCCAGGCGCGTGTCCAACTGTTCGCATGCAGCCAGCCGCCCAGATCGCCGGCGAGCCAGAGCAGCAGCACCCCCATCGCCGCGTTGGCCAGCAGCAGCCGCAGCGTGAACCCCGCCCAGCCCGGCTGCGGCTGGTAGATCCCGTCCTGCCGCAGGCGCCGCAGCAGCAGCATGGAGTTGATCCAGGCCGTAAGCGAGGTGGAGACGGCGAACACCACGTGGGCGGCGCCGAAGTGAATCCAGCGCGCCACGCCGAACAGGGACAGGCTCACCGCCATGCCGGCGCACAAGCCGATCATGGCGTAGCGCACCGGGATTCCCGTTTCCTGGCGGGCGTAGAAGCCCGGCACCAGCACCTTGACCAGCGAAAAGCCGAGGAAGCCCAGGCCATAGGCCCAGACCACATAGGTGGTCATGCGCACGTCCTCGGCGTTGAAGCGACCGTGGCCGAAGATCGTCGCCGTCAGCGGCCCGCCCAGCAGCACCAGCCCCACCGCCGAGGGCACGCCCAGCAGCAGCATGGTGCGCAGCCCCCAGTCCAGGGTTGCCGAGAAGCGCTGCGGCGAGCTCTGCGCGTGGTGGGCGGACAGCGAGGGCAGGATCACCGTGCCCACCGCGATGCTGAAGATGCCGGTGGGGAACTCCATCAGGCGGCTGCCGAAGTTGAGCCAGCTCACCGCGCCGCTGCCGACCAGGGTGGCCAGGCTGGTGTTGAGCAGCAGGCTGATCTGCGCCACCGAGGAGCCCACCATGACCGGCCCCATCAGCGCGGCGATGCGCCGCACCCGCAGGTCGCGCCAGCCCCAGCGCGGCCAGGCGGCCAGGCCGAGCCGACGCAGCGCGGGGAGCTGAAACAGGAACTGCAGGATGCCACCGACGAACACGCCGTAGGCCAGCATCTGCACCGAATCGGGATCGATCAGCGCCGCGCCGATGATGCACAGGTTGAGGATCACCGGCACGAAGGCCGGCACCGCGAACTGGCCGTACATGTTCAGCACGCTGCCCACCATGGAGGTGAGCGAGATGAACATCAGGTAGGGGAAGGTCCAGCGCAGCAGCTCGGCCCCCAGCGCCGCTTGTCCCGGGTCGTGCTTGAAGCCGGGCGCGAACAGCCACACCAGCAACGGGGCCGCCAGGCAGCCGACCAGGGTGATCAGCGTGAGCACGCCGCCCAGGGTGCCCATCACCACCGCCGTCAACCGTCGCACCTCGTCCAGCGGCTGTTGCGTCTTGGTCTCGGTGAACACCGGGATGAAGGCCTGCGAAAAAGCCCCTTCGGCGAACATGCGGCGGCCCAGGTTCGGGATGAGCTGGGCGACGAAGAAGGCGTCGAGCCTGGGGCCGCCAAAAGCCGCGGCGAGGGTCACGTCACGAACCAGGCCGAGCATGCGCGACAGCAGGGTCAGGGCGCTGACGACGCCCGTGGATTTGAACAGGGCTTTGGACATTCCGCCTTGATTTTGTAGGGCTATTTGAGGGGCCGGCGGGCGGCCGAGTCGATTGACAGGGAGCGTTCGAGCGCAGATACTACGCGACTTTCATAAACCCTGTTAACCGCTTTCCGGAGTTTCCTTTGGCCAATACCTTGCAGGCGCGCAAGCGCGCCCGTCAGTCCGACAAGCACCGCGAGCGCAACGCCAGCCAGCGTTCGATGCTGCGCAGCACGATCAAGAAAGTGGTGAAAGCCGTCGAGTCCAAGGACAAGACCGCGGCCGAGGCTGCCTACAAGGAGATGGTGCCGGTGCTGGACCGCTACGCCACCCGCGGCATGATCCACAAGAACAAGGCCGCACGCCACAAGAGCCGCCTCGCGGCGCACATCCAGGCGCTCGCCTGAAGCAAGCCGCTTGCTGAAAAAGGGCCGGAAACGGCCCTTTTTTATTGCCCCTTGCCGTCCCGGGCCGCGAGGCCTGCGGCCGATTCCTGCGGCCACAGCGTGGCCGCCAGCATGATCAGCCGCAGCTGCTTCTCGGCCATGCGGATTACCGCCTCCTCCGCCTCCGGCCGCCGCGCCGGCACGTCCAGCAACTGCTCGGCGGTGTCGATCAGGATATTGACGATAAGCGAGGCCATCATCTGCAGGTCCTCGGTGCTCCACTGGATCAGTGCCGGCATGCGGCTCAGGTCCAGGGCCAGCTCGCGCAGGAACAGGTCGACCTCGTGGCGGATCGCCTGACGCATTGCGGTGCGGCCGCTGGCCAGCTCGCGGGCGATGAAACGGAAGTGCAGGCGATGCGCCTGCACGTGCCGCGCCAGGGTCTCCACCGCGCTGCGGATGGCCTGCTCCTCCGACACCACCGGCCCGGCGCTGCGAGCGGCGCGGATGGCCTGGCGCAGGGTACGCATGGTCTCGTCGACCAGCGCCAGGCCCAGCTCCTTCATGTCGCGGAAATGACGGTAGAACGCGGTGGGCACCACCCCCGCCTCGCGCGCGACCTCGCGCAGGCTGAGCGCGCTGAAACTCTTGTCGCCCTCCATCAGGCGGAAAGCCGCATCCTGCAGCGCCTGCCGGGTACGCTGACCGCGGCTGTCGCGTCCTCCACCGTCCCTGGAAGGCGCCTCGAATGGTTCCCGCTCGCTCATGCTATGTCAGTTTACACGATTGCTGAGAAAAACTTAACTACCTGTATTTTAAACAGTTAATAATGTGAACACATGTTGACATGTCGCGTGGGCCACTCTAGGATGTGTACGAGCGTTCACATTCTGCAAACCCAAGGAGCCACGCATGCTGCCCATCCGACGTGACCTGCGCTTCGACCTGCCACCCGAGCGGATCAACAACTGGCATGCGGCCGGACCGCATATCAGCGTGTTCATGAACACACTGTCGCTGTTCTTCCCGGTCGGCGAACGCTTCTTCATCCACTCGGTGCGCCATTACCGTGAGCGCATCAAGGACCCCGAACTGCAAAAGGCGGTCGCCGCTTTCATCGGCCAGGAAGCGATGCACGGCCGCGAGCACGAAGAGTACAACGCCCACATGTTCCAGGCGGTGCCGCAGACCGTCGGCATGGAGCGCATGGTCGCCCGCCTGCTGGGCTTCGTGCAGAAATACACGCCAGCCTCGTTCCAGCTCTCCGCCACCATCGCGCTGGAGCACTTCACCGCCATCATGGCCGACGGCCTGCTGCGCGACCCGGCCATCCTGGAGGGCGCGGAATCGCACTACGCCGCCATCTGGAACTGGCACGCCCTGGAGGAAACCGAGCACAAGGCGGTGGCTTATGACGTGTGGCGGGCGGTGATGGGCCGCAACCCGGTGTCCTATGTGATACGCGTCGGCGGCCTGATTGTGGCCAGCGTCATCCTGTGGGGCATCGCCATCAGCTTCCACCTGCGCACCATCGCCCTGCTGGGCGAACTGGGCAACCGTTCCGGCTGGCGCCAGTTTTTCCGCTATGGCTTCACCAGGCCGGGCTTCCTGCGCAAGCTGGTGCTGCCCTGGCTCAGCTACTTCCGCCCCGGCTTCCATCCCTGGGACCACGACAACAGCGAGTTCCTGGAAAGGATCCGTCCGCTCGAATACCGTTACGCCAAAACGGAGCGCGAAGCGCAGCCGGCCTGAAGTCGCGGCCTACTTGGCCGCCACCGTGTCCCGCTCGCCGGCGTGGTCGTCGTCCGCCGGCGAACCGAACCATGCCCTGGCGCGCTGTCCCAGGGCGTGCAGGTAGGTATAGAGCACCGGCACCACCACCAGCGTCAGCAGGGTTGAGGTGATCACGCCGCCGATCACCGCGCGCCCCATCGGCGCCTGCAACTCGCCACCGCTGCCGGTGCCCAGGGCCATCGGCGTCATGCCGAAGATCATCGCCAGGGTGGTCATCAGGATCGGCCGCAACCTCACCTGCCCCGCTTCCAGCAGCGCCTCGTGCAGCGGCTTGCCGGCGCGCAGGCCCTGGTTGGCGAAATCCACCAGCAGGATCGCGTTCTTGGTCACCAGGCCCATCAGCATGATGAAGCCGATCATCGAGAAGATGTTGAAGGTGGTGCGGGTCAGCAGCATGGCGATGATCACGCCGGCCAGCGACAGCGGCAGCGAGGCCATGATCGCCACCGGCTGCATGAAGCTGCCGAACTGTGAGGCCAGGATCAGGTAGATGAAGATCACGGCCAGCCCCAGCGCCGCCATGGCGGCGCGGAAGGAATCGTTCATGAATTCCTGGTCGCCGCCGAGATCGAAGCGGTAACCGGTCGGCAGCCGGGTCTGCGCCATCAGCTTCTCGACATCGGAGCCGACATCGCCGGCCGGGCGGCCGTTGGCGTTGGCGTAGAGGGAGACGCGCCGCTGCAGGTTGAGACGCTTGAGCTGCTGCGGCGCGGCGATCTCGACAAAATCTGCCACCTGGCGCAGCGGCACCAGCATCGGCGTGCCATCGGCGTTCAGGCGCGTACCGGTGAGATAGAGGTCGCCCAGGTCCGATACCAGCCGCCGTTCGCTGCGGGGGAGCTGCACGATCACGTCGTAATCCTGGCCGTCCGGCCCGAGCCAGTGGCTGATCTGCTCGCCGGCGATCAACGGCCGCAAGGCGTTGCCGATGGTGGCGTTGGTCAGGCCGAGGTCGCTGGCCAGCTCGGTGTTGAGGCGCACCGACACGGTCGGATTGTCGCCCTTCTCGCTGCTCTCCAGGTCGGCGATGCCGGGAATCTTCGCCATCCGCGCCATCAGCTCCTGCGAGATGCGGGTGAGCGTGGCCGGGTCCGGGCCGATGATCGAGATGAACACCGCATTGCCGAAACCGACCGTGAGCTTGATGCCGGCGATGACCGCGACCCGGGCGCGGATCAGGCGTTCCAGCACCTGTTGCGAACGGCGCCGCGTTTTCTGCGCGTCGGTCAGGCGCAGGTTGACGCGGGCGTAGTTCTTGCCCTCGTCGGTGCCGACCGTGGTCTGCATCGTCTCGATCTCGGGGAACTCCCGCAGCGCCTGCTCCACCTGGTGCGCCTTGGCGTCGGTGTATTCGAGGCTGGAGCCGATCGGCGTATTGAGGCGCAGGGTGATGAAGCCCTCGTCGGCCTTGGGCACGAACTCGGTGCCGACCAGCGGCAGCAGCAGGAAGCTGCCGAAGAAGGTGCCAGCCGCGACCCACAGGACGATGCCGCGATTGCTGAGCGTGCCGACCTGGCGCCAGTCGCGCGTGCGTGCGGCGTGGACAATGCCGAACAGCGGAAAATAGACGCGCCGCCGGCGCCGTTGCAGCGCCCAGCCCAGCAGCCGGCCGTAGACCTGGTGCAGCGACACGACGCCGCGCTCGACGCGGTCGAGCAGGCGGCCGAGCCAGGGCGCCCATTTGAAACGCCCTTGCAGCGGATCCCGCCACACCGAGGACAGCATGGGGTCCAGCGTAAAGCTGACGAACAGCGACACCAGCACCGCCACCGCCACGGTGATGCCGAACTGGTAGAAGTAGCGCCCGATCAGGCCCCGCATGAACGCCACCGGCACGAATACCGCGAGGATGGCGAAGGTGGTCGCGGTCACCGCCAGGCCGATCTCCTCGGTGCCCTCGCGCGCCGCCCGCAGGTGACTCTTGCCCATCTGCAGGTGACGCACGATGTTCTCGCGCACCACGATGGCGTCGTCGATCAGCAGACCGATGCACAACGACAGCGCCATCAGGGTGAGGAAGTTGAGGGTGAAACCGCAGGCGTGCAGCACGATGAACGTCGCCACCACCGAGATCGGCAGCGTCAGGCCGGTGATGATGGTGGAGCGCCAGGAATGCAGGAACAGGAACACGATGCACACGGTCAGCAGCGCGCCCTCGAAGATCGTCTCCTTCACCCGCTGCAGCTGCGCCTTGATGCTCTCGGCGTTGGAATAGACAGTCTCGATGTGCATGTCGGACGGCAGGCGCTGCCCCAGCTCGGCGATGGCCGCGGCGACGCCGTCGCCCACCTGCACGATGTTGGCGTTCTGCACCTTGAACACCGCCAGGCCGACCGAACGCCGGCCGTTGACGCGCGCGATCGAGGTCTCCTCCGCCTCGCCGTCCACCACATCGGCCACCTGCCGCAGGTGCACCGGGATGCCGCGCTGCTGCAGGTAAACCGCGCCGCCGCCCTGGGTCGTCACCACGATATCGCCGAACGCGGCCGGATCCCGGATGCGGCCTTCGACCCGCACCAGCTTCTCGCTGCTGCCGCGCACGATGCTGCCGGCCGGCAGGTCCTGGTTGGCCGCCTGGATCGCCTGGATCACCTGGTCGACGCCGACACGGTAGCCGTCAAGCAACTCGGGCTTGAGAAAGACCTGCACCTGCCGCAGGGTCTCGCCCTCGGCCATCAGGTTGGCCACGCCGAGCACGTTCTGCAGGCGCTTGATGATCACCTGTTCCGTCAGCGTCGACACCTCGCGCAGACCGCGCGTGTCCGAGTACACCGCGAGCTGGATGATGGGCTGCTGGTTTTCGTCGTTGTTGGTACGCGTGATCTGCGGGTCCTTCATCTCCCGCGGCAGGGTCTGCCGGATCTGCGCCACCTTGTCGCGCACTTCCTGGGTGGCGGTGTCGATGTTGACTTCCAGCCGGAACTCGATCTGGATGAAGGCGACGCCTTCGCGCATGGTCGAATAGATGCGGCGGATGCCGTCGACCGTGTTGATCTGGTTCTCGATCGGCTTGATGACGTCGTTTTCCAGGGCTTCCGGCGACGCCCCGGGATAGTTCACCGCGATGCTGACGTTGGGGCTGGCCACGTCCGGCATCTGCTCCACCGGCAACCGCGTGTAGGAGAACAGGCCCAGCACCAGCAGCGCCGCCATCACCATGGTGGCGAACACCGGCTGGGCGATACTGGTGCGGGTGATCCACATACGCGACCCGGCCTAGCGCGCCGCCTGGGGAGCGGCCGCGGCCGGCCCCAGCGCCGCGCTCATGCCGTCCTTGAAGTTGTCGAACCGCGCCACCAGCACCCGTTCGCCCGGCTTGAGCCCGTCGCGCACCTCGACATAGCCGCTCTCCTCCGAGCGCCGGCCCAGGCTGACCGCGCGCTGGCTCAGGCGGCCGTCAGCCAGCACGATCACGTAGGACGAGCCATTGTCGCCGCGCACCGCCGCAGCGGGTACCGCGGGCGCCTCCTCGCTGTGGTCCAGGGTCAACTCGCCCTGGCCGAACATGCCGCCGCGCAGGGCGCCGTCGCGGTTGTCCACCGACAGATACAGCAGGATGGAGCGCGACCCCTCCTCCGTCATCGGGCTGATGCGCTCGACGCGGCCCTCGAACAGGCGCTCGCCGAAGCCGCCCACCTTGAAATGCGCCGTCTGCCCCACCTTCACGGCCGGCACCTCGGAAGCCGGCGCGGCCGCCTGGAATTCCATCCTCGACAGGTCCACCAGCGTCAGCAGGCTGCCTTCCACGTCGACCCGCTCGCCCGGCTGCGCCAGCCGCTTGACTACGATGCCGCTGAACGGCGCCCGCACCACCGCATCGCTCCAGGCCAGCTGCGCCAGGGCGACCTGGGCCTGCGCCGCCTTGGTATTGGCCAGGTCGGCCTGGTAGGCGCTCTCGGCCGAATCGTAGGCGTTCTGGGAGATGAAGTGCTCCTTGAGCATGACCGCGCTGTTGTCGCGGTTCAGCTTGGCCAACGCCAGATCGGCCCGGGCCTTTTCCAGGGTAGCCTGCTGGCTGTCGAGCTGGGCCTTGAGGTAACGCGTATCGATGCGGGCCAGCACATCGCCCTGCTTTACCGCCTGGCCCTCGCGCACAGTCAGCTCCAGGATCTCGCCTGCCACCCTGGATTTCACGGTGGTCTGGACCAGCGGCGACAGCGAACCCGACAGTGGCAGCCCGTGACTGATCTGCTTCAGCTCGACCGCGGCCACGTCGGCCGGCGCCAGCTCCACCGGGGCCGCCACCACCGCAGCGGTGCCCGGCGCCGGCCTGGCATCACCGCGCCGCGAGGCGGACAGCCACAGCCCGGCCACCAGCAGCACCAGCGCCGCCGTGGCCAGCAGCCGCGGCAGGCGTCCACGCTCCTGCTTCTGCAGACTGCCCCGCATCGCACTCATCTCATGCACCCCCTCCGCTGCCCAGTCTGCCACAGCCTGTGGCGGTCTCCCGGTCCGGCTGGCCGGACCGTCGCCCGTTAGATGCAGGTCCGGCAGGCGCCGGATTCAGCCATCGCCCCGCCGGGGTTTCCCGCGGCAATGGCGATTAGACGGCAAACCGGCTCCCAGGGTTTGGAACCGGGTCTTCAGTTCCGGCTCCGGTGGAAGGTCAGGCGGCAACGACCAGGTTGTCGCGGTGGATCAGCTCGGGTTCGCCCGGATAGCCCAGGCGCGTCGCAATCTCGGCGCTGGGGGCGCCGCGGATGCGGCCGGCCTCGGCCGCGCTGTAGTTGACCAGGCCGCGCGCCACCTCGCGCCCATCCCCGTCCTGGCAGATCACCAGGTCGCCGCGGTCGAACTCGCCGTCAACCGCGGTCACGCCCACCGGCAGCAGGCTGCGGCCCTGTTCGCGCAGGACTTTCACCGCGCCGGCGTCCAGGCTCAGCCGGCCCCGCACCTGCAGCTGGCCGGCGATCCAGCGCTTGCGGGCCGCCATCACGGTCTGCGCCGGCTTGAGCAGACTGCCGATGGTCTCGCCGCGGCCGATCTTGAGCAGGGCCTCGGGGGTGCGGCCGTGGGCGATCACGGTGGCCGCGCCGGAGCGCGCGGCCCAGTGCGCCGCGGTGAGCTTGGTACGCATACCGCCGCGACCCAGCGCGCCCTTGCTGTCGCCGGCCATGGCGGCCAGGCGCGGGTCGGACAACTCGGCCTCCGAGACCAGCTTGGCGTCCGGGTTGAGGCGGGGATCGGAGTCGTACAGGCCCTCCTGGTCGGTCAGCAGCACCAGCAGCTCCGCCTCCACCAGGTTCACCGTCAGGGCGCCCAGGGTGTCGTTGTCGCCGAGGCGGATTTCGTCGGTGGCGACCGTGTCGTTCTCGTTGACCACCGGCACCACGCCCAGCTCGAGCAGGGTTTTGAGGGTGGCGCGCGCGTTGAGGTAGCGGCCGCGATCGGACACGTCCTCGTGGGTCAGCAGGATCTGCGCGGCACGCAGGCCATGTACCTCGAAGGCCGCCTCGTAGGCGCGCACCAGGCCCATCTGGCCCACCGCGGCGGTCGCCTGCAGACCGTGCAGGCTGGCCGGGCGCTTGGCCAAGCCGAGCCGTGCCATGCCTTCGGCCACCGCGCCGGACGACACCAGCACGATCTGCCGGCCCTCCTGGCGCAGCGCGGCGATCTGCGCGCACCAGTCGGCGATCGCGGCGCGGTCCAGCCCCTGGCCGCGCGCCGTCACCAGCGAGCTGCCGACCTTCACCACCCAGCGGCGGCTATTCTTCAGTCTGTTGCGATCCATCTGGTTCGGAGAGCGTCTGCGGCGGCTCCGCCGCCGGTTGATTTTTGGGCGTATGCGCCTCCACCCATTCCATCGCGTCCCGGCACAGTTCGTCGAGACCGGTCCGCGCGACGGCGGAAATGCGGTAGCTACGCCCCTTCCACTTCAGCTTCTTCAGCGCCTTGTCGCACAGCGCCTTGGCCTCGGCCGTGGGCAGCAGGTCGGTCTTGTTGAACAGCAGCCACTGCTCGCGCCCGGCCAGCTCGGGGCTGAACTCCGCCAGCTCGGCATTGATGGTGCGCACCCGCTCGACGATATCGCCGCCCTCGGGCGGCTGGACGTCGACCAGGTGCAACAACAGGCGGGTGCGCTGCAGGTGCTTGAGGAAGCGGATGCCGAGGCCGGCGCCGTGGGCGGCACCCTCGATCAGCCCGGGGATGTCCACCATCACGAAGCTGCGGCCCAGGCCGACCGACACCACGCCCGGCTGCGGATAGAGCGTGGTGAACGGGTAGTCGGCGATCTTCGGCCGCGCCGCCGACACCGCGCTCAGCAGCGTCGACTTGCCCGCGTTGGGCATGCCAAGCAGGCCTACGTCGGCCATCAGGCTCAGCTCCAGCCGCAGATCGCGCTGCTCGCCAGCGGAGCCCGGCGAGGCCTTGCGCGGCGAGCGGTTGATGCTGCTCTTGAAGCGGGTGTTGCCGAGGCCGTGGAAGCCACCGGCGGCGAGCTTGATGCGCTGATCCGTATTGGTCAGCTCGCCGATCAGCTCCTCGGTCTCGACGTCGTGGATCAGCGTGCCCAGCGGCATCGACACCAGCAGGTCGTCGGCGCTGGCGCCGCGGCAGTTGGAGCCGCTGCCGTTCTCGCCGCGCCCGGCGCGGAACACGCGGTTGAAGCGGAAATCCGCCAGCGTGTTGAGGTTCGGGTCCGCCACCGCGTAGACGCTGCCGCCGTCGCCGCCGTCACCGCCGTCGGGGCCGCCGAACGGAATGGCCCGCTCGCGCCGGAAGCTGATGCAGCCGTTGCCGCCGTCGCCGGCTTCGACCCGGATGGTGGCTTCGTCAACAAATTTCATGGTGGTACGTCACCCGGCATCCTGCCGGGACTGCTCAAACAAGCAGACAAACACCCAAAAACAAAGGCCCCGTGAGGGGCCTTTGTTTCGAAACCTGACCGCTTAGCCCGTGACAATGTCAACGAAGGTCCGGTTGTTCGGCCCGCGGCTGCGGAACTCGACCTTGCCGTCGGCCTTGGCGTAGATGGTGTGGTCCTTGCCCAGGCCGGCGTTGACACCGGCGTGCAGCCGGGTGCCGCGCTGGCGCACGATAATGTTGCCGGCGATCACCTGCTCGCCGCCGAAACGCTTGATGCCCAGGCGCTTGGACTGTGAGTCGCGGCCGTTGCGCGTACTGCCGCCTGCCTTTTTATGTGCCATTTGCGTTACTCCTGAAAATTCGTTTAGCCCACGATCTCGGTGATCTTGACCGCCGTGAAGTTCTGGCGGTGGCCCTGTTCCTTGTGATAGTGCTTGCGGCGGCGGTGCTTGATGATGCGGATCTTGTCGCCGCGGCCGTGGGCCGTGACTTCCGCCTTCACCGCGGCGCCCTCGATGCGCGGCGCGCCGACGCGCACGCTCTCGCCGTTGGCGACCAGCAGCACCTCGTCGAACGTCACGGCGGAACCGACGTCCGCGGTCAGGCTCTCCACCTGCAGGGACTCGCCGGGGGCCACCCGGTACTGCTTGCCACCGGTCTTGATTACGGCGTACATCGTCTCGACTCCGAATGCCGGCGCTCCCCGATGCGGCCGGGAGGCGCCCAAAAAGTGATTAAGGAAACAAAATTAGCTCAGCGAATTCACCATTTTAGCGGTCCCCGGAACGGGGGTCAACGCTCGGTCCCTACGCTGCTGCCGCCCGCAGGACGCAGCCAGGCGAAGGAAGGCCGGTGGAACCGCCACTTCATCCACAGCACAGCCCCGGCCAGCACCAGCGTCAGGCAGTTGGCCGCGATGATCGGCCACGACACCATCAGCACGCCGTAGACCAGCCATAGCACCAGGCCGGCGATGAACACCACGTACATCCCCGCCGAGATGTCCGCCGCCGAACGGGTGCGCCAGACGCGGATCACCTGGGGTACGAAGGCCAGCGTGGTGCAGGCCGCGCCGGCAAAGCCGAAAACATCAATGAGCGAGAACGACACGCCGGCTCCCCTGCCCGCGAATTGCCGAATGGCCCCAAATTCTACGCCATTCGGGGGTTAGGATAGCCGTAACCGGCCGCGCTGCGGCCATCGCGGATGGAGGGACCGAAAATCATGCGCATCCTGGTGTTGGGCGCGGGCGGCACCGGCGGTTACTTCGGCGGCCGGCTGCTCGAGGCGGGCCGTGACGTGACCTTCCTGGTGCGCCCGCGGCGCGCCCTGGAGCTGGCCAGCCACGGCCTCGCCATCCGCAGCCCGGTTGGCGATGCCCTGTTGCAGCCGCGCGCGATCCCGGTCGGACAACTGCACGAAACCTACGACCTGGTCATGCTGTCGTGCAAAGCGTACGACCTGGAAAGCGCGATCCAGGCGATCACGCCGGCCATCGGGCCTCGCACCACGATCCTGCCCCTGCTCAACGGCCTGCGCCACTTCGACGTCCTGGATGAACGCTTCGGCTTCCAGCGGGCGCTGGGCGGCCTGTGCTCGATCGCCGTCACCATGGACAGCGATCGCGTCATCCGGCACCTCGGCCCGACCCACGTGTTGCGCTTCGGCGAGCGCGGCGAGCCCACCAAGCGCGTCGACGCCCTGATGGAACTGTTCGACGGCGTCAACGTCGATGCCAAGCCCAGCCGCGACATCGTCCAGGCGCTGTGGGAGAAATGGGTGATGCTGGCCAGTCTGGCCGGCATGACCTGCCTGATGCGCGCCAGCATCGGCGACATCGTCGCCGCGCCGGGCGGAACGCAGCTCATGCTGCAGTTCCTGGACGAGTGCACCGCCGTGGCCGCGGCCCACGGCCGCGCGCCGCGCCCGGTGGTGCTGGAGGAAACCCGGGCGCTGCTGACCAAGGCCGATTCCGCCTTCACCGCCTCGATGCTGCGCGACATCGAAAACCGCGGACAGGTGGAAGCCGACCACATCCTCGGCGACCTGATCGAGCGCGCCCGGCGCGCCGTGATTCCAACGCCGCTGCTGGAGACGGCCTTTTGCCATCTCAAGGCTTACGAGGCACGCCGGCTGCGGGAACGCCCATGAGCAAGGAACTGCACGGCGGCTGCCTGTGCGGCGCGGTGGAATACGCGGTCGCCGACGCGCTGCAGTATGCCCGCTATTGCCACTGCTCCGAGTGCCGGCGCTTCTCCGGCTCGGCCTTCTCCGCCTTCGGCGGCGTGGCCAAGGCCGACTTCCGGCTGCTCAAGGGCGCCGAGCACGTCGGCCTCTATCCCAAGAGCGGGGACACGGTGCTGGCGTTCTGCCGCACCTGCGGCTCCAGCCTCTACGCGGACAAGCCGAGGCGGGGCATGGTGCACCTGCGGCTGGGCACGCTGCGCGACGCCCCCGCCCTGTGGCCGCAGGCCCACGTGCACGTCGCCTCCAAGGCGCCCTGGTACGAGATCGGCGACGACCTGCCGCAATACGAAACCACCTCCAGGTAGCCCGGATGAAGTGAAACGGAATCCGGGGGTGAGCCGGGGTAAAGCGAATGTCCAGTGGACATTCGCCCCGGCGAACGCCCGGTCAGGATGACCGGGCCGGGGGTTGGAGATCACGCAACTGCCTCACCATGGATGGCGGAAGCCGTGCGCTCCTGAGCGAGTGAGACCCGGATTCCACTGACGTTCCATCCGGGCTACGTCTTCGCGCTCAGATGGAAAACGCCCGCTCGATCAGGGGCCGCATCGGCACATGCGCCGGCAGGGTGCCGAACGCCAGGCCATGGCCGCCGCCCAGGCGCGACTCGCAGAACGCATCCGCCACCGCGCGGTTGCCGGCGCGTACCAGCAGCGACCCCTGCAGGACCAGCGCCATGCGCTCCACCACTTGGCGCGAACGCAGCTCCAGCGTGTCGGTATCCGCCAGCTCCTGCGCCAGCCGCGCGACCGCCGCGTCCAGCGCCGGGTGCCCGCCCTTGGCCGCCGCCAGCTCCGCCTGCAACGCTTCCCGCGTGGCCGGCTCGCGCGCGAACGCGCGCAGCACGTCCAGGCACTGGATGTTGCCGCTGCCCTCCCAGATCGAGTTCAACGGCGCTTGGCGGTAGAGCCGCGGCAGGATGGTCTCCTCCACGTAACCGGCTCCGCCGAGGCACTCCTGCGCTTCGTTGACGAACGGCGCGCAACGCTTGCAGATCCAGTACTTGCCGACCGCGGTGGCGATGCGGGCGAAAGCCGCCTCGCGCGGGTCGCGGCCGGAGGCGTCGACCGCGCGCGCCACGCGCAGGGTCAGGGCCAGCGCCGCTTCCGATTCCAGGGCGAGGTCGGCCAGCACGTTCTGCATCAGCGGCTGGTCGACCAGCAGGCGGCCGAAGGCCTTGCGGTGGCGGGCGTGGTGCACCGCCTGCACCAGCGCCTGGCGCATGATGCCGCTGGAGCCGATCATGCAGTCCAGGCGGGTCAAGGCCACCATCTCCAGGATGGTGGCCACGCCGCGACCTTCGCCGCCGACCATCCAGGCCAGCGCGCCCTGCAGCTCGACCTCCGAGCTGGCGTTGGACCAGTCGCCCAGCTTCTCCTTGAGGCGCTGGACACGGATGGCGTTGCGGGTGCCGTCCGGGCGGAAGCGCGGCATCAGGAAGCAGGACAGCCCGGCGTCGACCTGGGCCAGCACCAGGAAGGCATCGCACATGGGCGCCGAGAAGAACCACTTGTGCCCCACCAGTTCGTAGAGCTGGCCGGGTCCGCCGGAACCGACGGCGTAGCCGCGGGTGGTGTTGGAGCGTACGTCGGAGCCGCCCTGCTTCTCGGTCATGCCCATGCCGATGGTGTTGCCGGGCTTGTCCCAGGCGGGAACGAAGCGGCCGTCGTACCGGGTGGAAATCACGCGCGGCAGCCATTCCCGCGCCAGCTCCGGCTGGTGCCGCAGGGTCGGCACGCAGGCGTAGGTCATGGTCAGCGGGCAGCCGTTGCCCTGTTCCGGCTGGGCGTGGAGATAGCACAGCGCCGCCCGGGCCACGTGGGCGCCCGGGCGATCGGCGTGGCGCCAGCCGAATGAAGGAATGCCGTGGGCGACGCCCAGCTCCATGATGCGGTGATAGGCCGGATGGAACTCCACCTCGTCGATGCAGTTGCCGTAGCGGTCGAAGGGCTTGAACTTCGGCTTGTTCTCATTGGCGGTGAAGCCGAGCTGCATCAGCTCGCCGCCGGCCACCGGGCCGAACGCCGCCACTTCCTTCTCCGCCCAGCCGCCGCCTTCGCGCTGCAGCGCCTCGCGCAGGGCGTGGTCGGTGGCGTAGACATCGTAGGGCGCCAGCGGCGGCGCCTGGTTGGTGACCTCGTGGGTGACGAAATGGCTGCTCACGGACTGGTTCATGAAATCGCTCTCCAAGATGTTTTCCTGCATATCAGTCCGCAAATAAACGCCAATGAACGCCAATACAATCTCACTGCCGCTTTCATTTGCGTTTATTTGCGTTCATTTGCGGACCGCATTGATCACCCTGACGCGCCGACCGCGCGCAGGCATAAAGCGGTGATCGAATCGGCGACGGACTCCCGTGCCGTGGGCCCGGACCGCAGCAGCGGCCCGAGCAGGGTTTCGCCGAGTGCTCCGACCAGGGCCGCGGCGGTCACCGGTACGTCCTGGCCGGCGAATTCGCCGCGGGCAATGCCTTCCTCCAGCAGCCGTTCCAGCACGCGTGCATAGGCGCGACGGTATTCCAGGCGCTCGGCTTCCATCTGCGGATCCACCGGCTCGGCGATCAGGGCATAGGCCAGCCGCCGGTTGCGCAGCGCGCGCGCGATGAAGGTATGGACCGCGCCGCTGAGGCGCTGCCGGCAATCGCCCTCGCCCTCCGCGGCCGCCTGCATCGCATCCACCTCGCGCTGCGAACTGCTGCGGAAGGTCTCCGCGAACAGTTCGATCTGGGTCGGGAAATAGCGATAGATGGTGCCGGTGGCGATGCCGGCGCGGGGCGCCACCGCGGCCATCTGCGCGGCGCGGAAGCCGCCCTCGGCGACCAGCGTGCGGGCGGCTTCGAGGATCGACTGCCGCACGCCGTCCTTGCGCGCCCGGACTGAAGCCGTTTCACGATACGCCATAGCGTGAATAACAATTCATTTCTTTAAGGATTGAACTATAGTTCATTGCTTAAGTCAAGACGTCCACCGGCCTGAAGCGCCACACTTCCTGCACGATTCGGCCGCACTGCCTGCACATCCTGCCGCGACAATGCGCAGCCATGTACCGCCTCGCCCTCGACCGCTACCTCCTGCGGCCCCGCCCTATATCCGACTTGGCGGGCGTATCCCGGTTCGCCGTCGAGTTCCTCTACTTCGGCCTCAAGCAGGCCCGTGCCTGTCTGTTCGCCGGTTTGTTCTTTGCGGCGGTATTCGCCATGCCGCGAGCGGGCCTATGGGGCCTGCCGCGCTACGACGCACTGCTGCTCGTCGCGCTGGCGATCCAGGCCTGGATGGTCTGGGCCAAGGTGGAGACCTGGGACGAACTGAAGGCGGTCAGCCTGTTCCACGCCGTCGGCTTCGTGCTGGAGGTGTTCAAGACCTCCGGGCCGATCCATTCCTGGAGCTATGCCGACTTCGCTTACACCAAGGTGCTGGGCGTGCCGCTGTTCGCGGGATTCATGCATGCCGCCGTCGGCAGCTACATGATCCAGTCCTGGCGCCTGCTGGATCTGCGGGTGAAACACCATCCGCCGTATTGGATGGCGACCCTCGTCGCCATACTGATCTATCTCAATTTCTTCACCCATCGCTACATCGGCGACTACCGCTGGTATCTGGCCGCTGTAACACTGGGCCTGTACGCGCGGTCCTCGGTGGTGTTCCGCCCGTTCGACCGGGAGCGCAGCATGCCCCTGTTCCTGGCCTTCATCCTGATCGGCTTTTTCGTGTGGGTGGCCGAGAACATCGGCACCTTCTTCGGCGTCTGGCGATATCCCAACCAGCTCGGTGGATGGTCCGTCGTGCAGGTCGGCAAGTGGAGCTCATGGTCGCTGCTCGTCATCATGACCTTCACCATCGTCACCAACCTCAAGCACATCAAGCAGCATATCCACGTTCCCGAGTAGGCCGGTGTGAGGTTCAGCACAGTTGCCGGTCGCTGGCATCTTCCACAGTCCAACAAGGTTCGAGAAGCGGCGCGCCAGCATCATGCTCCAGGCCTACCGGGTGCTCGGGCGCCACTATGGGGAGACCTGCGAAGGCTTGTAGCACCGCCGCGACTGGCAGGCGCCGCGGCATGGCGCGATAATCCGCGGCCTTGCTAGGTTCTATGCAGCCCGTGTCCGACACCCCTCCGCCGGTTCTTGCCTCCCTGCCTCTGCCCGCAGCGGCCGGGGCGCGCGCCGTTTGGCCGGGCCTGCCCGGCCCCGCCGCGGCGCTGGCGATCGCCGAAGCGGCGCTGCGGCAAGCCGGGCTGGTGGTGGTGGTCACCGCGGGCGAGCAGCATGCCTACCGGCTGGAGGAGGAACTGCGATTCTTCCTTGGCACGCAACTGCCGGTGACGCACTTCGCCGACACCGAAACGCTGCCCTACGACCCGTTCTCGCCGCACCAGGAAATCCTGTCCGAGCGCCTGGCGGTGCTGTACCGGCTGCCGCAGCTGCGGCGCGGCGTGCTGATCGTGACGGCCGGCACGCTGCTGGAGCGGCTGCCACCGCGCACCTGGCTCGACGGGCGGGTGCTGCTGCTCAAGGCGGGCGACCGCCTGCAACCGCACGCCTTCCGCGAACGCCTGGTCGCCGCCGGCTACCAGAGCGTGTCGGAGGTGCAGACGCAGGGCGAGTTCGCCGTGCGCGGCGCGCTGATCGACGTGTTCCCGATGGGCTCAACCGAGGCCTACCGGCTGGACCTGTTCGACGACGAGGTGGAGAGCATCCGCCGCTTCGACCCCGAGACGCAGCGCTCCACCGACAAGGTCGGCGAGGTGCGCCTGCTGCCGGCACGCGAGTTCCCCACCGACAAGGACGGCATCGAGACCTTCCGGCGCCGCTACCGCGAGTATTTCCCGGGCGACCCGGCGCGCTCGCGCGTCTACACCGAGGTCAGCAAGTCGCTGATGCCCGGCGGCATCGAGGCCTATCTGCCGCTGTTCTTCGGCGAGGGCCAGGGTACGTCGACGCTGTTCGACTACCTGCCCGCCTCCGGCCTGGTGATCGAGGCGGATGACATCGATTTCGCGCTGGCGGCCGACTGGAAGCAGATCGAGGAGCGGCACGAACGCTATTCGGGCAACCTGGAACGGCCGCTGATGAAGCCGGCCGACCTGTTCCTGCAGCCGGCGCAGGCGCGCCAGCGCCTGGCCGCCTGGCCGGCCGCCGCGATCCTGGCGCAACCGGCCGCGGAAACGCCGCCCATCGCCGAACCCCTGGCCGGCGGCGTGGACGCGATCAAGAGCTTCCTCGCCGCCAGCGGCGATCGCGTGCTGTTCGTGGCCGAGTCCGCCGGCCGCCGCGAAGCCGTGCTCGACTGGCTCAAGCCGCTGGGGCTGCAGAGCCGTGTGCACGAGGGCTGGAACGCCTTCGCCGCCGACCGCAACCGTTACGGCATCACCCTGGGGCCGCTGCAGGAAGGCTTCCGCATCCCGGCCGCCGGCATCGCGCTGATCGCTGAGGCGCAGTTGTTCGGCCAGCGCGCGCCGATGGCGGTGCGCAAGCGCGGCAAGATCCGCGATCCCGAAACCATCCTGCGCGATCTGAACGATCTGCAGGAGGGCGCGCCAGTGGTGCACGTCGAGCACGGCGTGGGCCGCTACCGTGGCCTGCAGAAGCTGGACGCCGGCGGCGTCGAGGCCGAGTACCTGGTGCTGGAATACGCCGACGGCGACAAGCTGTACGTGCCGGTAGCCTCGCTGAATCTCATCCACCGCTACACCGGCGCCGAGGCGGATGCGGCACCGCTGCACAGCCTGGGCTCCGAGCGCTGGGCCAAGGCCCGCGCCCGCGCCCGCGAGCGCGCCGCCGACGTCGCCGCCGAGCTGCTGCAGATCCAGGCGCGCCGCGCCGCCCGCAGCGGTACGCCGCTGCAGATCGACAGCGCCGACTACGCCCGCTTCTGCGAGGGCTTCCCGTTCCAGCCCACGCCGGACCAGCAGAAGGCCATCGACGCGGTGCTGGCCGACCTGGCGGCTTCCAAGCCGATGGACCGTGTGGTGTGCGGCGACGTCGGCTTCGGCAAGACCGAGGTGGCGCTGCGTGCCTGCTTCGCCGCCGCCCGCGCCGGCAAGCAGGTGTGCGTGCTGGCGCCCACCACGCTGCTGGTGCAGCAGCATGAAAAGAATTTCCGCGACCGCTTTGCGGACTGGCCGATCCGCATCGCCGCGCTGTCGCGCCTGCGCAGCACCAAGGAACAGGCGGTGATGCTCGACGAGCTGCGCGAGGGCAAGCTCGACATCGTCATCGGCACCCATCGCCTGCTGCAGGACGACGTGCGCTTCAAGGACCTGGGACTGGTGGTGGTGGACGAGGAGCACCGCTTCGGCGTGCGCCACAAGGAGAAGCTGAAGAACCTGCGCGCCGAGGTGCACCTGCTGACGCTCACCGCCACGCCGATCCCGCGCACGCTCAACATGAGCCTGGCCGGCCTGCGCGACATGTCCATCATCGCCACCCCGCCGGCCTCGCGCCTGGCCATCCGCACCTTCGTGGCGGAGTGGGACAACGCGCTGGTGTACGAGGCCTGCCTGCGCGAGCTGCGCCGCGGCGGCCAGGTCTACGTGCTGCACAACGAGGTGCGCGACATCGAGCGCTTCAGCGGCGACCTGCAGAAGCTGGTGCCCGAAGGCCGCGTGCGCTTCGCCCACGGCCAGATGCGCGAGCGCGACCTGGAGCAGGTGATGCTGGACTTCTACCACGCCCGCTTCAACATCCTGGTGTGCACCACCATCATCGAGTCCGGCATCGACGTGCCGACCGCCAACACCATGATCATCGACCGCGCCGATCACCTGGGGCTGGCGCAACTGCACCAGCTGCGCGGACGTGTCGGCCGCAGCCACCACCGCGCCTATGCCTACATGATGGTGCCGAGCCGCCGCGCCCTCACGCCGGACGCGGCCAAGCGCCTGGAAGCGATCGAACACCTCGGCGAGCTCGGTTCCGGCTTCGCCCTGGCCACCCACGACCTGGAGATCCGCGGCGCCGGCGAGCTGCTGGGCGAAAACCAGTCCGGCCAGATTGAGGAGATCGGCTTCACCCTCTACGCCGACCTGCTGGCCGGGGCGGTGCGCGCGCTGCAGTCAGGCCGCATCGACGACCAGCCGTTCGGCCACGCCGCCTGCGAGGTCGACCTCGGCATTTCGGCCCTGATCCCGGAAGCCTACGTGCCCGACGTCCACACCCGCCTGGTGCTGTACAAGCGCATCGCCGAGACCCACGACGCCGCCTCGCTCGACGAGCTGAAAGTCGAGATGATCGACCGCTTCGGCCTGCTGCCGCCGCAGGCCGAGCACCTGTTCGAAACCGCGCGCCTGCGCCAGCTGGGCGAGCAGCTCGGCCTGTCCAAGATCCGCGCCGGCGCCAAGTCCGCCACCCTGGACTTCGGCCCGCAGCCGAAGCTGGAACCGGCTAAGCTGATCAAGCTGATCCAGGGGCAGCCCAAGGTCTACAAGCTGGAAGGACAGAAGCGGCTGCACGTCAACGCGCGCGAGTTCGAGGATCCGAAGGCAAGACAGCCCGCGCTGGTGGCGTTGTTGCATCGGCTGGTGGCTTGAGATCGATCAGCCTTCGTAATGCCTACGCATCTCCGAAAGGGAGATAACCAGCTTCGCGTTGATGGCGCACTGCCAGGATAAGAACAGTGTCATACACCACCTCGTAGCTGTAAAGCGCCACGTAACCGGAGCGCCCACGTGAAATGACCAGCTCTCTCAGACCGCTTTCGGCAGGACGCCCAATCTCGGGATGGTTGGCGAGGACCTGGACCGCCTCCGTTATGAGGCCAATGGTTGCGGGAGCCGCTGACGGATCCGCCTCAAGCAAGAAATCCGTGAGACGTTCGAGATCAGATAGAGCCCGCGGCGAATAGATCAGCTGCGCCAAGACTTGGCCTTTGGCTTAGCGACGTTCTTGCGTTGGGCACGAGCGGCCAGATAGGCATGGACTTCGGTGGCCGCATGGCCGCGACCCGACTTGACGGCCTCGGCCCTGGCCGCCTGCGCCTCAGCGACAAATTCGGCACGTTGCTCCGCGGCGGCGGCGGCCGTACGTATGGCATCTACCATGAAAGCATGTGGAGTTACGCCGCGATGCTTTGCCGCAGCAGCCGCAAGCTGCTTCACGTCATCCGGGAGTTTTAGCGATGTAGTGGACATATGGCCTTTACCAGATGATAAGTGTCACCATGGTAACACCTCGCCCCTTGGAGGGGCAATATGCTGCTTCTACCTCCCCAAAGTCGTCCAACGCAGCCAGCGTAGGTCCGAACCGCCGAAGGCGTTTCGGACGCATGTCACTCATCCCCAGCGACCGAAGCCGAAGCATTGCCGCACCATCGATCGGATAGACTCCCGCTTGAACAGTTCGATGAAACGTTGGATATGGCCAATCGGCAACACGCCCGACAAGGCCATGCTTGAGCGGATTCAATCTTGAAGGGAACTCCAGGACGAAGCCCACGCACCCGGCCGGTAACCGAACGCAGCAAGTCGACTTCGCGGATCAACAGGTCGTTGCCATACCGCTGCAGCAGTTTGACGGCGAAGAACCACGTGCCGCCCGGCACGTAGGCTCGCCGATGATTGGGCATCCCCCCTGACCCTCTGAGCTGGCCTCTAGTCCCAAGCGTATCGCGGGGAGCGAACGTTTGAAATGCGTCCGAAACGCCTCCGGCGGTTCGGACCTACACGTGCTGGCTAGCGCACAACCTCAACCACCTGGTACAAGCCTCCGAACAAAATCCTCTTACGGACGGAGGCCGGCCGCTCCGGAAACCAGGCCGCGATCTCCTGCCGCCACAAGTCCAGGGCGAACGGCTCCAGCGCCGCCAGGACTCCGAGCATCACCCCGCGCAGCGGGTTCCACGCCCGCGGCCGGTGATAGTCCACGATCACCAGCCTGCCGCCCGGCTTGAGCACCCTGAACGCTTCCGCCAGGGTCTCGCGGCGCACCGCCTCGGGCTGCTCATGCAGCAGGAAAAACAGCAGCACCCGGTCGTAATAGCCGGCGGCGAACGGCAGCGCGCTGCTATCCGCCTGGTGAATCCCCACCGCCGAGGCAGGCAGACCGGCGACGCTGATCTTGCGTGCGAGGTTGCCGATCTGCACCGGCAGCACGTCGACCACGTCGAGCTGCCCTTGTGGTGCATGGCGCGCGTGCAACCGCACGGTCAGGTCGCCGTAGACACAGGCGACCTGCAGGGTGCGGCCATCCAGGTTCGCGCCGAGGGCATCCAGCGCCAGGCCGCTCAGGCGCGCGTAGTTGCCCCACAGGATCAGGTTGACCAGCCACTGCCGCTCGAAGATCCGCACCGCGCGGGGCGTGACGTAGGCCCATTCGTAGGTGGAGATCAGGTAATCGGGAACGGCGGCGGCTTCGATGTCCGTGGCCGGGTTCTCGGGCAGCATGCAGGGTCCTTGGATCGTCGCTCGTTCCGGGAAGTTCGCGATGACATTAGAGCACACCGTCCGGGAGCGTTGACGCCGAAGGGAGCCGCACGGCCTTCCCCTCCCGCTTGACGGAGCGCCCCGGAACCAGCGCAATACGCGCATGAGACACATTTCTGCCGTCATCCTCTGCGGCGGCGCGGGCGAGCGGCTGCAGGGCGTGGACAAGCCGCTGCGTCCGCTGCTCGGACGGCCGCTGATCGAGCGCGTGCTGGAGCGCGTGCGGCCGCAGGCGGATGAGGCGATCATCGTGGCCAACCGCTCGCCGGGCGAGTATGCGCGTTACGCCAGGGTGGTGGACGACGGCGCTTATCGCGGCCGCGGCCCACTTGCCGGCATCGCCGCGGGTCTCGCTGCCGCGGCGGCCGAGTGGGTGCTGTGCGTGCCGGGGGACGCGCCCCTGCTGCCGGGCGACTTGGCGGAACGCCTGGATTCGGCGCTGACTCGCGTCGGGGCCGATGTGGCGCTCGTGCACGACGGCCGCGGCCGGCAACCCTTGTGCAGCCTGATCCCGCGACGCCTGCGGCCGGAGCTGCGCCGCTACCTCGACGAGGGCGGTACCGCGCCGCGGGAGTGGCTGAAGAGCTACCGGGTGGCGGAGGCCGACTACGCCGAGTGGCCTCTCTGGGGCTGGAGCGTGAACACCCCGGAAGAATGGGCGCTCATCGAACATCACATCGGCGAACGCGAAACCGGAAGCGACGCATGATCCCGCTCGAACAGGCGCTCGACGCCTACCCGCTGAATCTCCATCCCCTGCCCGCCGAGGACGTGCCGCTTGCCGCTGCCCTGAACCGCGTGCTGGCGGAGCCCGCGGTCGCCGCCACCGACCTGCCGCGCTTCGACCAGAGCGCCATGGACGGTTACGCCCTCCGCGCCGCCGATACGGCGCAGGCTTCGGCGGCGGCGCCGACACGCCTGCCGGTGTCTGTGCGGCTCGCGGCGGGACCGCACGAGAACCTGGCCCCGCTGGCGCCGGGCACGGCGGCGCGCATTTTCACCGGCGCGCCGCTCCCCCCCGGCGCCGATACGGTGCTGCCGCAGGAACGCGCCGTTCGCGACGGCGAGACGCTGCTGTTCACCGCCCCCTGGCCGCAGAAGAACATCCGCTGGCGCGGCGAGGAACTGCGCGCCGGCAGCGCCGTCGCGGCGGCGGGCCAGCGCATCACGCCGGGCCTGCTGGCCTCGCTGGTCAACGCGGATCTGGAGCACGTCCGCGCGGCGCGCCGGCCGCGCATCCGCGTGCTGGTCACCGGCGACGAGGTCCGGCCGGTCGGCACGCCGCTCAAGCCGGGGGAAATCCACGACAGCAACGGCCCGCTGATCGGCGCCGTGCTGCAGCGCTGGGGTTACCCGGCGCCGCAGATCGAGCACCTGCACGACGATGCCGCGCAGGTGCGGGACACGCTGGAGCGCGCGCTGAACGACGCCGACGTGGTGATCAGCGCGGGCGGCGCCTCGGTCGGCGAGCACGACTTCCTGCCCGCCACGGCGGAGAGCCTGGGCCTGCGCCGCGTGTTCTGGAAGGTGGCGCAGAAGCCCGCCAAGCCGCTGTTCTTCGGCGTGCGCGACAACCGCGTGCACCTCGCCCTGCCGGGGAACCCCGGCGCGGTGCTGATCAGCATGGCGCTGCACGTACGGCGGGCGCTGGACTGCCTGGAAGGGGTGGCCAGGCCCGGCCCGTCCTGGTCCGCCGGGCGCCTGGCGCAGGCGGTGGAGCGGGACCCGCAGCGCGTGCGCCTGCTGCGCATGAGCCTGGATTACGACAGCGACGCCACCGCGCTGCTGCAACCGCTACCGAAGCAGGACTCGCACATGCTCAGCAACCTCGCCGCGGCCCAGGTGCTCGCCTGGGTGCCGGCGGGAGAGGGTCGCTGCGAAGCGGGCAGCGTGCTGCGCTGGACCGCGCTGCCCTAGTGGTCGCGTCTCGGAAATTCGTTCAACAGTATTTCTCGTGATTCCCGCGCAGGCGCGCGCAGGCGGGAATCCAGTTGTCGATTTTGAACGAAGCCTAAAGCAGAACTGGGTCCCCGCCTTCGCGGGAACGACGATAACGATTTTGTGGCGAACTCCCGAGGCAGCAGCCTACGCCGCCCTGACCGCACGCGGACGGTCCTGCGATGGTTCCTGATCGAGCCGGAACACCGCGATCGAGGCGGCCAGACTTTCCGCCTGTTCCTGCATGACCTTGGCCGACGCCGCGGCTTCCTCCACCAGCGCGGCGTTCTGCTGGGTGGTCTGGTCGAGCTGGTTGATGGCGACATTGACCTGCTCGATCCCCGTGCTCTGCTCACGGGTGGCGGCGGAGATCTCCCCGATCACCTCGGTCACCCGCTGCACCGAGCCCACCACCTCCTGCATGGTCCGCCCGGCCTCTTCCACCAGCCGCGAGCCGCCGTCGATCTTTCCGGCGGAATCCACGATCAGCGCGGCGATCTCCTTGGCCGCCGCCGCCGAGCGCTGCGCCAGGCTGCGGACCTCGGTGGCGACCACCGCGAACCCGCGCCCGGTTTCGCCAGCGCGCGCGGCTTCCACCGCTGCATTGAGGGCGAGGATGTTGGTCTGGAAGGCGATGCCGTCGATGATGCCGGTGATCTCCGAGATCTTCTTCGAGCTGGCGCTGATGCCGTGCATGGTGTCCACCGCCCGGCCTACCACCTCGCCGCCCTTGGCGGCCACTGCCGAGGCTCCGGCCGCAAGCTCGCTGGCCTGCCCGGCGCGGCCGGCGTTCTGCCGCACGGTGCTGCTCATCTGCTCCATCGAGCTGGCCGTTTCCTGCAGGCTGGCGGCCTGGGCCTCGGTGCGGCTGGACAGCTCGGAATTGCCGGCGGCGATCTCCCGCGCGGCCGTGTTGACGCTGCCGGCGACGCTGCGGATGCGCGCGATGATCTCCGCCAGGCGTTCGGCGGTGTGGTTGGCGTCGTCGCGCATGCGGGCGAAGACGCCGGTGTAGTCGCCCGAGGCGCGATGTCCCAGGTCGCCGGCGGCCAGGGCCGCCAGCATCTCGCCGAGGTCCTCCAGCACGCGCTTGAACTGGTCGAGCAGGCGGTTGATCTCCACGCTCAGCTCACGGGTGGTGCCGTAAGTCTTGTCCAGGTCGACGCGCCGCGCCAGGTCGCCGCGGATGGCATCGCCGATTACCTCCTTTACTTGCGCGTGACCCATCTTGTCGCTCCACTCCACCACCGTTCCGAGGCGCTGCTTGCGCTCGTCGAAGATGGGGCTGGCCACCAGCTCGAATTGATGCCCGCCGATCGTGACGGGAGTGCGGTAGGGCTCCGTCAACCGCGCCAGCAGATCGCGTTGCAAGGCCGCATTCTTGTGGAAACGGTCGAAGCGGGTGCCCACGATGGCCGTGGCGGAGAAGTCGTGCAGATCCTTGCGGATGTCCGCTTCCGCCGCGCCCAGGATCCGGGTCACCGCCGGATTGCCGTAGATGATGATGCCTTCGGCGTCCGCCACCATGATGCCGCGCGTGGCGCAGTCGAGCGCGATGCGTATGCGCAGGTGCTCCTCCGCCTTGCGCGTCGCTTCGGAAAGGTTGAAGCCGGTCTGCGTCTGCATCATGCACACGCTCTGGAACAGCCGTCCGCCGTCGTCGGAACGGCCGATGTCGAGGGCGGTGGTGAAATCGCCCTCGCTGACCGCGCGGCAGGCATCCCCGGCCTTGCGCATGTCCTCGGCCAGCGTGCCGGCATACCAGGTGAAAACCCCGATCCAGGCGATGGACAGCAGCCACGAACCGGCCAGTACCGCGCCGCGCCAAGGACCGAACAAGCCGAGCCATTCGCCCGCCTCAAGGGCAGCGAACATCAGCAGCGGCGCCAGCGCCGTCCCGAATATGCGCAGCTTGAGGGGCATGGCGGCGAAGCGCCAATACGCATCGCTGAGGAATGGACGCCAACGGTGCGGCACGCCGTGAACCACCCGCAGGCTGCGGTCGCCGGCCTTCATGCGCAGGTGGACGTCGGCCGCTTCGGCGATCTGCTCACGGCTCGGCTTATGCCGCACCGAGAGGTAACCGACGATCTCGCCGCTGCGCCGGATCGGGGTGATGCGCGCCTCGGTCCAGCAAAAGCCGCCATCCTTGCAGCGGATCTTGACCATGCCGATCCACGGCCGACCGGCCTGTATGGTGCTCCACAGGTCGACGAACACGGCGGGCGCGGTATCCGGGTGGCGGACGATGTTGTGCGGTTGCCCGATCAGCTCGTCCTCGGCAAAGCCGCTGAGGGCGACGAAATCCTTGTTGACGTACTCGATCACGCCTTCGAGATTGGTTCTCGAAACCATGATCTGGTCGTCCGCAAGCACGACTTCCCGGTCGATTACGGGCAGATTCTCACGCATACGGCCTCCGGGGGCGACGGGGATCATGCCCCTCCTTGCGCCTGGGTTGCGCACGCCCGCTCGGTACTTTTTAGTGCATCGGCGTTCCCGCAGCCTTGACTTGGATCAATCTGCTGCGCCGTACCGTACACGCACGGGGCGGGAAAACCCCGCCCCGCGCGGCCCTCAACCTCTACAGCCCCGCCTGGCGCTGCACTTCAGGGAAGCGCGCCACGACCTCTTGCACGTCCTCCGGGAACTCGGACACCTCGTGGACCTGGCGCACCTCGATCACATCGCCGTCGCCGGCCGGGCATCGCGAAGCCCAGGCCACCGCCTCCTGTTTCGACTTCACCTGGATCATCCAGTAGCCGCCGAGCACCTCCTTGGTCTCCGCGAAGGGGCCGTCGACGGCGTTGGCCTTGCCGGCATTGAAGCTGACGCGCGTGCCGGCGGACGGCGGATGCAAGCCGTCCAGGGTGAGCAGCACGCCGGCTTTCTGCAGGGCGTCGTTGTACTGCATCATGGCGGCAACCGCCTTCGCATCCGGCTTGGCGTCGGGCTCAGCGGTGGCGTAGCCCTTGGGGATCATCAGCATCATGAAACGCATGGTCCTGTCTCCTGTTGTTCGGCTTGTCGGGCTCAGGCCGGCACGATCACCATCCACTGCACGCCGAAGCGGTCGGTGAGCATGCCGAAGCAGGGCGAGAAGAAGGTCTTGGCCAGCGGCATGCGGGCTTCGCCGCCGTCGGCCAGCGCGGCGTAGCGCTTTTGCGCCTGATCGGCATCGGCGACAGCCAGCGACAGCGTGATGCCCTGGAACTGGGGCTTGCCGCCGCCGAAACCGTCGGTGGCCATGATGATGGTCTCGCCGATACGCAGGCTGGAGTGCATCACCTTGTTCATCGCCTCCGGGGCGATGCGACCGTCGTGCGGTTCGGGGCTGTCCTTGAAGCGCATCAGCATGGTCACCTCGGCGTCGAGCGCGCGACGGTAGAACTCGATCGCTTCGTCGCAGCGGCCTTCGAAATTCAGATAGGCTTGGATCAGCATTCCTGTTTCCTCGTGATTGCGGTTGGCGGACCGGAGTCTTTCCCCGGCCTTCACACGTTAATCGAACGAGATGCGGCCGAATCGACAGGCTGCCGCCGCCATTGCCCACGAATCCACGTAACCTGCTGTTACACAGGGATTTTCGTCTCCGATAAACCCCGCAGGAAAGCGGCCTATTCGGCGGGGGCCGTGGTCTCGGCGATGAGCCGCTGCAGCTCGGGCACGCAGGAGCCGCAGTTGGTACCCGCCTTGAGCCGCGCGCCAAGCTGTTTGGGTGTGGTGCAGCCGTGTTGGCGGATGGCGTTGCGCAGCGTATTGCGGCCGACACCGAAGCAGGCGCACACCGTCGGCCCGGCGTCGCAGCCGGAGGACGCGCGGCCGGCAAGCAAGCCCATGCGTTCCGCGGCGTCGAGTGCCGGCTTGGCGAACAGGCTGCCGAGCCATTCGCGCTCCGGCAGATCGGGCCGCGGCGAGACGAAGACGCAGGCTTCGAGCCTGCCTTCGGCAATGCGGGCGGCGCGGTAGATGCCGGTGGTGGGGTCGGCGTAGTCCAGCCAGTGCCCCCCGCCGTGCAGGCGGCTGCGCGTCCAGGCCTGCCAGTCGATGTCGCGGCCGCGGCCGGCGCACTCGTAGCGCTGGAACTGCGCACCCGCGGCCCGGGCCCAGTAGGCCAGGTCCGACACCTCGGCCATGCCACGCGTCAGGATGAAGCCGTACCAGTCGACCGCGAACGGCTCGATCCTTGCCGGCGTGTGCTTGAACTCCGGCTCGCCGGACAGCGGGTCCACCACCGGGTTGACCACCGCCCCAATGCGGGCGTCCGACGCGAAGGCGTCGCTCCAGTGGATCGGCAGGAACAGGCTGCCCCGCCTTTGTTCGCTGCTGAGATGCACGCGGGCCACCGCCGAGCCCCAGCGGGTGGAGACGCGTGCCAGCTCGCCGGCGCGCAGGCCGTACAGCAGCAGGTCCTGCGGATGCACCTCGACGAATGGCTCCGGCCGGTGCGCGGTCAATCGCGGCGCGCAGCCGCTGCGGGTCATGGTGTGCCACTGGTCGCGGATGCGGCCGGTGTTGAGCACCAGCGGGAATTCCTCGCAGGTTGCGTGCTGCGGCGACCGCGGCAGGGTGGCGACGAAACGGGCGCGGCCGCCGGCGGTGCTGAACCGGTTCCCGGCGAACGGGCTGGATACCACCCCGGACTCCAGCACCGGCCATTGCACCGGTTCCAGAGTGTCGTACTGCGCCGCGTGCAGCCCGACCAGCCCGGCCAGGTTGAAAACGCGGGGGGCGGCCCCGTCCGTCTCGTTCTCGAACGCCGACAAGCGCGCGTGCTCGTCGAAGATCTCGGCGGGCGAACGGAAATTGAAGCCTTCCACATAACCCAGCTTCTGCGCGAAGCGGCAGATCGCCCACCAGTCCGGCTTGGCCTCGCCGGGCTCCGGCAGGAAGGCGCGCTGCCGCGAGATGCGGCGTTCGCTGTTGGTGACCGTGCCGCTCTTTTCGCCCCAGGCGGCGGCCGGCAGCAGCACGTGGGCCAGCCGGGCGGTGTCGGTATCGGCGACGCAGTCGGACACCACCACCAGCTCGCACCGCCGCAGCGCTTCGCGCACGCGGTCGGCGTCCGGCAGGCTGACCACCGGGTTGGTGGCCATGATCCATACCGCCTTGACCTTGCCCGCGCCGATCGCCTCGAACAGGTCCACCGCCTTCAGCCCGGGCCGGTCGGCGATACGCGGGCTGTTCCAGAAGCGCCGCACACGCTCGCGGTGTTGCGGGTTCTCCAGATCCATGTGCGCGGCCAGCATGTTCGCCAGCCCGCCGACTTCCCGCCCGCCCATGGCGTTGGGCTGGCCGGTGATGGAGAACGGTCCTGCGCCCGGCTTGCCGATGCGGCCGGTGAGCAGGTGGCAGTTGATGATGCTGTTGACCTTGTCGGTGCCGGCGCTGGACTGGTTGACGCCCTGCGAGAACGCCGTGACCACCCGTGGCGTGGCCGCGAACAGCGCATAGAACTCGGCCAGCCGCTCCGGGTCCACGCCGCAGCCGGCGGCGACGGTGGCCAGATCCGCCGCTCCGGCGGCAGCCTGCTGCGCCGCTTCCAGGCCGTCGGTGCAGTCGGCGATGAAGGCGGCATCGCTCCTGCCCTGCGCCTGCAGGTAAGCGAACAGTCCGTTGAACAGCAGCACGTCGGTACCGGCCCGCAGCGGCAGGTGCAGGTCGGCGATGTCGCAGGTCGGGGTGCGGCGCGGATCGATCACCACCAGCTTCGGCTGCGGCTCCCGCGCGCGCGCCGCGAGGATGCGCTGATACAGCACGGGATGGCACCAGGCGGTGTTGGAGCCGACCAGCACGATCAGTTCGGCGCTTTCCAGGTCGTCGTAGCTGCACGGCACCACGTCCTCGCCGAAGGCCCGCTTGTGGCCGGCGACCGCGGAGGACATGCACAGGCGCGAATTGGTGTCGATGTTGGCGGTGCCCCACCAACCCTTCGCCAACTTGTTGGCGACGTAATAGTCCTCGGTCAGCAACTGGCCGGAGACGTACAGGGCGACCGCTTCCGGGCCGTGCTCCCGGATGATGCGGCCGAAGCCCTCGGCGACATGGTCCAGCGCCTCGTCCCAGCTCACCTGCTGATCGCGGAAGCCGCCGTCATGGCCGATGCGGCTGCGGATGTGAGGGTGCAGCAGGCGCCCCTGCAGGGCTACAGTCTCGCCCAGCGCGGAGCCCTTGGAGCACAACCGGCCGTAGTTCGCCGGATGCAGCGGATCGCCGGCGATGTCGACCGCGCCCTGCCCGCGCGGCGTGGCGAGCACGCCGCAGCCGACACCGCAGTAGGGGCAGGTCGTGCGTACCGCCGGGGGAGCCTCGCTCATCGTCATGCTTAGGGCCTCAAGCCGCAGCCGCCACGTCCACGTAGGCCCGCCCGAACAGCAGGCGGTCGCGCAGGCCGCCGACATCGCGACGCTCCTGCATCAGTTGCAGGTACCAGGCGCCGTCGCGGGCGTCGCCATAGAGCAGTGCGCCGACCACGCGATTGTCCTTCAGCACGATGCGCTTGTACACGCCGGCATCCGGATCGCGCAGGATCAGCACCTCGCAGCCGTCACCGCCCGCGAAATTTCCGGCCGAGAACAGCTCGATGCCGGTGACCTTGAGCGAGGTCGACACCAGCGAGCCGGTGTAGCGCAGGTGCCCGACCCCGCCCAGATGGGCGGCGCAGACCCGTGCCTGCTCCCACAGCGGCGCCACCAGGCCGTAGGTGGCATTGCGATGCTGCACACATTCGCCCACGGCGTAAACGCGCGGATCGTAGGTCTGCAGCGTGTCGTCGACCAGCACACCGCGCCCGCACTGCAGCCCGGCCTCCCGCGCCAGCGCCGCGTTCGGGGTTACGCCGGCGGTCATCACCACCAGGTCGGCGGCGAGGGTCTGGCCGTCGGCGAAGCGCAGGCCGGTCACGTGGTCGGTGCCCTCCACCGCCACGGTGCGGGCGCCGAGCACGAACTGGATGCCGCGGGCCTCCAGCGAGCGGCGCAGCAGGGCCGAAGCGTAGGCGTCGAGCTGCCGCTCCATCAGCACGTCGAGGCCGTGCACGACGGTGACATCCATCCCCTGCTGCAACAGGCCGTTGGCTGCCTCCAGGCCGAGCAGGCCGCCGCCGATGACCACCGCGCGCCGGTGCCGGCGCGCAGCGGCCAGCATTGCATTAACGTCCTGCAGGTCGCGGAAGGTGAGCACGCCCGGCAGGTCCTTGCCCGGGATCGGCAGGCGGTTCGGGGTCGAGCCGGTGGCCAGCAGCAGGCGGTCGTAGGGCTCCTCGCGCCCGCTCTGCGTCCGCACCACGCGCCGGCGGCGATCGATCGCCACCACCGCGTCGCCGCTGTGCAGCACGATGCCTTGCCGGGCGTACCAGGCCAAGTCGTGCAGCACGATGTCCTCGAAACGCTTCTCGCCGGCCAGCACCGGCGACAGCAGGATGCGGTTGTAGTTGCCGTGCGGCTCGGCGCCGAACACGGTGATGTCGTAGGCGTCCGGCGCGATGCGCAGCAGTTCCTCGATCACGCGCATGCCGGCCATGCCGTTGCCGATCATGACCAGCCGCGGCCGCTGCTCGCGCGGCCGCGACTCCACCGACAGCGCCACCTGCACCGCGCCGTTGAAGACGCGCACCGGGTAGACCGGCACGGCGACCCCGACGTCCTCGACGCAGACGCCGTCCCGCAGGCGGAAGTGCTGCTTGTACACCGGCGAGGCCACCACCGGCTCGCCGCCGATATCGCCGGTGATACCGCGCGCCAGCACGTTGGCGCCGCTGAACGGATCGCCGTTGCCGATGGCGTAGACCTCCTCGCTGTCGCCGAGGCGAAACACCGCGACCTGGCGGTCGCCGATCAGCGCGGCGACGCCGGTGTCCGGCCAGATCTCATCCAGCGCACAGATGGTGCGCCATAGCATGCGGGCGCTCATGCGGCCTCCTTGTCGAAGGCGTTGTGAGCCAGATTGCGCTCCTCGTCGGTGGCCGGCCGGATCTGCCCGCGCTCCTGCACGAACACCACGCGGTTGTCGCCGGACTCGCTGTTGACGAAGGTGCGGAAGCGGCGCAGCGTCGCCGGGTCCTCGACCGCCTTCTTCCACTCGCACTCGTAGGTGTCCACCAGGTGGCGCATCTCCGCTTCCAGCTCGGCGGCGATGCCGAGCTTGTCCTCGCACACGACCTGCCTGAGATAGTCGAGCCCGCCTTCCAGGTTCTCCAACCACACCGAGGTGCGCTGCAGGCGGTCTGCGGTGCGGACGTAGAACATCAGGAAGCGGTCGATGTATTTGACCAGCGTGTCCTTGTCGAGATCGCCGGCCAGCAGGTCGGCGTGGCGCGGCTTCATGCCGCCGTTGCCGCAGACATACAGGTTCCAGCCCTTTTCGGTGGCGATCACGCCGACGTCCTTGCTCTGCGCCTCGGCGCACTCGCGGGTGCAGCCGGACACGGCGAACTTGAGCTTGTGCGGCGAGCGGATGCCGCGGTAGCGGTTCTCGATCTCGATCGCCAGGCCGACGCTGTCCTGCACGCCGTAGCGGCACCAGGTGCTGCCGACGCAGGACTTCACCGTGCGCACCGCCTTGCCGTAGGCGTGGCCGGACTCGAAACCGGCGTCGATCAACTCCTTCCAGATGACGGGAAGCTGGTGCACCTGGGCGCCGAACAGATCGATGCGCTGGCCGCCGGTGATCTTGGTGTAGAGCCCGTACTTCTTCGCCACCGCGCCGATGGCGATGAGCCCGTCGGGGGTGATCTCGCCGCCGGGCACGCGCGGCACCACCGAGTAGGTGCCGTCCTTCTGGATGTTGGCCAAGTAGTAGTCGTTGCTGTCCTGCAGCTTGGCGTGGCGCGGCTTGAGCACGTGTTCGTTCCAGCACGAGGCCAGGATCGAGCCCACCACCGGCTTGCAGATGTCGCAGCCGCGACCCTTGCCGTGCATCCCGAGCAGCTCGTCGAACGACTTGATCCGGCCGACGCGCACCAGGTGATACAGCTCCTGCCGCGAGTACGGGAAGTGCTCGCACAGGTGGTTGCTGACGGCGACGCCGCGCGCGCTCAGCTCATGCTTGAGGATCTGCGTCACCAGCGGGGCGCAGCCGCCGCAGGAGGTGGCCGCCTTGGTGCAGCTCTTGAGGGCGCCGAGCGTGGTGCAGCCGCCGTCGACGGCGGCGCAGATGGCGCCCTTGGTCACGTTGTTGCAGGAGCAGACCTGCGCCGCGTCCGGCAGCGCGCCGACGCCGAGGCCGGGCTTGGCGGCGCCATCCAGCGCCGGCAGGATCAGGCTCTCGGGCCGCTCCGGCAGCGGGAGGCGGTTGAGCATCATCTGCAGCAGGGTGCCGTAGTCCTCGGCCTCGCCCACCAGCACGCCGCCGAGCACGTACTTGCCGCATTCGCTCACCACCAGCTTCTTGTAGACCTGCTGGCGCTCGTCGATGAAGCTGTAGGTCAGCGAGCCCTTGGTGGCGCCGTGGGCGTCGCCGATGCTGGCGACGTCCACGCCCATCAGCTTGAGCTTGGTGCTCATGTCGGCGCCGGTGAACTTCGGCGCCTCCGCCGCGCCCGCGAGCTGCGCGGCAACCACCGCCGCCATCTGGTACCCGGGAGCGACCAGGCCGTAGATGCGGTTCTGGTACAGCGCGCACTCGCCGATGGCGTAAATATCCGGATCGCTGGTGCGGCAGCATTCGTCCACCACGATGCCGCCGCGCTCGCCCATGGCGAGGCCGGCCTGGCGCGCCAGCTCGTCGCGTGGACGGATGCCCGCGGAGAACAGGATCACGTCGGTTTCGAGGAAGCCGCCATCGGCGAACTTCATGCGGTGGCGGCAGGTCTCGCCGTCGACGATATCCACCGTGTTCTTGCCGGTGTGCACGCAGACACCGAGCTGCTCGATCTTGCGCCGCAGGATGCGTCCGCCGCCGTCGTCCACCTGCACCGCCATCAGGCGCGGGGCGAACTCCACCACGTGGGTGGCCAGCCCCATGTCCTTCAGCGCCTTGGCCGCCTCCAGCCCGAGCAGGCCGCCGCCCACCACCACGCCGATCTTGGACGTGCGGCCGGCGGCCGCGATCGCTTCCAGGTCCTCGATGGTGCGGTAGACCAGGCAACCCGGCCGGTCCTTGCCCGGCACCGGCGGCACGAACGGGAACGAGCCGGTGGCCAGCACCAGCTTGTCGTAAGCCAGCGTCTCGCCGGTGCTGACGGTGACGGTTTTGGCGGCGCTGTCGATCTGCGTGGCCCTGGCGTTCAGCCGGAGCAGCAGGTTGCCGTGCTGCTCGAAGAAGCCGGGCGCCACCAGCGAGAGCTGGTCGGCGGTCTTGCCGCTGAAGAATTCCGACAGGTGCACGCGGTCGTAGGCGGGGCGCGATTCCTCGCACAGCACCGTGACCTCGAGCGATTCCAGGCCCTCGGCCGCAAGCTGCTCCAAAAGCTTGTGACCGACCATGCCGTTGCCGATCACTACAATGCGCATCTTGGTACTCACGCGTGTCTGTCCTCACGATGGAAACGCACAGCCATCCCTGGCGAGACATCGCGCATCCGGGAAAGCCCGGCCCGGCCATCCATGGCCGGGCGTCCGCCGACGCGCGAAGCTTCGCTTCGCAAGCGCGCCGGCGAACCCATGCCGTTACCAACGACGACGATCCTCATGGACTTACTCCGCGTGCACCACTTCCAGGGCCGGTTCGCCGGTGGCGTCGTGCAGCGTGCCCGCTGCCCACACCAGCCACTGCTCGCGCAGCAGGATCACCAGGGCGAACGCGGCCGCGGCAATCACACCGAAGGTGGCGAAGCCCATCTGGTAGCTGCCGGTGCTCTCTTTGGCCATGCCCATGATCACCGGCAGGTAGAAGCCGCCGATGCCGCCGGCGCCGCCGACGATGCCGGTCATCACGCCGGTCTTGCCTTTCCAGCGGTGCGGCACCAGTTGGAACGTCGCGCCGTTGCCGAGGCCGAAGCAGGCGTACATGCCGAACAACAGCGCCACGCCGCTCGCCAGCGGCGGCATGGTCCCAGCGAAGGTGAAGTCCAGCGCCGAGATCAGGGCCAGCAGCACCAGCAGCGCGCGCACGCCGGTGATGCGGTCGGCCACCAGGCCGCCGAGCGGGCGCAGGATGGCGCCGGTGAAGGCGAGCGCCGCCATCAGCAGGCCGGCGTCGACCTTGCTGATCTGGTACTGCGTGGTCAGCAGCGTGCTGACGTAGGAGGACATGCCGACGAAGCCGCCGAAGGTGATGCTGTAGACCAGCATGATCACCCAGGTGTCGCGCTCGGCCAGCACAGCGCGGTAGCGCTGCGGCAGCAAGGCGATGGTGAATGCGGCGCCGATCGGCGGCAGCATCAGCAATCCGGTCTTGCCCTGCCCCAGCACGCCGGCGTTGACCAGCAGCACCAGCCCGACCATGCCCGCCAGGAGCAGAAAGAAGGCGACGACCGCCTGCCGCGTGCTGCCCGACTTCACGCTCAGGTCACGCGCCCAGAAGAACACCGCCAGCGCGGTCAGCGCCAGCAGCGGCAGCGCCGCGGCGGTGGCCTTCTGCCAGCCGAAGTGTTCGGCCAGGCCGGGGAACATGAAGCCGTCCAGTACCGCGCCGATGTTGCCTGCCGCCGCCAGCCCGAGCACCAGGCCCTGCACCCGCGGCGGGTAGTTGCTGCCCGCCATCGGCAGCGCCACCGCGAAGCTGGCACCACCCACGCCCAGGAACACGCCCAGGACCAGCAGCAGGCTGTAGGAAGGTGCCGCCGGCATCAACAGCAGCACGAAGGCCGGGATGGCCGACAGCGCGATGCCCATCAGGGCGAGCAGCCTGCCGTTGCAGGACTGGAACGCGTTGCCGAACGGGATGCGCAGGATCGCCGCGGACAGCACCGGCACTGCCACCAGGAAGCCCTGCTGCACCGGCGTCATGGTGATGTTCTTGCCGATGAAGGGTGCCAGCGGCCCGAACATCACCCACACCGTGAAGCCGGTATCGAAATAAAGGAAACACGCCAGCAGGGCGCGCCAGTTGCCGCTCTTCAGCGATTCAATTACCTGTTTCATGTCCTTAAGCTCTCGTCGATTGAGTGGCTGTCCCGGCTTTCGCCGTGAAGCGCTGGGCAAAAAAAAGACGTCTCGCCGCGCTCTTCGCGCATGCGGACGCCTTTGTCCTGGATCACACTGATTGCTGCAGCCCTGAACCCGCCGTTGGGTTTTCCGAGCCTCGGAAAAAGGGCTGCACGACCAAAGATGCAAGCAACGTGCCACAATCACGCACAGGCTTCCGTCCGGGCACACAACTTGCAAAGCTACCGGCGCATGTCCGCCAGAGTCCTGATCATCGATGCGCATTCCGAGCGCACCCAGCAACTGGCGCAAACCCTCGCCAGCGCTGGCTTTGAAGTGGTCGGCGTGGTGGAGGAAACACAGGACGTGCACGATGCCGTACGCACGCTGCGGCCGGATGCCATCCTGATCGACGTGGACTCCCCTTCGCGCGACACGCTCGAAGGTCTGGCGGTGATCGGCAAGCGCTTCCCGCGCCCCATCCTGATGCTCAGCGAGTCAACGGACACCGAATTGGTGCACGATGCCGCACGCCTGGGCATCAGCACCTACGCCGTCGAAGGTTTTTCCCCCGGGCTGTTGCGTTCCCTGATCGCGGTCGCCACCGCGCACTTCCAGCGGCAACGTCTGCTCACCGACGAGCTGGAGGAGGCGCAGCAGGCACTGCAGGATCGCCGCGTCATCGACAAGGCCAAGTACCGCCTGGTGCAGGAGATGGGCATGACCGAAGAGGCGGCGTATCACCAGCTCCGGCGCATGGCGATGGAACGCGGCCTCAAGCTCGCCGAACTCGCGCGGCTGCTGCTGGAACGCGGAGCGACAAGTTGAACAATGACGAGGAACCGAGCATGACCCCGCACGAGCCGGTCGCGCCTGGCGCCAGCCCGCTCGCTGGCCCCGGCACGCCGGAAAAGACCAAGCTGACCATCGGCTTCATCGCCCTCACCGACTGTGCCAGCTTGGTGATGGCCCACGAACTCGGCTTGTTCCGCAAGCACGGGCTGGACGTGACGCTGTCGCGGCAGCCCAGCTGGGCCGCGATACGCGACCGTCTCAGCCTGGGCGAGCTGGACGCCGCGCATCTTCTGTACGGGATGGTCTACGGCGTGCACCTCGGCATCGGCGGTCCGCGCCAGGACATGGCGATCCTGATGGGCCTGAACCACAACGGCCAGGGCATCGTGCTGTCGCGGCAGCTGCGCGAGCTGGGGGCGGTCGACGGCCCCTCGTTGAAAAAGGTGATCGCGCGCGGCGGGCGCCGCTACACCTTCGCCCAGACCTTCCCCACCGGCACCCATGCGATGTGGCTGTACTACTGGCTGGCCGCGGCCGGGATCCACCCCTTGCGCGACGTCAACGTCATCACCGTGCCGCCGCCGCAGATGGTGGCGAACATGCGCGCCGGCAACATGGACGGCTATTGCGTCGGCGAACCCTGGGGCGGCGCGCGCGCTATCCAGGAAGGGATCGGGTTCACCGCCACCACCACCCAGGCGATCTGGCGCAACCACCCGGAGAAGGTCCTGGGCACCACCCGCGCCTTCGTCGAGCGCCACCCCAACACGGCCCGGGCGATGATCCGGGCGGTGCTGGAAGCCTCGCGCTACATCGACATCATGGCCAACCGCGACCGCGTCGCCGGGATCATCAGCGCCGCGGGGTACGTCGACGCCCCGGCCGGCCTGATCGCCGCGCGCCTGCGCGGCGAGTACGAGAACGGCCTGGGCCGCAAATGGCAGGACCCCGACTGCATGAAGTTCTTCAACGACGGCGAGGTGAACTACCCCTACCTGTCGCACGGCATGTGGTTCCTCACCCAGCAGCGGCGCTGGGGACTGCTGCAGCAGGACGTGGATTACCTGGCGGTGGCGCGAGAGGTCAACCGGATCGACCTCTATGCCGAGGTGGCGCGCACGATGGGCATCGCCGTACCGCAGAGCCCCTTGAAGACGGAGCGGCTGTTCGACGGCGTGGTGTGGGATCCCTCGGCGCCGCAGGCCTACGTGGAGAGCTTCGCCATCAGGGCGTAACTCAGCCCGCGGGGCGGACGGCGGACAGCCGTCGCCACCTATTCCGGCAGGTTCAACGACAGCCAGGTGCGCGGCACGCCGCGCTCGTGGTCGAGCAGCCAGCGCTTGCGCGGCAGGCCGCCGCCATAGCCGGTCAGGGAACCGTCGGCGCCGATCACGCGGTGGCAGGGCACCACGATCGAGATCGGGTTGCGGCCGTTGGCCAGGCCCACCGCGCGCGACGCCTTCGGCTGGCCGACGCGCGCCGCCAGCTCGCGGTAACTGATGGTCTCACCATAGGTGATGTCGCGCAGCTCCTGCCACACCCGCTGCTGGAAGGCCGTGCCCTGCAGCAGCAGCGGCAGGTCGAAGGTCTGCAATTCCCCGGCGAAGTAGGCGCGCAGCTGCTCCTGCGCCTCGCGCAGCAGCGGATTCTCATGCTGCGCCTGCGTATCGGCGCCGTCGGCCGCGGAGAGATCCATGTCGCCGCCGGTGGCCATGTACAGCCCGGTGATGAACTGGCCGTCGGAGTACAGGCTCAGCGGGCCGATCGGACTGGCCATCCGGCAGCAGTGCATCGCGCGTTCCACCTCCATATCCACCCCCTCAGCCTCCCGCTCCGTACCCCTGCCACAGATGCATCGTCGCGTAGGCCCGCCAGGGCCGCCATGCTTCCGCCGCGGCGAGCGCATCGCGCGGCTTGGACACGTTCAGCGACCGATAGATTCCCAGGTCCGAGGCCGGGAACGCGTCCGGGTCGCGCAACGCGCGCATCGCCACGTACTGGGCGGTCCAGTCGCCGATACCGGGCAGCTCCTGCAGCCCGGCCACCACTGCGGCCGGGTCCGGGCCCGGCTCCAGCCGCAGCCGGCGCTCGCTCACCGCGCGGGCCAGGCCCTGCACGGTGGCGGCGCGCCGGCCCGGCAGACCCAGCGCCGCGATCTCGTCCAGCGTCGCCGCCGCGATGCGCTCCGCCTGCGGTCCGCTGTGCGTGAGCAGCGGGTGAGGCGTGTCCAGCGCTTCGCCGTAGGCCCGGCAGAAACGGCCGAACAAGGTGGTTGCCGCCTTCACGCTCACCTGCTGCCCCAGCACCGCTCGCAACGCCAGCTCGAAACCGTCGAACGATCCCGGCACACGCAGTCCCGGCCGCGATTCCAACGATCCGCGCAACCGGGGATCGCGGCTTAGATGCTCGGCAATGGCCTGCGGGTTTGCATCGAGGTCGAACAGGCGGCGCAGCCGCGCCAGCAGCGGGGTCAGCACCGGCAGCAGGGCGATCGCCACCTCCACCCGCAGCGCCGCCTCGCCGGCCGCCGGCTGCGCCGTGATCCAGCCGGCGTGCCCGCCGATGCGCACGGCGCGCAGGTAGCACCCACCGTCGGCCTCCTCGACCCCGGCCGCGCCGCGACCGACCAGGAATGCCAGCAGCGCATCCCAGTCCAGCGGCGGCCGATAGGCGAGCTTCAGCGTCACCGTCTCGCCGTCCGGCTGGGGCGCGGCGCGGCGGCGCAGCGCGGTGGGACTGAAGCCGTAGCGGGTGCGGAACAGGTGATTGAAGCGCCGCAGGCTGGAAAAGCCGCTCGCAAAAGCGACGTCGGCGACCTTGATCCGCGTGTCGGTGAGCAGCCGCTTCGCCATCAGCAGGCGCTGCGTCTGCGCCAGCTCCACCGGCGCCACGCCGTATTCGCGCTCGATCGCGCGGCGCAGCTGGCGCTCGCCGATCTGCAGCTCGGCCGCCAGCGCTTCGAGCCCGGCCTCGTTCAGCGCGCCCGCTTCGATTCGCGCTACCGCGCGGGCGGCGATGCGGCTGACCGCGTCGACCGGCGCCTGGCCGGGCGCCAGCTCCGGCCGGCAGCGCAGGCAGGGCCGGAACCCCTCCCGCTCCGCCGCCGCCGCGTTGCTGAAAAAGCGACAGCGATCGCGGCGCGGCAGCCGCACGGGGCAGATCGGCCGGCAATAGACGCCGGTGCTGGTGACACCCACGAAGAACTGGCCGTCGAAGCGCGTATCGCGCGCGCTGAGGCGGTGGTAGCAGAGGTCGGCATCGAGCGGCATGGCACGAGTCTAGGCTCGCGGCGGCGCCAAGTCTCGCCGTTTTCGGACATGATCGTGGAGCGGACCGGGGCGCCCTATCCGCCGCGCAGTCGCGCGCGCAGCCGGCGCAGGGCCTCCGGATCGAGCTCGTCGCCGAGCAGCACACGGGTGCGGGTGCCGCCGTGGCGCAGTTGGAAGTTCAGCACCGTGATCCAGGACTGCACCACGCTGCTGCCCCTGAGGTCCGCGTCCTCGCGGTGGCCGCCAGCATCTTCCACCGTCCAGTCGCCGACGGCGTGCCAGATCAGGTGCGTCAGAGCCCGCGGCCCGTAGCCGAAGGCGCGGTGCCGGCGCAGCGTAAACCAGGACACCAGGAACAGACCGGCCATCACCAGCCCGACTTCCTTCGGCGGCCCGGCCAGCACGGTCAGCGCCACCGCGGCGATGTGCACCGCCGACAGCCAGAGCACCGCCCGCACCGACGGGCGCAGGCGCAGGTCAAGTGTCGCAGAGAGCTCAGCCATGAATAAATCGCACCTGCGATTTATTCATGGCTGAGCTCTTAGTTTGGCGACGACATCGACAAGCTCCGCGGGCGGCGGCGTATAGCCGAGCAGCCACGACCAGATATCGGGGTCCTCGCAGTCGAGCAGGCGCAGGAACGCCTGCTGTTCCGCCGCCGGCGCGTGGTCGAAGCGGCAATTCAGATAGCCTTCCAGCAGCACGTCCAACTCGCGCATGCCGCGCCGGCAACGCCAGCGGATGCGGCCGCGGTCCTGGGGTGCGAGGCTGGCGGCGGGATCGGTCATGCCAAGCTTGCTTGGCGGCGCCCGACGGGCTTCAGACCTTGCGCTCTACCAGCATCTTCTTGGTTTCGGCGATCGCGCGCGCCGGGTTGAGGCCCTTCGGGCAGGTGCGCGAGCAGTTGAGGATCGTATGGCAGCGGTACAGCTTGAACGGATCCTCGAGCTGGTCCAGGCGCTCGCCGGTCGCTTCGTCGCGCGAGTCCACCAGCCAGCGGTACGCCGCCATCAGGATCGCCGGGCCGAGGTAGCGGTCGCCGTTCCACCAGTAGCTGGGGCAGCTCGTCGAGCAGCAGGCGCACAGGATGCACTCGTACAGGCCGTCCAGCTTGGCGCGGTCCTCCTCCGTCTGCAGGCGCTCGCGCGTCGGCGGCGGGGTGTCGGTCTTGAGCCAGGGCTCGATCGACGCGTACTGGGCGTAGAAATGCGTCAGGTCCGGCACCAGGTCCTTCACCACCGGCATGTGCGGCAGCGGGTAGATCTTCACGTCGCCCTTGACGTCGCCGCAGGCGTGCAGGCAGGCCAGCGTGTTGGTGCCGTCGATGTTCATGGCGCAGGAACCGCAGATGCCCTCGCGGCAGGAGCGGCGGAACGTCAGCGTGCTGTCGATCTCATTCTTGATCTTGATCAGCGCGTCCAGGACCATCGGACCGCAGGCGTCCATGTCGACCTCGTAGGTATCGACGCGCGGATTGGCCTGGGTGTCCGGATCGTAGCGGTAGATCTTGAACGCGCGCACGTTCTTCGCGCCGGCCGGCGCCTTGTAGGTCTTGCCGGCGGCTTTGTCGATCTTCGAGTTCTTCGGCAGGGTGAGCTGTGCCATGTTTGCGTCCTAGTCAGTACGTCCGCTTCTTGGGTTCGACATACTTCATCTCGTCGTCCAGCGTCCAGGTGTGCACCGGGCGATAGCCGATGTTCACCTCGGTCTCGCCGTTGCGCCAGGCGATGGTGTGCTTCATCCAGCTGGCGTCGTCGCGATCCGGGTAGTCCTCGTGCGCGTGCGCGCCCCGGGACTCCTTGCGGTTCTGCGCCGAGCTGATGGTGACCAGGGCCTGGCCCAGCAGGTTGTCCAGCTCCAGCGTCTCCATCAGGTCCGAGTTCCATACCAGCGAGGCATCGGACACCTTGACCTCACGGAACGACTCGACGTCCTTCTTCAGCTTGATCACACCCTCGTCCAGCGACTTGCTGGTGCGGAACACGGCGGCGTGGTTCTGCATGGTCTTCTGCATGTCGAGCCGGACCTTGGCGGTCGACAGGCTGCCGCTCTTGGCATGGCGCAGCTTGTCGAAGCGCGCCAGCGACTTCTCCTCCGAGTCCTTGGAGATGACCTTGTGCTTGGCGCCCGGCTTGACCACCTCGGCGCAGCGGTGCGCCGCGGCCCGGCCGAACACCACCAGGTCAAGCAGCGAGTTCGAGCCCAGGCGGTTGGCGCCGTGCACGGAGACGCAGGCCGCCTCGCCCACCGCCATCAGCCCGGGAATCACCGTGTCGGTCTTGGCGTCGAGGCAGGTCACCGCCTCGCCGTGGAAATTGCAGGGGATGCCGCCCATGTTGTAATGCACGGTGGGCAGCACCGGGATCGGCTCCTTGGTCACGTCCACGCCAGCGAAGATCTTGGCGGTCTCGGAGATACCGGGCAGCCGCTTGTGCAGCACCTCCGGCCCGAGGTGCTCGAGGTGCAGGTGGATGTGGTCGTTGTGCTCGCCCACGCCGCGGCCTTCGCGGATCTCGATCGTCATCGAGCGCGACACCACGTCGCGGGAAGCGAGGTCCTTGCGGTTCGGGGCGTAGCGCTCCATGAAGCGCTCGCCCTTGGAGTTGGTGAGATAGCCACCCTCCCCGCGCGCGCCCTCGGTGATCAGGCAGCCGGAGCCGTAGATGCCGGTCGGGTGGAACTGCACGAACTCCATATCCTGCAGCGGGATGCCGGCGCGCAGCGCCATGCCGCCGCCGTCGCCGGTGCAGGTGTGGGCGGAGGTGGCGGAGAAGTAGGCGCGGCCATAGCCGCCGGTGGCCAGGATCACCATCTTCGCGCGGAAGCGGTGCAGCTCGCCGCTGGCCAGGTCCCAGGCCAGCACGCCGTGCACCGAGCCGTCGGCATCCGTCAGCAGGTCCAGGGCAAAATATTCGATGAAGAATTCGGCGTGGTTCTTCAGCGACTGCTGGTACATCGCGTGCAGCATGGCGTGGCCGGTACGGTCGGCCGCGGCGCAGGTGCGCTGCGCGGTGCCTTCGCCGTAATGCGTGGTCATGCCGCCGAACGGGCGCTGGTAGATCCGGCCTTCCGGCGTGCGCGAGAACGGCACGCCCCAGTGCTCCAGCTCGATCACCGCAGCCGGCGCCTCGCGGCACATGTACTGGATCGCGTCCTGGTCGCCGAGCCAGTCGGAGCCCTTGACGGTGTCGTACATGTGCCAGCGCCAGTCGTCCTCGCCCATGTTGCCGAGCGCTGCCGAGATACCGCCCTGCGCCGCCACCGTGTGGCTGCGGGTGGGAAACACCTTGGTCAGGTTGGCGGTCTTGAGGCCGGCCTGCGCCAGGCCGACGGTGGCACGCAAGCCGGCGCCGCCGGCACCGACAACGACCACGTCGTATTCATGGTGGACGATGGGATAAGCGGCGGACATTAATACGCTCCGAAGGCAATCTTGAGAACCGCGAACACGCTGGCCGCGGCGAGCGCGAAGTGGAAGAACTTCGCCAGCACCAGCAGCGTCAGCTTGGCGGCCTCGTTGGCGACGTAGTCCTCGACCACCACCTGCACGCCAAGCGCGGAGTGATAGAACAGTGCGATGAAATACAGCACCAGCGCCACCGCCACGTAGGGGTTGTGCAGCCAGGCCAGCATGGTGCCGTAGTCGGCGACACGGTAGTGCGCGACGCTGAAGACGAACCACAGCGACAGCGGCACCAGCGCCAACGCGGTGAGGCGCTGCGCCCACCAGTGCCCGACACCATCCTTGGCCGATCCCAGGCCCCGCGCCTGGGACAGCGGTGAACGCAGACTCATGACGATCTCCCGGAGCGAATCAGAAGCGAATTCAGATATAAGCGGTCAGCCAGACCGCGGCGGTGAGCACGACCGAGCCGATCACCACCGCCCAGCCGCCGGCGTCGACGTTCTTCTTCTCGAAGGCGTAACCGGCATCCCACACCAGGTGGCGCACACCGTTGCACAGGTGGTACAGCAGCGACCAGCTCCAGCCCAGCAGCAGGATCAGCCCGATCGGGCTGCGCGCGCAGGCGGCGAAGCGCTGGTAGGCCGCCGGCCCCGTCGCCGCGGACATCAACCAGGCGGCCAGGAACAGCGTGCCCAGCGCCAGGCCGACGCCGGTGATGCGATGGGTGATGGACAGCAGCGAGCTGATCTGGAAGCGGTAATACTGCCCCAGCATGAAAGGTGACAGGGGACGCGCTGCGGCTCGTTCGGCGGACGATTTTGCTGACATGACGGTTTCCTTGAAATTATTGACGTCCCTGGGCGTCCGTCGACATCAGGCGGCGCAAGCCGTGCGAACGCCAGCGGACTCAGAAATCGATGCAGCGGCCATGCTTCTCCCAGTCGCCGAAGCGGGTCGGTTCGGTGCCGTCCTTGCGCCCACCGAGTTCGCGTGGCGCGGCGGTCACCGGCGCTACGGCCAGGTCCGCGCTCCCCGCCTGCGCTGGCGCGTCCACGGCGGACGCCGGCGCCTGAGCTGGGGTGTTGCTTGGGGAATTGGAATTCATGGCGGCCTGCTTATCCATGCTAGTGTGACAAAATTCACAGCTGCATGGCAACGATCCCCCGGCAATTCCTCCGCACATGAGCAATCCAGCGTGGCTGTCGGCCCCCTCGCTGCGCCTCGACGCGCACGGCGACGCCGCGTTCGGCGGCATCGAGGAAGAAGCGGCCGCGGCGCTTTCCGGCACGACGGTGACCCCGCTGCTCCAGCTCGGCGCGATCCGCGCCGCCGGCGCCGAGGCCGACACATTTCTGCAAAACCAGCTCAGCAACGACCTGCGCCAGCTCGTTCCGGCGCATGTGCAGCTGGCCACCTACAACAGCCCCAAGGGGCGCGTGCTCGACCTGTTCGCGCTACGACGTGACGGCGATGCCATCGTGCTGGAAGCGCGCCGCGACACCCTGCCTGCCACCCTCAAGCGGCTGCGCATGTTCGTGTTGCGGGCGAAGGTGACGCTGGAGGAAGCCGCCGGGTACTGCGCCCTGGGCCTGGCCGGCCCGCAGGCCGCCGAGCTGCTCGCCGGCGCCGGCCTGCCGGTGCCGGCACAGGACTGGGACTGCGCGGCAGCTGGCGATCTGGCCGTGATCCGCCGGCCGGGAACGGTGGAACGCTACACCGTGCATGCCGGCGCGGAGCGGCTGCGCACGCTGTGGCCGGCGCTGGCGCAGCAGGCGGTTCCGGTCGGCACCGCGGCCTGGCGGCTGCTCGACATCCTAGCCGGGCTGCCCTCGATCCGCCCGGCGACCGCCGATCATTTTGTGGCCCAGATGCTGAACCTCGACCGGCTCGGTGCGATCAGCTTCAGCAAGGGCTGCTACCCGGGGCAGGAGATCGTGGCGCGCATGCACTATCTCGGCAACCTCAAGCGCCGCATGTTCCGCGCGCACACGGCAGCGGCCGGGGTGGTGCCCGGCAGCCAGCTGTATGCGGCCGGCGGCGACGGCCAGGCGGTCGGCGAAGTGGTGGATGCGGCGCCTTGCACCGAGGGCACGGCACTGCTGGCGGTGCTGCAACTCGGCCAGTCCGGCGCGATCCTGCGCCTGGGCAATCCGGAGGGCGCTATGCTGGAACTTATGGACGGACCGGAAAGCTGATTGTTATGCCTTTTCGAAATATCATATTCACTTAATATTCTTTTTAAAAATATAGGCGGACTTGCAAGATAGCGGCTCCTCACCGTTTCCCGGAGCCCTGCCCATGCTGCGCCGCCTCGCCGTACCCGCGCTCTTCGCCGCCGCCCTCCTGCCCTTGCACGGCCAGGCGGCGGAATTGCTCAATGTGTCCTATGACCCCACGCGCGAGTTGTACCAGCAGATCAACGCCAAATTCACTGCTGAGTGGAAGGCGAAGACCGGTGAGGAGCTGAGCATCAAACAGTCGCACGGCGGCTCCTCCAAGCAGGCCCGCTCGGTGATCGACGGCCTCGAAGCCGACGTGGTGACGCTGGGCATCGCCTCCGACATCGACGCGCTGCACGACAACGGCGATCTGCTGCCGGACAACTGGCAGTCGCGCCTGCCCGGCGACAGCACGCCCTACAATTCCACCGTCGTGCTGCTGGTGCGCAAGGGCAACCCCAAAGGCATCAAGGACTGGGACGACCTGGTGAAGCCGGGCGTCGCGGTGATCACCCCCAATCCCAAGACCTCCAGCGGCGGACGCTGGAACTTCCTGGCGGCCTATGCCTACGCACTGAAGCACAACGCCAACGACGACGCCAAGGCACGCGCCTTCGTCGCCGGCCTGTACAAGAACGTGCCTGTGCTCGACTCCGGCGCGCGCGGCTCCACCACCAGCTTCGCCCAGCGCGGCCTGGGCGACGTGCTGATCGCCTGGGAAAACGAAGCCTACCTGGCGCTCGACGAGTTCGGCGCCGACAAGTTCGAGATCGTGGCGCCGTCGCTGTCGATCCTGGCGCAGCCGCCGGTGGCGGTGGTGGACAAGTACGCCAGGAAGCACGGCACCGAAAAGGTGGCCGAAGCCTACCTGCGTTATCTCTACACGCCGGAAGCGCAGGAGATCATCGTCAGGAACCACTATCGTCCGCTCGACCCCAAGGTCGCCGCCGCGCACGCCAAGGATTTCCCGAAGATCGAGCTCACCGGCATCCAGCAGTTCGGCGGCTGGCGCGTGGCACAACCGAAGTTTTTCGGCGACGGCGGCGTGTTCGACCAGATCTACAAGCCGGGATCCGGCTCGTAACGGGGCGGACGCGTACACGGCAATCCCCTCCACCATACTGCGGAGCAACCCGACCGTCATGTCCATCACCGGCGTCAACACCCGCAACCAGCTGCGCGGCACCGTGGTCAACATCCGCCGCGGCTCGGTGGTCTCGGAAGTGGAGATCGAGACCAGCCTCGGCATCGTTTCGGCGGTGGTGACCACCAGCTCGGTCGACCGCCTGCCGCTGCGCGAAGGCGACCAGGCCCTGGCACTGTTCAAGGCCACCGACGTGCTGGTGGCCAGACTCGATTGATGTGCCTGATCCTGCACAAGCCGGCCGGCCGCAACGTGCCGCGCGAACTGGTCGAGGCCGCCGCCGCCTTCAACAAGGACGGCTGGGGCCTGATGGGCTTCGACGCCGGCGGCGAGCCGCTGCTGGAACGGTACGCCCAGGTGGACGCGGCGGCGATCGACCGGCGCCTGCAGTCGCTGCAGGATGCCGAACTGTGCCTCCACCTCCGCCTGCGCACACGCGGCTCGGACCTCGCCGACAACGCGCATCCGATCAAGGTCAGCGAGCGCTTCCAGCTCATGCACAACGGCACGCTGCGGCTCAGGGCCCGCGTGCCGGGGCACTCGGACAGCTGGCACTTCGCGATCGACCTGCTGCGCCCGCTGGCGGTGAACTGGCCGGAAATGCTCAGCCACCCCAGTTTCCTGGCGCTGGTCGAGGCGGGCCTGACCCACGAGAACAAGGTGGTGCTGTTGGACACGCAGCAACGCCGGCTGATCTTCTATAACCGCCACCACGGCGCCGAATTCGAGGGGCTGTGGTTGAGCAGCACACGCTGGATCGACCGGCGGCGGCTGGCGTTGAGCCACGCGCCGCAGCCGCAGCAGAAGACCTATCGGGCCGGGGACCTGGATTTCCTATGACCGCCGCCACACCCGGGCTTGCGGTGGCGCGGGGCCGACGCAGGCGGGCGGTCATGCCCGGCTTCAGCCTGACCCTGGGGTTCAGCCTCACCTACCTCTCCCTGCTGGTGCTGATCCCGCTGGCCGGGTTGTTACTGCGCTCTGCCGGCCTGGGCCTGACCGGCTTCTGGCACGTGCTGAGCGCGCCGCGCGTGCTGGCGGCGCTGCGGCTGAGCTTTGGCGGAGCGCTCGCCGCGGCGGCGATCAACGCGGTGTTCGGCAGCCTGGTGGCGTGGTCGTTCGTGCGCTACCGCTTTCCGGGCAAGCAACTGCTCCAGGCCATGGTGGACCTGCCCTTCGCGTTACCCACGGCGGTCGCCGGCATCGCCCTGACCGCGATCTACGCGCCCAATGGCTGGCTGGGCGCGCCGCTGGCGAAGCTCGGCATCCAGCTCGCCTACCATCCGGCCGGCGTGGTGCTGGCCATGACTTTCATCGGCCTGCCCTTCGTGGTGCGCACACTGGAACCGGTGCTGGAGGAAGCGGAGAAGCAGCTCGAGGAGGCCGCCGCCACGCTCGGCGCCACGCGCTGGCGGACGGTCACGCGCATCATCCTGCCGGCGATACTGCCGGCGCTGCTGACCGGCGTGGCGCTCGCCTTCGCCCGCGGCGTGGGCGAATACGGTTCGGTGATCTTCATCGCCGGCAACATCCCGAACGTGTCGGAGATCGCGCCGCTGCTGATCATGATCCGGCTGGAGGAGTTCGACTACGCCGGCGCCACCGCGGTGGCATCGGCCATGCTGATCATCTCCTTCACCCTGCTGCTGGCGATCAACCTGCTGCAGGCCTGGCGGCGGCGGCGCGGAACCTGAGCCATGGACGAGCCCGCCGATATGCAAACTCCGTTCGTGCCGCTGGTGCAGACCAACGCCGCGATCGGCGAACCCCGGGCGGTGCGCCTGCTGCTGATCGGCACGACCGTGCTGTTCCTCGGCGTATTCCTGCTGCTGCCGCTGGCGGCCGTGTTCGCCCAGGCCCTGTCCGGGGGCGTGCGCGCCTACTTCGCCGCGCTGGCCGATCCGGATGCCTGGTCTTCGATCAAGCTGACGCTGCTGACCGCCGCCATGGCGGTGCCGCTCAACACTGCGTTCGGCGTGGCGGCTGCCTGGGCCATCGCCAAGTTCCGCTTCCGTGGCAAGGAGCTGTTGATCACGCTGATCGACCTGCCGTTCTCGGTGTCGCCGGTGATCGCGGGCCTGGTCTACATTCTGATCTTCGGCGCCCGCGGCTGGCTCGGCCCCTGGGCTTCAGCGCATGGTCTCCGCATCATCTTCGCCGCGCCGGGCATCGTGCTTGCCACCGTGTTCGTCACCTTCCCGTTCGTCGCGCGCCAGCTCATCCCGCTGATGCAGGCCCAGGGCACCGACGAGGAGTACGCCGCGCTGACCCTCGGCGCCCGCGGCTGGAGCACCTTCTGGCACGTCACGCTGCCGAACATCCGCTGGGGCCTGCTCTACGGCGTGCTGCTCTGCAACGCCCGCGCCATGGGCGAATTCGGCGCGGTGTCCGTGGTCAGCGGCCACATCCGCGGCCAGACCAACACCATGCCGCTGCAGGTGGAGATCCTCTACAACGACTACCAGTTCGTGGCCGCCTTCGCGGTGGCCTCGCTGCTGGCGCTGCTGGCGTTCGTGACGCTGGGGCTGAAAAGCCTGCTGGAGTGGCGGCACGGCAACGAGCTGGCGGCGGTCAGGGGACATTGAAATGAGAACGCTCACAGTCCGGTCCCGTGGCCGGCTGGAGATTCCAGGAGACCAGACATGCAAATCACCATCCGCGGCGTCACCAAGCAGTTCGGCAACTTCGCCGCCCTGCGCGGCATCGACCTGAACATCGCCTCCGGCGAGCTGCTGGCCCTGCTGGGGCCGTCGGGTTCGGGCAAGACCACGCTGCTGCGCGCCATCGCGGGCCTCGAGCCGATCGACGGCGGCAGCATCCGCTTCGGCGACACCGACGCCACCCGCCTGAGCGTGCAGGAACGCCGCGTCGGCTTCGTGTTCCAGCACTACGCCCTGTTCCGCCACATGACGGTACTGGACAACATCAGCTTCGGCCTGCGCATGCGGCCCCGCGCACAGCGTCCGGCCGCGGCCGAAATCCGCCGCCGCAGCCTGGAACTGCTGAACCTGGTGCAGCTGAACGGCCTGGAGGGACGTTATCCGAACCAGTTGTCCGGCGGCCAGCGCCAGCGCGTGGCGCTGGCCCGCGCGCTCGCCATCGAGCCGCGCGTGCTGCTGCTGGACGAGCCTTTCGGGGCCCTGGACGCCAAGGTGCGCAAGGACCTGCGTCGCTGGCTGCGCCAGCTGCACCGCGACACCGGCTACACCACCGTGTTCGTCACCCACGACCAGGAAGAGGCGCTTGAGCTGGCCGACCGCATCGTGGTGATGAACCGGGGCTCCATCGAGCAGGTCGGCAGCACGGACCAGGTCTACGACGCGCCGCGCTCGCCGTTCGTGTTCGATTTCCTGGGCTCGCCCAACGTCCTGCCCGGCGAGGTGCGCGACGACGGCGTCTATCTTCTCGGCGCCGCCGCTCCGTTCGAAGCGCCCAACGGCCTGGCCCCCGGTCCGGTGGACGTGTACGCCCGGCCGTCGGACTTCCGCGTGGTGGAGGACGACCCGGCCGCGATCGCCGGACGGGTGCTGGAGGCCCAACGCACCGGGACGCTGGTGCGCCTCACCGTCCTGCTGGCGGCCAACGGACAGTCAGTGGAGATCGAGATTCCCCATCCAGACCCGGAAATGCGGGTGTGGCTGCCGAGCGATCGCATCCGGCTGCGACCGGCGCATTTCAGCTTGTACCGTGAATCGCGGCCGGCACCGGCGCGCATCGTCGAAGACCGCTCCGCCGCGCACTCGGCGCCGGGCAGCCGCGTGCGAGGGCAGTGAGACGTGCAGTGCACGGGCAGCCGTTACGGACCGGGCAGGTCCCGCGGTGCAAACAGGATCACCGAATCCAGGGCGAAGCTGAACGGCAGGTCGAGCGCCGGGTAGGCCGGAGCGCTCACCCCCGCCCGCTCGAACCGTTCCAGCGCCTCGCCGTCATGGCTCAACGCCGCAACGTCCAGTCGCGTGCCCGCGTAGGCCACCAGCGAGCACTTGGTGCAGTCGGCCTCGGTGGCCTCGATAGTGGCACAGCCGCTTAGCGCTGCCACTAGCGCCAGCGTCGCCAGACTGGAGGCGGTGCCCTTGCGGATCGGTGCTGCGCTTGCGGCCACATGTCCTCCTTTCGGGGAGCTGGTGTTGCTGCCGTGCGCCAGTGTACCGCGATGTCCAGCGCCGCTTCGAGCCCGGGCCGCTGTGCCGCGGTCGTGCCGTCCTTACCAATGGGTCTCGTGTTCCGCGGTGGCGGCGATCTTGTGAATGCTCAAGTCGGCACCGTTGAACTCCTCCTCGTGGGTCAGTCGCAAGCCGATGGTGAGCTTGAGCAATCCATACACGGCCAGGCCGCCGCCGAAGGCGATGGCGATGCCCAATGCGGTGCCGCACAACTGCGAGACGAAGCTGACGCCGCCGATGCCGCCGAGCGCACTACTGCCAAAAATGCCTGCGGCGATCCCACCCCAGGTGCCGCACAGGCCGTGCAGCGGCCACACGCCGAGGACGTCGTCGATCTTCCAGCGGTTCTGGGTGTAGGTGAACATGAACACGAACATTCCGCCGGCGACCGCGCCCGTGACCAGGGCGCCGGCCGGGTGCATCACATCCGATCCGGCGCAGACGGCCACCAGGCCGGCCAGGGCACCGTTGTGGACAAAGCCCGGGTCGTTACGACCGAGGACCAGCGCCGCCAGGGTGCCGCCGACCATGGCCATGAGCGAGTTGATCGCCACCAGGCCGGAGATCTTGTCCAGGGTCTGTGCGCTCATCACGTTGAAGCCGAACCAGCCGACGACCAGGATCCAGGCGCCCAGCGCCAGGAACGGAATGCTGGACGGGGGATGGGCGGCGATCTCGCCGTTCCTGGTGTAGCGCCCGTGGCGGGGGCCGAGCACCAGCACCGCGGGCAACGCGATCCAGCCTCCCACCGCATGCACCACAACCGAGCCGGCGAAGTCGTGGAAGCCGGCGCCGAATTGACGGGACAGCCAGTCCTGCACGCCCCAGCCGTTGTTCCAGGCGATGCGCTCGAAGACCGGGTAGACGAAACCCACCAGCACGAAGGTGGCGAACAATTGCGGGTAAAAGCGCGCGCGCTCGGCGATACCGCCGGAGACGATGGCCGGGACCGCCGCGGCAAAAGTCAGCAGGAAGAAGAAGCGGGTCAGCTCGAAACCGCTCTGCTCCGACAGCTTCGGCGCCGGGGCGAGAAAGTCGATGCCATAGGCGATGCCATAGCCGATGAAGAAATACGCCAGGGTCGAGACGGCAAAGTCGCACAGGATCTTGACCAGGGCGTTCACCTGGTTCTTCCGGCGCACCGTGCCGAGCTCCAGGAAGGCGAAACCCGCGTGCATGGCAAGAATCAGAATGGCGCCAAGCAGGATGAACAGGACGTCAGCCGACGTCTTTGTAGCGTGCACTGAATTAGCCCCCTATGGCCAAAGATCGCACCTATATGGTGCTATAGGGGGCGAATTATCGCCGATGTGGCCTATTTGTGGTGCATTCTGCTGCGTCGATATTTACGGAATGCCCCGTTTTGGAAACATTGCAACAGAACGGGATCTGCTCGCCGGCGAGCCACCGACGCAGGCAACTGCGTCGGTGGCTATATCCTGGAATTCCAGGCTACGGCCGCACTTCCTTGATCTGCAGCACCTGGCCGTTGTCGTCGCAGGTTTCCAGGCGGACCGGGAAGCGCCACAGGCGCACCAGGTGCTTAAGCACTTCCTGCGACTCGCCGTCGAGCGGCCGCTTGCGGTTGCGCAGGTGGCGCAGCGTCAGCGAGCGGTCGCCCTCGCGGTCGAAGCGGGTCACCTGGATGTCGGGCACCTGGTTGTCGCGGTTGTACTGCGAGGCGAGCAGCCGGCGCAGGCGGCGATAGCCGGCCTCGTTGTGGATCGAGTCCACCACCAGTTCGTCCTCGTCCTCGTGGTCGGCCACCGCGAACAGGTGGAACTCGCGCATCAGGCGCGGCGACAGGAACTGGCCGATGAACGACTCGTCCTTGTAGTTGCGCATGGCGAAGTCCAGCACCTTGATCCAGTCGCCGCCGGCGATGTCCGGGAACCAGGCGCGGTCCTCGTCGGTGGGCGCCTCGCAGATGCGCTTGAGGTCGCACATCATGGCGAACCCGAGCGCATAGGGGTTGATGCCGCCGTAGCCGCGCTGGTCGAAGCCGCGCTGGGTGGTGACGTTGGTGTGCGAAGCCAGCACCTCCATCATGAAGCCGTCGTCCACCAGGCCCTTGTCGAACAGCCGGTTCAACAGGGTGTAGTGCCAGAACGTGGCCCAGCCCTCGTTCATCACCTTGGTCTGGGCCTGCGGGTAGAAATACTGCGCGGTCTTGCGCACGATGCGCACCAGCTCGCGCTGCCAGGAGTCCAGGCCCGGCGCGTACTTCTCGACGAAGTACAGCAGGTTTTCCTGCGGCTCCGTCGGGAACTGCTGTGCCGCGCGCGCCTTCGCCGCGCCGGCGCCGCCGCGTCCCGGCACGGTGCGCCAGATCTCGTCGTAGCGCCGCCAGGCGTATTCCTCGCGTTCGCGCTGGCGATCCCGCTCCTCCGCGATCGACAGCGGCGTGGGATGGCGGTAGCGGTCGACGCCATGGCTCATCAAAGCATGGCAGGAATCGAGAAGCTCCTCGACCTGCTCGTGGCCGTAACGGTCCTCGCACTGCAGGACAAAGTTCCGGGCGAACACCATGTAGTCGATGATCGCGTCCGGGCTGGTCCACTGCCGGAACAGGTAGTTGCCCTTGAAGAAGGAGTTGTGGCCGTAGCAGGCGTGGGCGATGACCAGGGCCTGCATCGCCATGGAGTTCTCCTCCATCAGGTAGGAGATGCAGGGGTTGGAATTGATCACGATCTCGTAGGCGAGGCCGCGCGCGCCCTTGCGGTAGGCCTGCTCGTTGCGGATGAACTCCTTGCCGTAGCTCCAGTGCGGGTAGCCGATCGGCAACCCGGCCGAGGCATAGGCGTCCAGCATCTGCTCGGAGGCGATGATCTCGATCTGGTTGGGATAGGTGTCGAGGTGGAACTCGTTGACGGCGATCTCGTGGATCGCGTGGTCGTACTGTTCGATCAGCTCGAACGTCCATTCGGCACCGGTGGAGATCGGTCCCCGTTCCAGCGTGCTCATGCTCATACCGTGGTCTCCCGCTTGAACAGCTCCCGCAACACCGGATACACATCGCCGCGCGAGGTCACGCTCTTCATGGCGAAGCGGTCGCTGCCGATGCGCTGGTAGGCGTGGGCCAGCGGGCTGGCGCGGTGCTCGTGGTCGGGCACCTCGATGTAGGCGAAGTAGCGCAGCTGCGGCAGCAGCTGCTCAACCAGGCAGCTGCGGCTCTTCTCGGGATCGGCGCCGAAGGCGTCGCCGTCCGAAACCTGCGCGCCATAGATGTTCCAGGTGTCGCTCGGGTAGCGCGCGCTCATGACCTCGTGCATCAGCTTGAGCGCCGACAGCACCACCGTGCCGCCGGAGCGGGTGTCGTGGAAGAAGGTGTCCTCGTCCACTTCCTCGGCGTCGTCGGTATGGCGGATGAAGACCAGGTCCACCTTCTCGTACTTGCGGGTGAGGAACAGGTATAGCAGCGTGAAGAAGCGCTTGGCCAGGTCCTTCTTGTCCTCCGTCATGGAGGCGGACACGTCCATCAGGCAGAACATCACCGCCCGCGAGATCGGCTGCGGCTCCTTGACCCGGTGGCGGTAGCGCAGGTCGATCTCGTCGACGAACGGAATGCGCTCGATGCGCCGCCGCACGGCCTCGATCTCCTCTTCCGCCGCCTCGGCCGCCTGCAGTTCGAGTATCTGCCGCTTGAGCGGCGCGCCGAGGGCGATGCGCCGCGCCATGGCGTTGCGCAGCGAGCGCGCCACCGACAGGTTGGCGGGCACGCCGGTCTGGGTGTAGCCGGCCCGGCGCCACTTGAAGTCGCGCACCTCGCCGAGGGTATTGCGGATCAGGTGCGGCAGCTCCAGGTCGTCGAAGAACAGGCTCATGAACTCCTCGCGCGACAGCGCGAAGGTGAAGCTGTCCTCGCTGTCGCCGCCCTCGCCGCCCTCGTTACCCTGGCCCTGGCCGGCGCCGCCGGACGGACGCGGGATCTTGTCGCCGGTGTTGAAGCGGCGGTTGCCGGGGTTGACGTACTCGCGGTCGCCGCCGCTGCCATGGTGGAAGCTGGGCTCGGAGATATCCTTGATCGGGATGTTGACGTCGCCGCCCTGCTCCATGTCGGTGATGGACCGGCGCGCTACGAGGTCGCCCACCGACTTGCGGATCTGCTCCTTGTAGCGGCGCAGGAAGCGCTGGCGGTTGACCGCGTTCTTGTTGCGGTCGTTGAGGCGACGGTCAATGATGATCGACATGGAGCAGGAACCTCCTTTACGGCGCGGTTACGCGGACTTGCGCACCCGCAGGTACCACTCGGACAGCAGGCGCACCTGCTTCTCCGTATAACCCTTTTCCACCATGCGGCTGACGAAGTTCTCGTGCTTCTGCTTGTCCTCGACCGAGGCCTTGGCATTGAACGAGATCACCGGCAGCAGCTCCTCGGTGCTCGAGAACATCTTCTTCTCGATCACCTCGCGCAGCTTCTCGTAGCTGGTCCAGCGCGGGTTCTTGCCGCCGTGCTGGGCGCGGGCGCGCAGCACGAAGTTGACGATCTCGTTGCGGAAGTCCTTCGGATTGGCGATGCCGGCCGGCTTCTCGATCTTCTCCAGCTCGGAGTTGAGCGCTGAGCGGTCGAAGCTCTCGCCGGTCTCCGGGTCGCGGAAATCCTCGTCCTGGATCCAGTAGTCGGCGAACGTCACATAGCGGTCGAAGATGTTCTGGCCGTACTCGGAGTACGACTCCAGGTAGGCGGTCTGGATTTCCTTGCCGATGAACTCGGCGTAGCGCGGCGCCAGCCAGCCCTTGATGAACTCCAGGAAGCGGCGCTGGGTCTCCTCCGGCAACTGCTCGCGCAGGATGCGCTGCTCCAGAACGTACATCAGGTGCACCGGATTGGCCGCCACCTCGGTCTGGTCGTAGTTGAACACCGACGACAGCACCTTGTAGGCGAAGCGGGTCGACGAGCCGGTCATGCCCTCGTCGATGCCGGCGTAGTCGCGGTACTCCTGGTAGGATTTGGCGGCGGGATCGGTATCCTTCAGCGTCTCGCCGTCGTAGACCCGCATCTTGGAGTAGATGCTGGAATTCTCCGGATCCTTCAGGCGCGTCAGCACCGAGAACTGCGCCATCATGTCCAGGGTGCCCGGCGCGCACCTGGCGCCGGACAGCGAGCTGTGCTTGAGCAGCTTGTTGTAAATCTTGACCTCTTCCGACACCTGCAGGCAGTACGGCACCTTGACGATGTAAACGCGGTCCAGGAACGCCTCGTTGTGGCGGTTGTTGCGGAAGGTCTGCCACTCGCTCTCGTTGGAGTGCGCCAGGATGATGCCCTGGAACGGGATGGCGGAAAATCCCTCGGTGCCCTTGAAGTTGCCTTCCTGGGTGGCGGTGAGCAAGGGGTGCAGCATCTTGATCGGGGCCTTGAACATCTCCACGAACTCGAGCAGGCCCTGGTTGGCCAGGCACAGGCCGCCGCTGTACGAATAGGCGTCCGGGTCGTCCTGCGAATAGGTCTCCAGCTTGCGGATGTCGATCTTGCCGACCAGGGTCGAGATATCCTGGTTGTTCTCGTCGCCGGGCTCGGTCTTGGCGATGGCCACCTGGCGCAGCACCGAAGGTTGCACCCGCACCACGCGGAAACGGCTGATGTCGCCTTCGAACTCGGCCAGGCGCTTGATCGCCCAGGGCGAGGAAATGCCGGTGAGGTAGCGGCTCGGGATGCCGTACTCGCTTTCCAGCGTGGCGGCGTCGCGCTCCGGCGAAAACAGGCCCAGCGGGGATTCGTTGACCGGAGAACCTTTCAGGGCATAGATCGGGTAACTCTCCATCAGCGCCTTCAGGCGCTCGGCAATGGACGACTTGCCGCCGCCCACCGGCCCCAGCAGGTAGAGCACCTGCTTGCGCTCCTCCAGCCCCTGCGCGGCGTGCTTGAAGAACGCGACGATCTGGGCGATCACGTCCTCCATGCCGTAGAACTCGCGGAATGCCGGATAGCGCCGGATGGTGCGGTTGGAAAAGATGCGCGACAGGCGCTGATCGTTGCGCGTGTCCACCAGCTCGGGTTCGCCGATGGCGGCCAGCATGCGCTCAGCGGCCGAAGCGTAGGCCAGCGGGTCGCGCTTGCAGAGGTTCAGATAGTCCTCAAGGGACATCTCTTCGTCGCGCGACTGCAGGTACTGCGTCTTGAAGGTTGCAAAAATGCCCGTCATCTCATTCTCCGGCCAATCGTAAACTTTGAAGCCGTCGTAGAGCCTTGGCACCTGTCTTCCGCAGTTTGTCTATCTGCCTGCTCCGTCAAACGACTCCGACCATTCACCGAAAAGCAACATCCGGACCACCTTGACCAAGAACGGGGGTCTTACCTCTTAAGACAGACCCACGGCGTCGATTCCCCACCTATCCGGTCATCGTCGCCGCGTTCAACCGTCTTCCACTGGCACACAGTATTCACTCCGATGCCCTGTATGGACGCTGAACGTCACCTTCCTGGCGCTTTTGTTCCATGGTCATTCCATACCATTCGACGCCGCCGCCACCTTCCATCGTGGACTGCGCCCTCGCAGCCCGCGTTGACATGCATCAAGACCCGCTTGCGCACATCGCGACGGTTTTCCCACCGTCGCCCGCCTCTACCTGTTACGTACGGAATAGCGGCTGAAAGGATGCGTGCACAGGGGGGAAGACGCCGAAAGGTAGCTTTCAGCACCGGGAGCGATGGGAGGGGGCGAAACCTTCCGTCCTGCGGTCCGGAATTGCTTCTTAAAGAGCTGCGGGCGCTTCGTCTCCACCTTGCCTGGCGGAATGAAGGCGCTGCCATGACGGTGAGCCGTCATGCCGCAACGCATCAGCATCTGTAATCAAAGAACGCGAGCCATCCGCGCGGAACATCCGCCACCTGGCGGTTCCGGGATCAGTCTCGTAGCGAGGGGTTCGATAAAGAGCCAGCTACCGAAGCGCGCGGCGGCCCGGGCCGCGGTCATCGTTTCTTGTTGTTCTTGATGCCTGTTTAGGCATGTAGCTGGGATACAAAGTTCCCACGGCAGCCCCGGCTCGTCAACTGTTTTCGCGCGCAGAGCGATGTACGGTAGATCGAACCCGAACGAAGGTGTCCCCCGAAGCGCTGGCAGCTGAGGGTCGAGATTGCTAGCAAAATGTAATTGCCCGCCCGGCAGACGCGGCCGGGGTGTCAGGTCAGGCCTCGGGTCGCATCTGGGGGAACAACAGCACATCCCGGATCGACGCCGAATCCGTGAGGAACATCACCAGCCGGTCGATGCCGATGCCGACACCGGCGGCCGGCGGCAGACCATACTCGAGCGCCCGGATGTAGTCGGCGTCATACAGCATCGCCTCGTCGTCGCCGGCTTCCTTGGCGGCCACTTGCGCCTTGAAGCGCGCCGCCTGGTCGTCCGGGTCGTTGAGCTCGGAGAAGCCGTTGGCGACCTCGCGACCGCCGAGGAAGAACTCGAAGCGGTCGGTGACTTCCGGGTCGGCATCGCTGCGCCGCGCCAGCGGCGACACTTCGGTCGGGTACTCGGTGATGAAGGTGGGCTGTAGCAGCTTGGCCTCCACCGTCTTTTCGAACAGTTCGGTCAGCAGCTTGCCGCAGCCCATGCCCTTGCCCACCTGGACACCCTTGGACTGCGCATAGCCGGCCAGATAGTCGAGGTCGCGCAGCCGGCCGCGATCCAGGTCGGGGTTTTCCCGCGCCACCGCCTCGGCCATGCTGAGGCGGGCGAACGGCCGCCCGAAATCGAACTCCTGCCCCTGGTAAGCGATCCCGGTGGTGCCCAGCACGGCCATGGCGCAATCGCGCAGCAGGGTTTCCACCAGGTCCATCGCATCCTTGTAGTCGGCGTAGGCCTGGTAGAACTCCAGCATGGTGAACTCGGGGTTATGCCGGGTCGACAGGCCCTCGTTGCGGAAGTTGCGGTTGATCTCGTAGACCCGCTCGAAACCGCCGACCACCAGGCGCTTCAAGTACAGTTCTGGTGCAATGCGCAAAAACAGGTCGCGGTCCAGTGCATTATGATGCGTGACGAAGGGGCGCGCCGCCGCGCCGCCGGCCAGGGGCTGCAACATCGGCGTTTCGACTTCGACAAATCCAATACTATCAAGGAATTGCCGTATAAACTTCACGGCCCCGGCACGGATCTCGAAGACCCGGCGCACCTCCGGGTTGATGATCAGGTCGACATAGCGCTGACGATAGCGGGTCTCCGTGTCAGTCAGCCCCGCCCACTTTTCGGGCAAGGGGCGGACCGTCTTGACCAATAGTTCAATTTCCGTGACCTTGAGCGACAACTCCCCCGTCTTGGTCTTGAACACGCTACCCACGGCGCCGACGATGTCGCCCACGTCCCAGGTCTTGAACTCGGAGTAGCGCTCCTCCCCCACCGCCCCCTGCTGCACGAACAGCTGGATGCGGCCGGACATGTCCTGCAGCTGAGCGAAGCTGGCCTTGCCCATGATGCGCTTGGCCATGATGCGGCCGGCCAGCCGGAACACCGCGGTCTCATGCTCCAGGCTCGCGGCCTCGCGGCCGCCGTAGCTGCCGTGCAGGAACTCAGCCAGGGTGTCGCGGCGGAAGGTGTTGGGGAACGCCTGGCCGGCCGCGCGCAGCTTGTCCAGCTTCTCGCGCCGGTGCGCGATGACATAGTTCTCGTCCGGACGCTCGGGTCCCTCGCCGGAACCTCCGCCTTGCAGCGGCTTGGCCTGTTCGCTCATTAGTACTTATAGCCCTTGCTTCAAACTCGCCTCGATGAACGGATCGAGGTGGCCGTCCAGCACCTTCTGCGTATCGGCGATTTCCACGCCGGTGCGCAGGTCCTTGATACGCGACTGGTCGAGCACATAGGAACGGATCTGGTGCCCCCATTCGATGTCGCTCTTGGAATCCTCCAGCTTCTGCTTCTCGGCCGTGCGCTTGAGCATTTCCTGCTCGTACATCTTGGCGCGCAGCATTTTCATGGCGCGGTCGCGGTTCTTGTGCTGGGACCTCTCGGTCTGGCAGGCGACGACGATGCCGGACGGAACGTGGGTGATGCGGATCGCCGACTCGGTCTTGTTGACGTGCTGGCCGCCGGCGCCGCTGGAACGGTAGGTATCCACCTTGAGGTCGGCCGGGTTGATGTCGATCTCGATGTTGTCGTCGACCTCGGGCGACACGAATACGCCGGCGAAGGAGGTGTGGCGCCGGTTGCCGGAATCGAACGGCGACTTGCGCACCAGCCGGTGCACGCCGATCTCGGTGCGCAGCCAGCCGTAGGCGTAGGGCCCTTCGACGAATACCGAGGCGCTTTTGATGCCGGCCACTTCGCCGTCCGACTGTTCCAGCAGTTCGGCCTTGAAGCCCTTGGCGTCGGCCCAGTGCAGATACATGCGCAGCAGCATCTGGGCCCAGTCCTGGGCCTCGGTGCCGCCGGAGCCGGCCTGCACGTCGAGGTAGGCGTTGTTGGGGTCCATCTCGCCGGAAAACATGCGCTTGAACTCCATGTCCTCCGCCAGCTTGGCGTAGGCCTGGATGTCCTTGGCAATGGCGGAAACGGTGCCGCCGTCGTTCTCCTCGGCCGCCAGTTCCAGCAGGTCGGCGGCGTCCTTCAGCCCGGCTTCGGCGCGGGCGATCGGCTCGATCACCTGCTCCAGCTTGGCACGCTCGCGTCCCAGGTTCTGGGCCCGTTCCGGGTTGTTCCAGACCTCATTGTGTTCCAGCTCGGCGACCACCTCGGCGAGGCGGTCGCGCTTGACATCGTAGTCAAAGATAGCCCCGCAGCGCGTCGAAACGCGCCCGCAGGGCTGTGATCTCGCTCTTGATCGGGTTGATTTCCATATTCAAACTTCGTTGAAGGACGCGAAGTATAGTCCCCCCCAGGTTTGCGGTCACCGCCAATATGCCGCCGCGCGGGAGCCTGCTGTTCGGCCGGCCATTCACCCGCGCACGGCCCCGCCACATGATGCTCCGGCCCGGTGCGTTGTGGTCGGGCCAGACCGTAACTGGTATATTTTCAACCGCATGGAGGCCGGACCACCATAGATAAGGCCGCCCTGCAGCGGCTGCGGCCGGTCGCAAATAGAGATAGAACGATTCTCCGCCAGGACCTGAGGAGTGCAAGGGGAGCAGCATGAAGAGATTCCGTTTGGGTTGGGTTCCGTTGATGATGGCGTCGGTTCTGGGAGCGGCCGCCGTACAGGCCGATGACTCGGACCGCCGCATCTACGTGACCCCGATGGGCAGCTACACGCTGGCGGACAAGGCCCGCGGCACCGACAACGGCTACGGCGGCGTCATGGCCGTCGGCAAGCGCCTCACCAAGGGACTGGAACTGGAGCTGGTCGGCACCTTCACCCAGTACGACACCAAGCAGGGCGACTTTTCCACCGCCCAGCCGCAGTCGATGCGCCTGTACGGCGGCGGCGGCGGCTTCAACATCTACCTGTTCCCCTCCGCCGAGTCGTTCATCCATGGCCTGTTCCTGCACGCGGACGTACTGCGCGGCCAGGGCGTGAGCCAGCCGGGCCCGGTCAGCAAGTACAGCAGCACCATCTTCGACCCGGGCCTGGGCTACGACCTGCCGCTGAACTTCACCTTCTGGGGCCTGGTGGCCCCCGGCATGGCGCTGCGCACCGAGGCCCTGTACCGCCTCGATTCGCATAACCGTGACGTCATCGGCACCAACACCACCGGCGGCCAGAAGAGCTTCACCGAAGCCCAGTTCAACATCGGCCTGCGCATCCCGCTCGGCGGCCGCGCCAAGCCGGCCGCGGAAGCGCCGCCGGAAGCACCGGCCCAGGTGGTGCCGACGGAAGAGCCGCCGCCACCCCCGCCCCCACCGCCGCCGCCGCCCTGTCAGCCGCCGGCGCCGGGCCAGCCGATCAGCCTGGAAGGCTGCAAGACCGGCGACACCCTGGTGCTGCATGGCGTCAACTTCGAGTTCAACAAGGCGACGCTGACGGTCAACGCCAAGGCGCTGCTCGACCAGGTGGCCGACGCCCTGCTGGCGCGCAAGGACATCAAGGTCGAGATCGACGGCCACACCGACGGCAAGGGTTCCGTGCCCTACAACCAGAAGCTGTCCGAACGGCGCGCCGTCTCGGTCAAGCAATACCTGGTGGGCCGCGGCGTCGACGCCGACCGCATGAGCACCAAGGGCTTCGGCAAGTCGATGCCGATCGCCGACAACGCCACCGACGCCGGCCGCGAGCTCAACCGTCGCGTCGAGTTGAAGGTGACCGAGTCGAATCCGCCTGCGGGCGCTCCGGCCACGGAAGCAGCTCCGGCCCCGGCGCCCGCTCCGGCTGGCGACGCCGCACCACCGCCACCGGCCGACAGCGCACCGGCACCGGCCGACGGCGGCACATCACCACCGCCGGCGGATAGCGGCGCCGCGCCGGCGCCCTCCGACAGCTCGGCCCCGGCGGCGGACAGTTCGGCCCCCAAGTAGTAGTAGCCTTCGCCTTCGCACAGGCGCGGCCCCGCCGGTCCTGGTGACCGGCGGGGCTTTTTGTTTGGGGGACTTGAGGATCGCGGACGCGCGGGTCGGCGGCGGCCCGGCGAGCGCTCCACCCGACCATCGGCCGGGTGGAGCACACCTTCACCCTGTGATCGACACGTCGCCGGTTTCCAAGTGGCCGGTATAACGCCGGATCCAGGTGCTGTCGCCGCTGATGGTGATGGTGAAGTCGTACCAGCCCGAGCTGTTGCCGACCACATCGAAGTGCGCGTTCGCCGTGGCTCCGGCACCGACGGCATAGTGCCAGGGCCCGCCGCCGGTGTAATTGTTGGAAGTGATGCTGAAGGTGACCGCGCTGGTCCCGCTGTTGGTCATGGCGAAGTACAGCGCGAGCTGACCGGCGGCGGGATCCACCGCATACGAAGAGGTCACCCCGCAGGTCTTGCCCGACTTGTTGACGTTGCCGGCGAAGCGGCGCAGGAAGCGGTTCGGGCCCACCACCGTCAGGTCGTAGGCGCCGCTGCCGTAGCCGGTGCCGATATTGAAGTAATCCTCGACCGAACCGTTGCTGCCATTGCTGTACGGAGCCACGGTGTACTGCCAGGCACCGCCGCTGCGGTAGGCATTGGCGTAGATCGCCAGCGGCACGGCACGGCTCGCCACCGCGCCCACGTTCTGCATCTGGATCCACACCAGGATCTGGCCCTTGGAGCCGTACTGGAACGAGGCGATGTTGGCGTCAGGCTGGTAAGGCAGTGCGCGGGCGGTGCGGGTGCCCGTCTCCTGCTGCGGCAGGTTGTTGGGAGCGTTGCCGTCGGACGGGTTGGGCAGCGGGTCGCAGGTGCCGGTGCGGCTGATCACGGTAGTGGCCGCCGGCAGGTTTGAGGGCAGGCCGAATACCGGGGCGGCGAAGTTGAAGGCGCCGGTCAGATCGCCGCTCACCGAACGCCGCCAGGCACTGATGGTGGAACACCGCGCGGGCGTTCCCAGCGCCGTGGTCCAGGTCTCCAGGAACTGGATCACCGAGGTGTGATCGTAGATCTGCGAGTCGACCATGCCGCCGCGCGTCCAGGGCGAGCAGATGATCATCGGCACGCGGAAGCCCATGCCGATAGGCTGGGTCTGGCCACTGACAGTGATGAACTCGCCCGCCGTCCCGGCCGGCGGGACCGGCGGCGGCACGTGATCGAAGAATCCGTCGTTCTCGTCGTAGTTGAGGATGAGCACGGTCGAGTCGAACGTGGCCGGGTCCGCCGCCAGGGCCTGCACGACCAGGTTCAGGAAGTACGCCCCGTTGTCGGGCGGTGCGTCCGGGTGCTCGGAGTAATCCTGGCTCGCGACGATCCAGCTCACCTGCGGCAGGGCCCCGGCCAGCACGTCATTCTTGATCGCCGTCGCGATGTCGTTGGGGGTGGAGCCGGTCACGGCCGGCACCGAGGCCATGGCCCGTTGGTACAAAGAGCTGGAGGTGGGCGCGTCCGCGAACTGGCTGAAGTAGGCCAGGCCGTTGTCACCGAAGTTGTCGGCGGCGTTCTGGTACACCTTCCAGCTCACGCCGGCCGCCTGCAGCTCCTCGGCGTAGGTTTCCCAGGTGAGCCCGGATTCGGAGCCACCGTCATAAGCCGGCCCGCCGTTGCTGCCGGATGGATCGATCATGCCGCCCCAGAGATAGGTGCGGTTGGGACCGGTCGCACTCAGGGTCGAGCAGAAGTAGTGGTCACAGATGGTGTAGGCGTCGGCCAGGGCGTAGTGGAAGGGGATGTCCTGGCGGGTGAGGTAGCCGAGCGTGCGCACGTCGCCCTTGGCCGACACCCAGGAGTCCATCTTGCCGTTGTTCCAGGCCGCGTGCTGGGTCGACCAGGAATGATCGAGGCTGCCGTCGCACTGGGTGATCACCGCGCCGGTCTGCCCGGACGCGGGCGAGGTGGTGTTGAACGGCCAGGGATACCGTCGGGCCGAACCGTTGGGCTGGTCGAACACCGAGTAGCCGCCGGACAGGGTGACGCCCGCCTTGTCGGCGAACCCGCGGACACCCTGCAGGGTCCCGAAGTAGTGATCGAAGCTGCGGTTCTCCTGCATCAGGATCACGACGTGCCGCACGTCGGTGATCGTGCCCGTGCCGGTCGTCGATGCGGCCCGGGCCGTTTTCAGGGTGCCGTCCACCGCGTAGCCGCCCATACCCAGGGCGATGGCCTTGCTCGACAGGGTGAGAAACTTGCGGCGATTGAGATCGATCACTTTGGCGCTCTCCAATGAGTTCGGGCCGCCGGACAACCGCCGGCCACTTGGAAGGGGTGACTCGAAGAAGGTGAACGCGGAGGGGGATGGGCTTCGCTTGTCCGGGTGTCGACAGACCCCGACCCTGGCCTCCCTGCCGATGAACAGCGCCGCATGCTAAACGGGTGCAATGACGCCGGCGTTTCAGATCCGTGAATCGTGGGCGCTCTGGTCGGCGGCGCGCTGGCGGGTTTCCACCACCTGCGCGGACGGCACCAGGCTGTCGATCACCGTCTGCGCATCGGCTCCGCTGGAACAGTCCACCTCCTGCACCGTGGCCGGTACCGGGCTTGCCGTCCCGGAGCTGCCGCATCCGGCCAGGACGGTCATCGCGGCGGCCAGCGCAGCAGTCCGCACCCGCATCGGGGGGTGCAGGAATGCGGCCAACAGGCGGCCGCCAGACGATGCTGACACGGTGTGCTCCTCTGAGGACTGTCGAGGCGACCGGGATATCCGGCCGCTCGTTGTATTTTTTCCAGCCCCTAGCGTGCTGGTGTCCGAATCATAGGAGCGCCGCGAAGCCAGTACAGTTGCCGGCGGACAAAATACTTTTCGTCACGGCGGCAAGTCCGCGCATAAGACGCCGGCGCCGCGGCTGGGCAATGACATCCACGCTCTGGCGCGGAAACCAGCGGCGGCGGTCAAAGCTGTCTGAGTTCTTCCAGGATCAGGGTGCGCACGCTCGGTGCGATCGCCATTTCCAGATGGCCGATGCCGGCCACCGCGAGGTTCTTCGCGCCGGGGAGCGTGCAGCTGTCCTGCGGCGACACGATGTTGTCGTGGTAGCTCCAGATGTTGACGATCGGCACCGGCGGCGGCGCGGCGTTGAGCTGTTGCAGCCACGGGCTGTTCAGGCGCATCTGTTGCAGGTTCTTGCCCAGCAAAGCGACCGAGCGCGCCAGCACGGTGCCGTGGTGGGGCGTACCGACGGCGATCAGCTTGAGCACCCGCGCCGGCCCGTGGCGGCGCAGGTAGGCGCGCGAAGCCAAACCGCCCATGCTATGGGCGACGATGACCAGCTTGTCCGCGCCGGTGGCGGCGCAGATCACCTCGACCCGTTCGCCGACCTGTTCGCCGAGCCGCTCGATGTCGCCGAACACCGGCTCCAGTGTCTGGGTGAACACATTGTCGTAGCCCAGCCGGCGCAGCTGCCGCCGCAGGATCCACCAGTACGCGCTGTTGCAGAAGAAGCCGTGCAGCAGCAGCACCGGCGGCTGCTCGTCGTCCCTTTTGATCGGCGGATCGGGCAGGCCCAGCCAGCGGTCCAGGGCATGCACCGTGGTGTAGAGCGAGCTCAGCGCCAGCAACTCGCGCAGGAACAGGCCGATCGCGCCGACCGGCCCCAGGCGCGCCTCGGCCGGACGCGGCGACCTGAAGGACTCGGTGATGGCGAACAGATAGGCGGTGATCAGGGCGCGGATCCCGACCGCGCAGCCCAGCATCAAACCCACCACCTGCAGCAGCGGCCAGCGGCGCTCATGCCAGAGCCACAGTCCCGCACCGAGGTACAGGCAGAACTCGCCGAGTGTGAGGAAAAGAACTCCGATCGCCAGCATGCTCGCCCAACCCTTGATGTGATTGGCAACGAGCCTAACCCGCGCTTCCGGTCGGCGGTAGAACCGCGGCGCCCGGCAAGCGTTGTCGCGACGGTCAGGGCGCCGGCGGGAAGTTTCTGGAAAACAGCACGATCTCGTCGCGGGATATCCAACCCACCTTCTTCCAGAACAGCTGCGCGCGCAGGTTGCGGTTCACCACGTAGGCGTGCGCCTTGCGGATACCGAGCGCGATGAGCTCCCGCTCCATCCGCTCGACCAGCATGCGGCCGACGCCGCAGCGGCGGCAGTCGTCGGCCACCGCCAGATGATAGATGTAACCGCGGCGGCCATCCTGGCCGGCCAGCACCGCGCCCACCAGCCGGCCGCCGCGCCGCACGCCCCAGCTCAGCCCCGGGTTGCGGGCGAGGAAGGCCTCGAACGCCTGCGGGCTGCGGTCCTCGTCGCGCAGCACCACGCCTTCCGCCGTCTGCCACAGCGCCAGCGCCTCCTGCAGGTCGCTCGCGGTCAAGAGCACCAGCTCCGGCTGGTCGTCCACCACAGCGCTCATACCTTGGCCTTCCTGTCCTTGCGCGGCTCCTCCGCCTGCGCCTTGTTGAGCGTTTCGTCCACTGTGTCGCCGGGTACCCAGGCGTGACCGAGCCTCTGCTCGATGTAGTCGCGGATCAGGCGGCGCACCACCTGCGAGGGCGTCAGGTCCTCCCGCGCGCATAGACGCTCGAACACCGCCTTCTTCCTCGGGTCCATCAGCACCGTGAAGCGGGCAGTGCGCTGTTCAATAGTCATTGAATTACCATCCAAACCACTTTTAAGACAATCCTGTGATAATGATGTTATCATACTTGCAGCATCCCACCCAACGCCGGAACGGCCTCCGCATGCCCAAAACCACCCCCCGCCGCAACCGCGCAGCCGCCGGAGCGCCGTGTCCGGCCATCCCCCGCTCCTGACCGGCGCCCTGGCGCTCGCCTGCGGCTGGATCGGCATCGGGCTGCTGGGGCTGCTGCGCCCGCACAGCGTCCGCTACGCCGGCCGCGTGTTGTTCCCGCTGGGTGCGCTGGCCGGGCTGGCGCTCGCGGCCATCGCCATCGTGGCGATCTGGCAGCCGGTGCAGAGCCTGGTGCTGCCGCTGGGACTGCCCGATCTGCCGATCCACCTGCGGCTGGACCCGCTCTCGGCGTTCTTCCTGCTCCTGCTCGGCACCGTTTCCGCCGGTGTGTCGCTGTTCTCCGCCGGGTACTTCCGCGAGGGCGAAGGCGCTGCGCCCGGCCTGCTCGGCCTGCAGTACCACGTGTTCCTCGGCAGCATGGCCCTGGTGCTGCTGGCCGACGACGCCTACGGCTTCATGGTGGCCTGGGAGACCATGGCCCTGTCGTCCTATTTCCTGGTCACCACCCAGCACCGCATCCCGGAGATTCGCCGCGCCGGCTTTCTCTACCTGTTGCTGGCGCACCTGGGCGCAATCTCCATCCTGCTCTGCTACGGCGTGCTGCAGGGCGGCAGCTGGCAGTTCACCTTCGACGCCATGCGTCACGCCCAGCTCGCGCCGGCCTGGGCCAGCGCCGCCTTCGGCCTGGCCGTGCTGGGCTTCGGCGCCAAGGCCGGACTGGTACCGCTGCACGTGTGGCTGCCGGAAGCGCATCCGGCCGCCCCTTCGCCGGTGTCCGCCCTGATGAGCGGGGTGATGCTGAAAACCGCGATCTACGGCCTGCTGCGGGTGAGCCTGGACCTGCTGCACCAGCCGCAGTGGTGGTGGGGCGCGGCGGTGCTGGCGCTAGGCCTGTTCAGCGCACTGTTCGGCGTGGTGTTCGCCGCGGTGCAGACCGACATGAAGCGCCTGCTGGCCTACTCCTCGATCGAGAACATCGGCATCGTCTGCGCCGGCATCGGCCTGACCCTGCTGTTCCATGCCTTCCACATGCCGGCGCTGGCCGGGCTGTCGCTGGCCGCCACGCTCTACCACTGCCTCAACCACGCCTTCTTCAAGAGCCTGCTGTTCCTGGCCACCGGCTCGGTACTGCACGCCACCCACGAACGCAGCCTGGGCAAGCTCGGCGGCCTGATCCGCCGCATGCCCTGGGTGGCCTGGCTGGCGCTGATCGGCACGCTGGCCATCGCCGGCCTGCCGCCGCTCAACGGCTTCGTCTCCGAGTGGCTGCTGCTGCAGTCGTTCCTGTTCACGCCCGAAATCCCGCAGCCGTTCGCCAACATGCTGGTGCCGCTCGGCGCCGCGGCGCTGGCGCACACCGCGGCCGTGGCCGGCTACGTCATGGTCAATTTCTACGGCGTGATATTCCTCGGCCAGTTGCGCGAGCCGCAGCTCGCGCAGGCGCAGGATTGCGGCTGGCTGGAACGCATCGGCCTGTCCTGGCTGGCCGCCGGCTGCGTGGCGCTTGGGCTGGTGCCGGTGCTGGTGCTGCGCCTGCTCAACCAGGTCAATGCCCACCTGCTGGGCGACGCCGCCCTGGTGCACGCCGACGGCATCTGGGTGCTGGCGCCGGTGTCGCCGCAGCGCGCGTCCTACGTGCCGGTGGTGTTCCTGCTGGGGGCCGCGCTGGTGGTGGTGCTGGCGGTGTGGATCACCAAGGGCGTGTATCACGGCCGCGTCCGCCTGAGCGCCCCCTGGGATTGCGGCTACCCGCTGCAGACCCCGCGCATGCAGGACAGCGCCGAGGGCTTCGGCTACCCGGTGCGGCACATCTTCGAGCCGTTCTTCCGCATGAAGCGCGAGCTGCCCTCGCCGTTCGACGCCGCTCCGCGCTACCGCGTGGTGGTGGAGGACTGGACCTGGTACGGCCTGTACCTGCCGGTGGCCGGCGCGGTGCTGAAGCTCGCGGCCCTGGTCGGCTTGTTGCAGCGGGGGCGCATTGCCGTCTACCTGCTGTACAGCTTCCTCACCCTGGTGGTACTGCTAGTGATCGTGCTGTGATGCCCCCGATGATCATGAACGGCCTGTTCACCCAGCTGCTGGGGGCGATCGTCGCGGTATCGCTGGCGCCGCTGTTCCTGGGCTGGGTCAACCAGTGCCGCGCCTGGCTGTCCAACCGCTCGGCGCCGCCGCTGCTGCAGCCCTACTTAGTCATCCGCAAGCTGCTGCACAAGGACGCGGTGCTGGCGGAGAACGCCTCGCCGCTGTTCCGCGTGGTGCCTTACATCCTGTTCGGCGCGATGGTGACCGCCGCGGCGATCATCCCCTCCCTCGGCACCGCCCTGCCGTTCGCGGTGTGCGCCGACGCCATCGCCCTGGTGGGCCTGTTCGCCACTGCCCGGGTGTTCATCGCACTGGCCGCCATGGACATCGGCACCGCCTTCGGCTCCATGGGCGCACGGCGCGAGATGATGGTGGGCTTCCTGGCCGAACCCGCCCTGCTGATGGTGGTGTTCACCGCCTCGCTCATCTGCGGCAGCACCGCCCTGCCCACCATCGCCGACACGCTGGCGGGCCGCACGCTGGCCATCTACCCCAGCCTGGCCTTCGCCGGGGTGGCGTTCCTGATGGTGCTGCTGGCGGAGAACGCCCGCATTCCCATCGACAATCCGGCCACCCACCTCGAACTGACCATGATCCACGAGGCGATGGTGCTGGAGTACTCGGCGCGGCACCTGGCCCTGATCGAATGGGCCTCGGCGCTCAAGCTGTTCAACTACGCCTGCATCGGCTTTGCCCTGTTCCTGCCCTGGGGCCTGGCGCACGAGGACAATCCACTGGCGCTGCTGTGGGCGCTACCGCTGCTGGGCCTCAAGCTGATCGCGGCGGGCGCCGGCCTGGCCCTGATCGAGACCGTCAGCGCCAAGCTGCGCATCTTCCGCGCGCCGGAGTTCCTGGCCATGGCGTTCATGCTGGCGGTGCTCGGGCTGCTGGTGCGGCTGCTGCTGGGGAGCTAGAGCCCAAGATGCCCGACGCCACCGCCTCCGTGCCGCTTTCCGCCCAGCTCATCCACCTGGCCGCGGCGGTCATGCTGCTGCTGTCCTTCGCCATGCTGGCGCAGCGGCGGCTGGTGTCGCTGGTCAACCTGTTCGCCGCCCAGGGGGCGACGCTGGTGGGCTCGACCCTGGTGGTGGCCTACAGCACCGGCCAGCACGAGCTGTACCTGTCCGCCGCGGTGACCTCGATCAAGGTGGTGCTGCTGCCCTACGTGCTGCACCGCCTGATCCGCCGGCTGTCGCTGCAGTGGGACACCGAGACCCTGGTCAACATCCCCACCACCATGCTGATCGGCCTGGGCGTGGTGATCTTCGCCTTCGGGCTGGCGCAGCCCCTGTCCGAGCTGGCCAGCACGGTGACGCGCAGCACGCTGGGCATCGCCATGGCAGTGGTGCTGCTGTCGTTCCTGATGATGATCACGCGGCGCAAGGCGATATCCCAGGTGATCGGCTTCCTGGCGATGGAGAACGGCCTGTTCTTCGCCGCCACCAGCGCCACCTACGGCATGCCGATGGTGGTGGAGCTGGGCATCCTGCTCGACGTGCTGGTGGGCGCCTTCATCTTCGGCATCTTCTTCTTCCACATCCGGGAGCAGTTCGAGAGCCTCGAGCTGAGCCACCTGGAATCGCTCAAGGAGGACTGAGTTGGAACTGCTGATCCTGCTGGGACTGCCGCTGGGCGGCGCCGCCTTGCTGGCCCTGTGCGGCGACCGCCGCTGGGCACCCGAGGCCACCGTGCTGGCCAGCCTCGGCACCTTTCTCGCCGGCTGCGCGCTGACCGCGCGGGTCATCGCCGACGGCCCCCAGCTGGTATGGAACGAGCAGTTCTTCATCGACCCCTTCAACGTGTTCCTGGTGGCGCTCACTGCTTTCGTCGGCTTCACCACCTCGCTGTTCTCGCGCACCTACATGCGGGTCGAGGCGCATCACGGCAAACTGAGCCCGCAGCGCCTGCGGCTGTACCACAGCATGTTCCAGCTGTTCATGTTCACCATGCTGCTGGCGTTGCTGACCAACAATATGGGCATCCTGTGGGTGGCGATGGAAGCGGCCACCCTGTCCACCGTGCTGCTGGTTTCGCTCTACCGCACCCCCGCCAGCCTGGAGGCGGCCTGGAAGTATTTCATCCTGTGCGGCGTCGGCATCGCCCTGGCGCTGTTCGGCACCATCCTGCTGTATTTCGCCGCCGAGAAGGTGCTGGGCAGCGAGGGCATGAGCGCGCTGCTGTGGACCCACCTGAACGGGGTCAAGGACCGCCTGGAGGTCACCGTGCTCTCCATCGCCTTCGTCTTCCTGCTGGTGGGCTACGGCACCAAGGTGGGCCTGGCGCCGCTGCACAACTGGCTGCCGGATGCGCACGCCGAGGGCCCGACGCCGGTGTCCGCGGTGCTGTCCGGCCTGCTGCTCAACGTGGCCCTGTACGCGGTGGTGCGCTGCAAGGTGCTGGTGGAAGGCTCGGTCCGCTCCGAGCTGCCGGGGCGCATGCTGATGGGCTTCGGCCTGGGCTCGGTGCTGGTGGCCGCTTTCTTCCTGTGGCGGCAGAAGGACATCAAGCGGCTGTTCGCCTACTCCTCGATCGAGCACATGGGTATCGTCACCTTCGCCTTCGGCATGGGCGGTCCGGTGGCGGACTTCGCCGCGCTGCTGCACATGACGGTGCACTCGCTGACCAAGAGTGCGATCTTCTTCGTGGTCGGCCACGCCGCCCAGAAGACCGGCACCCAGCTCATCGAGGGCATCCGCGGCCTGCTGGTGCTGTCGCCCACGGTCGGCTGGGGGCTGATGCTGGGCACCCTGGCGATCCTCGGCATGCCGCCGTTCGGCGTATTCGCCAGCGAGTTCCTGATCCTGACCACGGCGATGCGCGATCACCCCTGGGCCACGCCGCTGCTGCTGCTGGCGCTGGGGGTGGCCTTCGGCGCCGTCTTCAGCCGGGTGCAGCCGATGGTGTTCGGTGAGACCACCGCCACGCGCCTGCCCCACCCACCGGCACTGCTGCCAGTGTTCGCCCACCTGTCGCTGGTGCTGATGTTGGGCCTGTGGATCCCGCCCTTCCTGGCGCAGTGGTACCGCCTGGCGGCGGCAATGATCGGGTGAGGCCGTGAGTCCGCAGACGCAGCAGGAGCCCGCGCCCATCCAGGGCGACTTTCCGGCCCGGCGGCTGACCGTCGCCGCCGACCAGTGGGTGCACACCGCCGAGTCGCTGCGCCCGGCCGGCGCCCGCCTGCTGGCGCTGTGGGCCAGCGACGAGCGCGACCATGGCGCCGACTTCACCGTCCACGCCGCCATCCTGAAGCCATCGCGCCTGCTGGTGCTGGAACTGCGGGTGCCCGAGCAGCAGCCGGTCTTCCCCAGCCTGATGCCGGTGTTTCCCGCCGCCGCCCGCATGGAGCGGGCGGTATTCGACCTGCTCGGCCTGCGCGCGCAGGGCGGCGACGCCCGCCCCTGGCTGCGCCACGCCGCCTGGCCGCAGGACCAGTTCCCGCTGCGCCGCGACTTCGCCGCGCACCGCGTCTTTCCCAACGCGCAGGAGGCATACCCGTTCGTGCGGGTGGAAGGCGACGGCGTGCACGAGATCGCGGTGGGGCCGGTACACGCCGGCATCATCGAGCCGGGCCACTTCCGTTTCTCCGTCGTGGGCGAAAAGCTGCTGCGCCTGGAGGAACGGCTGGGCTACGTCCACAAGGGCATCGAGAAGCGCTTCGAGCAACTCTCCCTCGACGCCGGCCAGCGCCTCGCCGCACGCGTCTCCGGCGACTCCGCGGTTGCGTTCTCCTGGGCCTACTGCATGGCGCTGGAAGGCATCTGCGGCCTGGCGCCGCCGCCGCGCGCACTGTACCTGCGGGCGCTCCTGCTTGAACGGGAGCGGCTCGCCAACCATCTCGGCGACCTCGGCGCGTTAGGCAACGACGCCGGCTTCGGTTTCGGGCTGGCCCAGTTCTCGCGCCTGAAGGAGAACCTGCTGCGGCTCAACGAGGCGGCGTTCGGGGCGCGTTATCCGATGGACTTCGTGGTCCCCGGCGGCGTGGCCGCCGATCTTGCCAAGGATTCCAAGCCGCCCCTGCTGCGCCAGTGCGCCGCGCTGGAGCGCGAAGTTGCCGGCCTGCGCCGGATCTACGATGAGCACAGCGGCGTGCAGGACCGCTTCGCCGGCTGCGGTCGCGTGGCGCCGGAGCTGGCGCGTAGCCTGGGCCTGATGGGCTTGGCCGGGCGAGCCAGCGGGCAGGCGCGCGACCTTCGCAATGACGTCGCGGCGCCACCATATGACCGGCTGTCGGTGAAGACGGCGGGACGTAGCGAGGGCGACGTGGCCGCGCGGGTGGCGGTGCGCTTCGACGAGGCCCTCGAATCGCTGCGCCTGTGCCGCAAGATCCTCGACGAGCTGCCGCCGGGGGCCGTGCGCGCAGCGCTGCCGGAGCAGCCGCCCGAGGGCTTCGGCGTGGGCCTGGTGGAAGGCTGGCGCGGCCCGCTGCTGGTGGCGCTGGAAGCCGGCCCGCGCGGAACCATCCGCCGCTGCCATCCGCACGACTGCTCCTGGCAGAACTGGCCGGTGCTGGAGCACGCCGTGATCGGCAACATCGTTCCGGACTTCCCTCTGATCAACAAGTCCTTCAACCTGTCCTACAGCGGCCAGGACCTGTGAGCACGCCATGCTGACACTGCTGAAGAAGATCGCCGAGATCGGCATCGTGAGCGAACCGTTGCCCGCCGCGGCGGACGAGCCGTGGCTGCGCGAGCCGTTGCAGGCGGAGATCCTGGCGGTGCTCGGACGCGCGCTGTGCATCCGTCATGTCGACGCCGGTTCCTGCAACGGCTGCGAACTGGAAGTCCACGCTCTCAACAATCCCTACTACAACATCGAAGGCGCCGGCATCAAATTCGTCGCCAGCCCGCGCCACGCCGACCTGCTGCTGGTGACCGGGCCGGTGTCGCGCCACATGGAGCAGGCGCTGCGGCGCACCTACGACGCCACGCCCGAGCCCAAGCTGGTGGTGGCCGCCGGCGACTGCGCCTGCAGCGGCGGGATCTTCGGCGAGAGTTACGCGAGCTGCGGGCGCGTCACCAACGTCATCCCGGTGGACGTGACGGTGCCGGGATGCCCGCCAACGCCAACGCGCCTGCTGCGGGGCATCCTCGCTGCCGTGAAGGCACGCAACTAGGGCCTGTAACAAACTGTGCCCTGTGGTGATAGGGGCGGCCTGCGCGCACTCCGGGGGGAGGACCAAAGGCTGCCAACCACCACTGCTCTCCTTCAAGTGCATGGTGGCCGCCTCAATAACAGGCCCTAGCCCGACGGGTCCGATGCGGCCGGCCTGGCGGAGGCTTCCTGCACCAGCCACCTGCGGAACGCGGCGACTTCCGGCCGCGCCATGCTGGTATCCGCCACCACCGCGTAGTAGGCGTTGTCCAGCGACAGCGGCAGCGGAAACGCCACCACCACCTTGCCCTCGCTCAGCTCGGCGTCGGCCAGCAGAGGCATGGCCAGGGTAACCCCGAGCCCGTCGGCCGCTGCTTCCAGCGCCAGCGTGGAATGGTCGAGCTGCAGGCCGCGGCGCGGGTCGACGTCGGTGATGCCGGCCAGGCGCAGCCAGCGCGCCCAGGCCGACTTGGTGCGGTCCGCCACCCGCGCGTCGCCGTGCAGCAGGGTCTGGTGGCGCAGGTCGTCCGGCGTCTCCAGCGGCGGCGGCCCTTTCAGCAGGCGCGGGTGGCACATCGGCACCACCTCCACCATGAACAGCAGGTCCACGTTGTCTCCGGCCGGGCGCCCGTTGCTGAAACGGATGTCGATGTCGGTGTCCGGCGAAACGTCAGTCGGATCCTCGGAGCGGATTTCGCGCGAGGAGGCGTTGATGAGCTGGCCGCTGGCGACCAGCCGCACGTCGATGCCGGGGTGCTCGGTCAGGAAGCGCTGCAGGCGCGGCATCAGCCAGCGCGACACGAAGGTCGGCGTGGCCCCCACCGTCAGGTGCGGCGCCTTGCCGTAATTGCGCAGCTCGAACACCGCCTGGGAAAGGGCGCGGAACCCCTCCTGGAAGCGCGGCAGGGCGGCCTGGGCCGCCGGCGTGAGTTCGATCCGGCGCTGCAGGCGCTCGAACAGCTGGAAACCGAGCTGCTCCTCCAGCGACTTGATCTGGTGTGTCAGCGCCGCCGGCGTGACGAACAACTCCTCCGCCGCCTTGCGAAAGCTCTTGTGCCGCGCCACCGCCTCGAAGGCGCGCAGGGCATTCAGCGGGGGGAGTTTGGAAAAGGCCACGCGATTCGAACCAGCTCAAACCCCGTATTAGACAGCGCCCGCCTTGTCGATGCAACGACCGGCGGCGAACTGCGTCACACTCACCCGCATCAAAGCGCCGCAAACCCCTTCAGCCTGTCGAGATCGAGCTTCAGCTCGCGCGGCCTGATCCTCTCGACCAGCCCCTCCCTATGGAGGCGCGTCACGGCACGGATCACGGTTTCGACCGATGTGCCCAGGTAATCCGCCACGTCGTCACGGCTCATCGGCAAAGTCAGGACCCCGCTCTTGGGGTCGAAGTAGTGTTCATGCCCCGAGCAGTCGACCAGTAACGCGGCCAGGCGCCTGGTCACGTCGAACTTGCCCATCACGATGAGCTGCCGCTGGGCTGCGCGCAGATCGTGCATCGCCTTGACCAGGAAGCCGTCCTGCACCTTCGGATGCTTCAACAGAAACCGGGCGAGCTTCGCCGTCGGGAAGCGGTAGATCCGGGATGGCACGATGGCCTGCGCGGAGCTGACATGCCTGCCGTCCTCGGCCAGCCCCAGCAGGTCGCCGGGCCAATGAAACGCCACTACCTGGCGCTCGCCGTTTTGCAGGGTGTGGTAGGTGCGGACCAAGCCGTCGACGAGAAGATGGATGAACGCGGCATCGTCCCCCTGGGAAAAGATCAGCGAGCCGGGTGTCTTGAAATCGACGACCTCGCCCAACCGGGCAAGCTCGGCTTTTTCGGCGGGGGCCAGCTCCAGGTGGGGCGCCTCGGTACCGCGGTCGCCCGGCCAGCCGCGCACCCCGCGGATGCGGATCGGCGCATGGCTCAAAGCAGTGATGGTCTCCATGGCGGCACCTCCAGACCCCGCCCGCCCGACATGATTTTTGTCAGGGCGGGAGCATCAGCCTCGACGTAGGTTAGACAGGCCACGCCAGGCTGACATTGATCTACCGCAAGAACCAGCACGTGGACGGCGCTGCAAGGTGCACAAGACGCCGCAGCGGACAGCAAAATCAGGCCGGGAAAACATATCACGTGGCGCATAAGACCTTGGTCGCCATCGCGGATCTCTACGGGGCCATCCGGATGCTCGACGAGAACTGTGAACTCGCGATCAACCTGTCCCTCGCGAAGGCGCGCGGACGTCCGTTATGGGAAGTGCTGGCTGCGCCGGAATATAGGGATGCCATGCGCACCGCGGTGCTGCAGGCTGCCGGGGGCCAGCCAATGGAGGCCCGGCACGGCCGTTGGCGCAGCGCCGACGGGCGCGGGCTGCAGGTGCGGTGGGAGTGTTCCGTCCTTCGCGACTCCGTCGGCCGGGTGCAGGGACTGGTCGTGACCGGCTCGGAACAGCCCGTTGGCTGTAACGACGCGGTGCCGAAAGAAGGCGCGGCCGACTTCCGCCGGATATTCCAGGCCATCCCCGGACTGTACCTGCTGCTCCTCCCCGACCTGACGATCGTCACCGCCAGCGATGCCTACCTCAAGGCCACCATGACCAGCCGCGAGGATATCGCGGGGCGCCCTTTGTTCGAGGTCTTTCCGGACAATCCGGACGATCCGCAGGCGAGCGGGGTCAGCAATCTGCGCGCCTCGCTGGACCGCGTGCTGCACCTGCGCCAGCCGGATGCGATGCCGTTCCAGAAGTACGACGTGAGACGGCCCGACGGCACCTTCGAGGAGCGCTACTGGAGCCCGTTGAACTCGCCGGTGCTGGGCAAGGACGGCCGGGTGGAGTGGATCGTCCACGCGGTCGAGGACGTCACCGACCTGGTCCTGCTCCGGGCCCGCGAAGCCGAACGCATCAGCTTCGACCGTGAGCAGCAGCGCCTGGTCGAACGGCTACGCGGCGCCAACAAGGAACTGGCCGAGCGTTACCACGAACGCAACGTGCTGCAGGCGGAGCTCGCCCACGCTTCGCGCCTGAGCGAGCTCGGCCAGACGATGTCGGCCATCACGCATGAAGTCAGTCAGCCCCTGACCGCGGTCGAATCGTATCTCAGGGCCGGCGTGCGCTTCCTCGACCGCGGCGAGACCGCGGAGACGCGCGCGGCCGTTCTCCAGGCAATTGCACAAACCGATCGGGCGACCAAGACCGTGCGCAGGGTACGTGACTTCGCGCGCAACAACCGCACCGAGCGCAATGCCGAGCACCTGCCGACGGTGGTCGAGGAGGCCTGCGCGCTCGTGCTGGCCGGGCAGGCTTCGCGCGGAGTGGATGTCCGCCTGCAACTGGACCCGGACGCCCAGCACGTGTTCGTCGACAAGATCCAGATCCAGCAGGTGCTGGTGAACCTGATCCGGAACGCCGTGGAAGCCATGCACGGCGCCGCCAACCCGGTGGTCACCATCGCCTCCGGCCAACCTGCCGCCGGCATGATACGGGTCAGCGTCACCGACACCGGGCCCGGCATCCCGACGGACATCCGGGAGCGCCTGTTCCAGCCGTTCGTGACCAGCAAGGCCACCGGGCTGGGTGTGGGCCTGTCCATCTGCCGGACCATCGTGGAGGCTCATGGTGGGCGGCTGTGGGCGGACGACGCCGGCGCCGGCGGGGCCGCATTCCACCTGACCGTACCGGCGGGCGAATAGCCATGCCCCGCACGGCCCGCTTCGAAAGAGGGGTGCCATGAGAGGGGTGATGGCGGGCTTGTGCGGCGTGGCGGCGTTCCTGCTGATCGGCACCTTCAGGGCGTGGTGGTCGCATTCCTACCACGGCACCCTGATCCAATGGCTGGCCGAGCTGCTGGCGGAAAGCCTGCTGCTTACGGTTGTGGCGCTCGGACTGCGCTGGTCGCTGCTGCGACACCGTGCGATGGACGCCATCAAGACCCGGCACCTGCTCGACTTCCTCGGCAATCGGGCGACACCGCTGCCTGTCGTCAAGCCGGTGCATGCGGTCCTCCTCGACGACGAGCTCGCGCATGCCGCCTGCAATGCCATGCTCGATGAACCGGGTAGTGCGCAGCACGAGGAGACGGATTCATCGGGCGAGCTGGCGATAACGAACCGCCGCGTCGTCTTCGCTGGCCACGCCAGGGGCTTCGAGCTGAGACTGGGCGCCCTGACCCACTTCACCCGCAACGCCGACCGCTTCCGCTTCCACCAGGGGGCGGCCAGCCATCTTGTCCGGATTCCCGATCCGATGGATCGGCAGCGCTGTGCAGCCGTGCTGGAGCGCCTGCTTACGCGCGGCGGCGATGAGTGAGGGCATGACGATGACCTGAAACCCAACCCGCAGCTGTTCGACGAGAGATTTGACGCATCTGCGGTGCCGGCGTAACCTCTAAAACTTACCGAACTGGACCGTGCCGAGCACAAAAAAGTGGCCTTGGCTCCCACGAAATCATCGTGTCGCGGCCCTGAATAGAATGCCTATTGGAGCGCGGGTGGTCATGAAGGCCTCGGCGCCGGTGGCCGGTAGCCACGCAGTTAATAATAGTGGGCGATGCAGGCGTAGGCGGCGCGTCGCGAGGCTTGGGGAATCGCCCGGGGTGCACGCATGCATCGCCTGAAGCTGTTCGCGAAAGGGAATCTGGATGTGTGCAATTCCCTACACTCGTTCCGCGTCAATGGTCGCATCCTCTGGAACGGGATCAACCAGATCGTCGGCCAGCGCCATCCACAAGTCCGCGTGCACGTTCGCCACGAGACCTGGACACGCTCCGATGCCTTGCTCGAGTGCGATGGCACCGTGCCCACCGAAATCTCCAGCCGCAGCCTGCCGCTGGCCGCCTACCCGGCCACGAGCCAGTTCAGCTGCGCGCTGTTCGAGACCGACGCCGATGCCGTGGTCCTGTCCTTGCAGCCCGACGTAATGACGCCCCTCGTTCGCCATCGCCGGGACGGGTTCTATTTCTACCCGGACAACCTGGGCGCCTGGACCGAGCCCGATCGCACCTGGCTGCGGCAGGAATTCATCGCAACGGGTCCGCTGGACGTCGGGACGTCGATGCGCAACTTCGAACGTATCGTGGCCCGCCTTCGACAGCGCACCGACGCGCCAATCCTCGTGTTCAACCTGTCGTCGGTCGTGCCCGGCGAGTCGGTGCATTGTCACGAGGGCCTCGGAGACATCCTTTCGACCCGCATCCGGCGCTTCAATCTCGGCCTGGCTGAGCTCTCGCAGCGCACCGGAATCTCCGTGATCGACGTCGACGCGATCGTCGCACGCACAGGTACCGACCGGCTCAAGCTGGACGTGCAACATCTGAGCGCCGAAGGCTGGCAGATGGTGGGAGAGGAGGTGGTCCGCGTACTCGAGGATCTGGGCTGCATGGCGACCCTGGGCAACCTAGAGGGCGGCCGGTGAAAATCTCCGTGATCGTGCGTTCGAAAGACGAGGCACCGCGGCTGCGGCTGGTACTCACCTCGCTCGCATGCCAGACCGTGCCGGCAGAGGTCATCGTCGTGAACGATGGTTCGAGCGACCACACGGAGGCAGTGCTGGCGGAAGCCTCAAGCTGGCTGCCCTTGCGAAGCGTTCATCACGCAAGTGCGCGTGGACGCAGTGCGGCGTCGAATGCGGGAGCCGCGCATGCGACCGGCGACGTCCTCCTGTTTATGGACGGTGACGTCCTGGCGCACCCCGATGTCGTGGCCCGCCATGGCGCCGCGCATTCCCGCAGCGGAAGCCTGATCGGCCGCGGCGAAACGTTCCATCTGCGCGGCACGCGCTTCTTCAGCGACCCCGAAACCGGCGCGCCGTGGCCGGGCGACGAGGCAAGAGTGGCACGCCTGCCGGAGGACGAACGGCGGCGAACGCTGGTGACACGCGAACTGCTACTGAACAATTTCGCCGAAATCGACCGTCGCGCCGTCCCGGGCATTTATCCCGGAGCCGGACCGCGCCGCCTATACGAGCTGGAGATGGACGCGCTTCGACACCACCCCGAATGCGGCGTGCTCTGGGCCGCGTCCAGCGGCTCCAACATGTCCGTATCCCGGGATCGATTCATGCGCGCGGGCGGGTTCAAGGAGCATCTCGACAACAACGAACACCGCGAGCTCGCGCTGCGGTTGTGCGCGAGTGGTGCGAGGATGGCGCCGATCGGCGGCGCCCGAACCTACCACCTCACTCACCGCGTAGGCTGGCGCGATCCGCTGGCCGAGACCGGTTGGGATACCCAGTTCTACCGGGATCACCCGATCCAGGCGGTGAAACTGCTGGCGGTGTTCTGGGCGAGCCTGGCCGATCGCAGCGTGATCCCACCGCAGGCGAGAATCAACTCGCTACCCGAGCTGGAGGCCGCAGCTCGTGACACAAACGGCGTCGACTACGACGCGGTTCGCCGGCTCATCCCCGGATTTGCCGCAACACCGCTATGAACCTGCCCGCGGAGCTGCGGATCGAGGCCGCCGTCGATCCTTCGGAGCACCCTGCGCTGGTCGCCAGCGCGCAGCAGCTCGCCGAATGCCTCACCGCGGCAGTCGGGCGATCTCCGACCATTCAGCTTAATTTTGCGGATTCCTTCGAAGCGATCGGATCGGTCTCGCTCCCGGTCATCGCCATCGTCTCGCTGCTGCCGGAACTGGCGCGGAGCGCCGAATCCTGGTCCGAGACCCGCGAGCGCTGGCAGGTCCGCGCGGCTACGCTGGTAAGGCGCGCCATTCCAGTCACCTTGCTCTGCACGATCTTCCGGCACGTGGCGGAACGCAAGACGGATCGACCGCCGGGCTCGTCGCCGTCCGCCATCGAGCGCATCCGCCGGCTCAACCTGCTGGCGGCCGGGCTGTCCCACGCGACCGGAATCGGCGTTGCCGATGTCGATCGGGTCTTCGCACACTTCGGGGCGCGGATGGCTCTCACCGACCACCGCCTGAACGGCACCATCGCCGCCGAGCTGGCGGGGCACACAATCGTATCCGCGATCCTCGCCTCCGACCTCGATGCCGTACTGGCGCGGGAGGTGGTGGAGCGCGCAAAGGAATTTCACGGCACCAGATCGCAGGACATCGTCGTGCGCGTCCAGCGCCGCCTCGCTGCCGCGGGACGCCCCGCCAAATGAAGCCCGATGCCGTCGAGTTGTTGCGCAGCATGATGCTGATCCGTGCCTTCGAGGCGGCGCTGATGAGCCGGCCCGATCACGGATTCCAGCTCCTGTCCGCCGGCGAAGAGGCGGTCGCGGTTGGCTTGTGCGCCGCGCTGACCGCCGATGACCAGCTCTTGTGCAGCGGCCGTTCGATCGGCCCGGCACTCGCGCGCGGACTTGATCCCAACCTCGTCATGGCCGAGTTGCTGGGCAAGTCCGCGGGCCCCTGCCGTGGCAAGGCGGGCCGCGGGCACCTGAGTCAGCCGGCCGCCGGATTCCTGGGCGCACATGCGGTAGTCGGCGGCAACCTGTCAATCGCCGCCGGCGCGGCGCTGGCCATGAAACTTCAGCGGCGGCCGGGTATCGTCGCGTGCATCTTCGGCGACGGCGCCTGCGGCGCCGGCGCGCTGCACGAGACCCTCAACATCGCCGCGCTCTGGCAGCTGCCGTTGCTGCTGGTATGCGACAACAACCAGATCTCGGTTTCCACGCCCCGTTCCGAGGCCCTTGCGCCGCAGCGGTTATCCGACCTGGCGCAGCCGTTCGGAATTCCGGGCGCCACCGTCGATGGGATGGACGTGCTGGCGGTGCGGGACGCAGCGCAGCGCTTCGCCGACCGTGCGCGCAGCGGATCGGGGCCGGCGCTGCTGGAATGCGTCTCGTGGCGGTTCGCGACCCACTCGACGTCGACGCGCGACACGCGACCGGCCGGCGAGATCGAAGCGATCAAAGCGCGTTGTCCGATCAAGCGGCTCACCGCTGAACTCGAAGCCACGGGCCACCTGGGCCGCCACGCCTGCGAGCAGCTGCAGCGCGACGTCGACGCGGCCGCGGCCGCGGCGCTGCGCTTTGCCGATGCGGCGCCCTACCCCGACGTGTCGGAAGTGCTGACCGATGTCTATTGAATCGGCATCGCCCGCCGGCGCTCCCGTGACCAGGATGTTCTTCCGCGAGGCGATCGCACGCGCGCTGCGCGAGGAGATGCAGCACGACGAGCGCGTGCTGCTTCTCGGCCAGGATGTCGGTTCCTTCGGCGGCTCCTACAAGGAGCTCGTCGGTCTTCACCGGCAGTTCGGATCCGAACGCGTGCGCAACACGCCGGTGGCGGAAGCGGCCATGATCGGCGTCGGCGTCGGCGCCGCCATCGCCGGGTTGCGGCCCGTCGTCAGCATCACCTACATGGACTTCCTGATGCTGGGGCTCGACCCCCTGGTCAACTATGCGGCCAAGGTGCGTTACAAGACCGCCGGGCAGCTGCACGCGCCGCTGGTGGTCAAGACCACCGCCGGCGCCAAGCGGCAAGGCGTCGCGCACTCGCAATGCATCGAAGCCTGGCTCATGGGCGTGCCCGGACTGAAGGTGGTCGCGGCGGGAACGCCTGCCGACGCTTATGGCCTGCTGAAAGCCGCGCTGCGGGAAGAAGGCCCGGTCGTGTTCGTCGATCACAAGCGGCTGTTCCCCACCGCGGGCGATGTGCCCACCGGCGAGCACTACACGCCGATCGGGCGGGCCGCCGTGCGCCGGCGCGGTTCCGACGTGACGATCGCGACCCATTCGTATATGACGCTGATCGCCGTCGAAGCGGCCACGCGGCTCGCCGCCGAGGGAATTTCATGCGAGGTCGTCGACTTGCGCAGCCTGCTGCCCCTGGACCTCGCCACCGTTTGCGACTCCGCGGCGCGGACCCGCGCGCTGCTGACGCTCGAAGAAGGCCAGCCGGCTTGCGGTGTCGGCGCCGAGCTGGCGTTCCGCGCACGCGAGCAACTGGATGGGCTGCGGATCGCGCGCGTCGGCGCACTGCCGGCCCCGGTATCATCCAACCCGGTGCTCGAGGCCGCATGCATCCCGGATGTCGAGCGGGTGATGCACGCGGTGCGGCACCTGCTGATCCCCTGACAAGCTGACCTGGAGCGAGCTTTCGCATGATTTACCAGATGGTAGTGCCCGGACCGATCGAGGATGTGGTGGAAGTGCGCGTGCTGGAGTGGCACGGCGACGTCGGCCGCACGTTCGGACCCGGCGAGCTGATCGTCGAGCTGGAGACCTACAAGGCGCTGGTCGAAGTACGTGCGCAGCAGGCGGGCGTGTTGCGGCGGATCGTCTGCAACGCCGGTGAATGGCAGCAGATCGGCAAGCCACTGGCCCTCCTGGCGGACGATCCGGCCGAGACCTTGCCCGAACCCGCCGCGGACCTGACTGCCTGGCCGGTCGCGTTCGAAGTCAACTAAACGACGCTGTCAACCGAGCGGCGCTCCGAAGCCCGGTATCCGCTGCGCACGCAGGATTCGCAGGATCTCGGCGCGGATCTCGGCCTGCATCGCTCCGCTCTGGTGAATGCCGTCGGGCAGATGCGCCCAGCCTCCCATGTCCGCCGCGATCGCATCCACGTCGACGATGGAAATGCCCGATTCATGCTCGAGGTCGTGCAGCATCAGGTTCAGCTCCTTGGCGCGGACGCTCTGCAGGGTGTCGTGCAGCGGTGCGTCCAAGCCGTTGTAGTGCACGATGTTCTCGTCACCCGTCGTCGACATGCAGTTGAGCGTCAGGATCCTGATACCGGAGTGCGCGCGCAGCGCCGCTACCAGCTCACGGTAGTCGCGCTGGATATCGGCGGGGCTGCGCCTGACCCGCTCGAAGTGCGTCTCGAACCAGGCGCGGACCGCCGGGCCCAACTGGGCGATACGAAAGTCATGCAGGTGCACGGCATAGCCCAGCCGCCGGTGACGCACGATGAACGGTGACTCCGCGGCCAGCGAGAGCAACACCGCGTCGGCCGGTCCGGCGCGCTGCAGGCCGGCCCGTGTCAGCACGTCGTAGGTCTCGGTCAAGGGGGATTGCTGCAGCGCAGACAACAGGGTCCCGGCGAAGATCCAGTCGGCAGCTGTCGGCACCACGGGACCCGCCGGCAGGGTCCCCGCGATATCCGCGGCAATGGCCTGAACGTCGGCGGGTCCGCGACGGAGTTGCTCGAGCACGACGCGCGCGCACGGCACTTGCAGGTTGTCAGGCACGAACACGACCTGGGCCGGCCCGGGCACGGCTTCGAACATTTCCGTAAATGCGAATCTTTCGCCGAGCATCACTTTGAGCAGCTCGCAGATTCCCAGGCTCACGAGCGTGCCGGTGGGGCCCGCTGCCTCGCCCCACCAGGCACGCTTGCGGTCGTGCCATCCGGTCAGCAGCCCGGAGCGATCTTCGGCGAATTGGGAAGGCCGGCGGCCGGCAACCATCAGCAGCGACAAGGCCTGGTGCGGATCGGCGCCGGCCGCGCCGTCCAGATGGCCGATCAGGAAGTCCTCGGACCATTCGATGACGGTATTGTGATCGATCCAGCCGCCGTGCGAACACCTGGGATCCCGCCTCAGCACACCGGCAGCGCGCGGCGCGAACGCCACCTGGAAGTCGTGCGTGTTCTCCACAGGTGGCGTTACGCCCACGGGTGCGCGCCCACTCAGGGCGATGTTGCAATAGGCGATGACTTCACCCGGCCGGCAACGATGGCCGTCTTCTCGCAGCCAGCGGATTCCCGACCGTTGGACCCTGAATCCAGGGCAGGCCAGCGGGCCCAGCTTGAGCGGGACGGTCGTCACGGCCTCGCGCCCCACAAGTCGAACTCACCCACGATCCCCGCAATGGTCACGCGTGCTGCATGGATGGGCGAAGCATCCAGCGGCTCGTCCGGCGTGGTGCTGAACAAAGCCAGCGTGGTGCCCACCCCGACCTCGTCGCCCCTCGCTACACACACCCGGCGCAACCAGGCGCGATCGCGCAGTGCGATGCGATATGCGGACACCGGCGGGCAGTCCTGGACCGAGGCCGCGCTCAAGTCGACGGTCAGGTCGAGGAGCTTGGCGCCCGGCTGCATTGCATCGCCTTCCGTGGCATGAATCACGCCGATGACCGCGGTGCTCATGTGCTCGTTGATAAGCGGCAGCTTGAGTGTGAGCAGCAAGGCGCAAGGCTCCGTGGATGGGAAGCGGCTGGACGAATGGCTATGATAGATGAATGGATTCCACGAGTACGTCGGCCGACCCAGGCTGCCCGTTCAGCCAGGACGCCGCGCATCCCCTCGGAGTCCAAGTCGGTCCTCGCTATCGGACCGTACCGCAGGCCGACATCATCGATATGCTGGTGCTGGAGGCCTGGGCGTGCGAGGCGTCCGGCTCTGACGCGAATGCGCAGCGCCAAGCGGCGCAGGCGCTGGACCGGTGGATAAGCCAGGGACTGCCATTCGAGCGGAACGCGGACGGCGAGCGCGTCTTCGATCCCGCTGAGGCCCTCAACTTCGGCATCCGGGAAAGCGTGCATCGCGGCGATCCATTCTGGCTGGAGCACTACGTGCCGCAGCGCCGCAGGCTGGTCTGTGAATTCCACCCGGGCGCGGCGGCAGGTGAACTCCCGACGGCGGCGCTCGGCACGGAGCGGTTCAACGTCACTTTGCGGCGCGACTTCAACCTGGCCGGCCACGAGCCCGGCACGCGCGTCCGCCTGCGGCTGCCCGTGCCGTTGGAGGACGAGACGCTGCGCGATCTTACAGTCGTCGGTATTGCGCCCGACGATCAGCAGGTGGATTTCGCACGCCGGCCCGGCCGGCTCGACGCGCAGTTGACGGTGCCGCCCTCACAGACGGTGAGTCTCGCGGTTCAGGCCTCGTTTGTGGCCCTGGGCTCTCCCGTGGATCGGGGACCCGCAGCACTGGCGCCATCGGACCGCGAACTGTATACGCGCTCCAGCGAAGGGCTGGTCCAGGTCAGTCCCCGGATCCGCGCGCTGGCAGTGCAGATCGCGGATGCGCAGGAAGAACCGTGGCACGCGGTGGGGAGGTTCTGGGATTTCCTGCAACTGCGAGTCATGCTGGGCATGGTCCGCTATGAGGATCTCGATCGGCCGTACCCGACCGACTGGGCGCTGGAAACAGGATGGGCCAACTGCCATCTCGCGTCGGCGCTGCTGGTGGCGCTGTGCCGGGCCAGGAAGATTCCTGCACGCGTCGTCGCCGGCTACCCGCTCTATCCGCCGACACCCTGCCTGCACTACTGGGTCGAGATCTGGATGGAAGCGCAGGGCTGGCTGCCGTTCGATACGCTTTCCCTGGACCTCTCGGGACGAGACCACGAGGCATTCTGGCGGAATTATTTCTTCGGCCGCCTCGACTACCGCATGAAGACCCAATGCCTCCCGCGGCTGTTCGACGCCCAGCCGGACCTGCGCTTTCCCGCGGCATGGCACCATCTGGGGCGATGCATCACCGGCGGTGCCGAAGCGAGCTACATCGCTTGCGAATCGGGGCAACTCATCTACCGCGAACAGGTGACTGTGCAGAGGGTTCCGCAATCCGCAATATCAGCGCAAGGTCATTCCGGACTCGCGCAATGACCGATTGACAAACGGGTTCGTGCTAAGATATAGACAGCCGGGGTAGCACGAAATCTATACGATAACGCGTTCTGTTTGGGGAGCGACACAGATGAAGACCTGTTCGAGACGCGGCACATATACCGTCGCCGTCCTGATGCTTGCACTGAACAGCGGCGTCGCCTCCGCCCACGGGACGGTCACGGCCCCCCTCGCCGACTACAATTCCGCGCAGGTCGCTGCCGCGAACGGGACTGTCACAGTGCCGTTCGGCGGCATCATCGCCAACGCAGTCTATACCGTCGCCGCCGGGACCCAGCTCGAGGTAGGCTCGCTCTTCACGATCACCCTGCCAAGCGGTTTCGTATTCCAGTCCAATCCGGTGGTCGTGGCCCCCGGTAGTACCACTGTTACGGTCCATTCCGGCGGAGTTTCAGGCAATTCGATCACCTATCAGATCGGCGTCGCCGCCGTACCGGCTGCAGGCACACTCAGCGTGGGGGCGTTCAACGTCTCCGGCGCCACCGCGCTGGAGAGCCAATTTGGCGGCAATCCATTGCCGATGACGTTCCAGTCGACCGGCAACGTGACCTCGAACAACAACGATGCCGCGCCGGTTTCGGTGCCGGTCTTCACCCACGCGGTCGGCTCGTTGCCCGACACGATCACACCCGGAAGTGGCCAGATCGATCTGGGTTCGTTGCCGCCGGGCACACAGTTCGTCCCGAGCGGCGCGACCGTCGCGACCGCCGGCCAGGTTGCCACCTTCGCGATCAATACAGAGCTGAACGACCCATTCAATTCGAACGCGCCCGTGCTCTCGCCTAACGGCTTGGCGAACAGCCTCAACGCGAACGACACAGCGAATATCACCGTGAGCGGCCCATTCACCGGCATCGCGACGGCCTATGCCGATCCAACCGTGACCACTTGCCAGAACAGCGTGCCTGGCGGCTCGATCATCGGTACGGTCACGCCTACCTCGCTAACCTTTAATGGCGTCAAGATCAACACGCCGGTGCAGATCTGTATGATCCCGGATGGTACGACCCTGATGCAACCGGGCACACAGCCTTACGTATACACCTACAGTTCTGACAGCCCCGATTTCTTTGGCGGGCTCGCCCAGACGACAGCCAATAATTTTTACACCTATAACGGCAGCGTAGTTCAGGAGATCCTGTACACCGTTACCTTCCCATACGCCTACTCGGCTCGGCAGATGTACATTCGCATCGTCAATGATGGACCTGGCGCAGCGGAGATAGTGGCAGAGGTCAAGGCCGATAACGGCGACAGGGGGTACACCACGCTCGCCGTGCCCTCGTACAATAATGTGTTCGTGCCGGTGTCGCAGATCATCAAGCAGTCCGGTGTCGTCCTCGACTCGACAAACCGCGCGAGCATGATGTTTGTGACGGCGTCGGTTAACGTCAACCTGAAAATCGCGCAGATTCTGATCGACACCAGCACCGGCGCTATTGTGCAGATTGGCTCGGGTTCCAGCCCCTGATATGCCGCCCGGCATTCGCACACACCAGGTGACCGCTATGACGAAATTCGCTGTGGCGTTGATCGTCGTATGCGTTGCATGGGGTCACGCGGTCCAGGCTCAGACCTTGTCTCAGCCCTCAGCCGATGGTGGATACATTGTCGCGACCCCGGGCCAGCCGAGTGTTGTGCGCCCGAATCGCGACGGGTACACGGTCACGACGCCGAGCCAGAACACCGTCACGACCTCAGTCCAGCGTACCGTCACGACCTGGGGCGACCGCAGTGTCGTGACGTCGGAGCATCACGCCGCCGCGACGTCGGGGCAGACGCCGACAGCTGGCAACACAAACCCATCCGGCAGATAAGAATTTCATCCGCGGTGTGAAAACGACGCCAAGCCGCGCAGGCCGTCGTTGCCAGGTCTGCATCAGCAGATTGCGGAACCCAGGAATCTAAATCCGCACGCCCTGGCGCAGGTCTTCTGGGCACGTCAGGCAAGCCACGATATCGCGCCTGGCGGCGAGGACACGCCTTTCGGTAAGGCCATGCCGGGCCGCTGCCGCCTCAGGCAGCGGCGGCGAGCGCGGCATGCGGCGAATCCGCGAACAGCGTGTCGACATCCAGCAGGATCAGCATGCGCTGGTCGACGACGCCGAGCCCCGCCAGGCTGCGGCTGTCGACCGTCGCCAAGTCCGGCGGCGGCAACACCTGCGTGGGCGCCAGCGCGACGACATCGGACACGCCGTCGACGACCGCAGCGATGGTCCTGCTGCCGATGTTGAGGACGATCATGACCGCATCGGCCTCATGCGCCGCCCCGGCGAGCCTGAACCGCAGTCGCAGGTCCACCACCGGCACGATGACGCCGCGCAGGTTGAGCAGGCCCATGACGAAGTCGGCCACGTCCGGGATGCGGGTGACCGCCCCATAACTGCGGATCTCCTGCACCTTCAGGATGTCGACTCCGTACTCCTGTCCGCACATGCGGAAGGTCAGCACCTCGCGGGCCGCCGCCTGCGGGCGGACCGATGTAGCGTGAGCATCCATTGCACCCCCTCCTTGGAAAGTCCGGCGGACGAGCGGTCTGCAGGATCAGAACTGCGTCCAGTGGGAACCGTCGGCGGCCCGGCCCGGTTCCTTGCGGGCAACCGGCCGCGGTGCGGTCCTGGCGGCAAGCGGGCGCACCTTGGCGGGAGCCGGCCGCCGCTGCCGGGACTCCGGCTCGACCGTGGCGGCGGGCGGCGCGGGAACCGCCGTGCCGTCCTTCGGCGACGACCCGGACACAGCGGCAAGCAACTTCGCGGCCTGCTCGTCCAGGGCAGCCGATGCGGCTGCCATCTCCTCGACCAGGGCTGCATTCTGCTGCGTCGCCTCGTCCAGCTGCGACACCGCGGTGCTGACCTGCTCGATGCCCGAGCCCTGTTCCTGGCTCGCCGCGCTGATCTCGGCCATGATCTTGGTCACACGTCCGACTGCGTTGACGATCTCGTCCATCGTCGCGCCGGCCTGCGCCACCAGCTGCGAGCCGGCGGTGACCTTCTCGGTGGAATCGCCGATCAGGCCCTTGATCTCCTTGGCAGCCCCGGCGCTGCGCTGGGCCAGGGTCCGCACCTCGGAGGCGACCACCGCGAAGCCGCGCCCCTGCTCTCCGGCGCGCGCCGCTTCCACGGCGGCGTTCAGCGCCAGGATATTGGTCTGGAACGCGATGCCGTCGATGACGCCGATGATGTCGGAGATTTTCTTGCTGGCGCCGTGGATCGCGTCCATGGTGCGCACCACTTCGCCGACCACCTGCCCGCCCTTCACCGCGATATCGCTGGCGTCGATCGCGAGCTGGTTGGCCTGGCGTGCGCTCTCTGCATTCTGCTTGACGGTGCTGGTCAGCTCCTCCATCGAAGACGCCGTTTCCTCGAGCGAGGCTGCCTGCGACTCGGTGCGCGACGACAGGTCGTTGTTGCCGGAGGAAATCTCCTGCGCCGATCCCTTGATCGTGGCCGCGGCCGCCGCGACCGTCTGCATCAACCCCTTGAGGGATTCGCTGGTCTTGACCTGCTCGCTGACATCGGTGGCGTACTTCACGACCTTGAAGGCACGGCCGCCGGCATCGAGGATCGGGTTATAGGACGCCTGCAGCCAGACCTCGTCACCGTTCCTGGCGAGGCGCTTGAACTGGCCGGCGGTATAGTCGCCCTGCCCCAGCTTGTCCCAGAACTGGCGGTATTCCGGGCTAGTCCGATAAGCCGCCTCCACGAACAGGCTGTGGTGCTGCCCCTTGATCTCCTCCAGGGTGTAGCCCATGGTCTTCAGGAAGTTGTCGTTGGCGGTCAACACCTTGCCGTCGAGGCCGAACTCGATCACCGCCATGGCCTTGCCAATGGCGGCGATCTGCCCTTCGTAGTTGGCCTGGCTTTCCTTCTGGGCGGTGATGTCGGTGGCGTACTTGACGACCTTGAAAGCGCAGCCGTCGGCATCGAGGATCGGGTTGTAGGATGCCTGCAACCAGACCTCCCTGCCGTCCCTGGCGACGCGCTTGTACTGGCCGGCGTCGTATTCGCCATGCCCCAGCTTGTCCCAGAACCGGCGGTATTCCGGGCTCGAGCGGCAGGCCGGATCGACGAACAGGCTGTGGTGCTGCCCCCTGATCTCTTCCAGGGTGTAGCCCATTGTCTTCAGGAAGTTGTCGTTGGCCGTCAGCACCTTGCCGTCCAGGGTGAACTCGATCACCGCCATCGCCTTGCCGACGGCGGCCATCTGCCCTTCGTAGTTGGCCTGGCTTTCCTTCTGCGCGGTGATGTCGGCGGCGTACTTGACGACCTTGCAAACCTTGCCGCCTGCGCCGAAGATCGGGTTGTAGGACGCCTGCAACCAGACCCCACTGCCGTCCCTGGCGACGCGCTTGTACTGCCCGGTGTCGTATTCGCCGCGCCCCAGCTTGTCCCAGAACCGGCGGTATTCCGGGCTCATGCGGTAAGCCGGTTCGACGAACAGGCTGTGGTGCTGCCCCTTGATCTCCTCCAGGGTGTAGCCCATCGTCTTGAGGAAGTTGTCGTTGGCCGTCAGCACCTTGCCGTCGAGCGAGAACTCGATCACCGCCATCGCCTTGTCGATTGCCACAAGGCGTGCCTCCAGGTCGGAGCCACTACGTGAGCGGAACGCAATTTTGTCCAGAATCCCTTTCATGCCACATCCTCCAGTTTCAAACGCTGCTTGCCGCCGAGCTCGACCAGCGTCTCGACGATCGATGTAAATTCCGCGGACTTGTCGAAAAAGCCGTCCGCACCCAGCTTGCGGCAGACTTCACGATAGAACCGCTGGGAGTTCTGCGTCAGCATCAGGATGCAGCCGCTGTAGCCGGCGTTGCGCAGGCGCTCCAGCACGCCGATGCCGCTGCCGGACGCCAGCGCGATATCGAGCACGACTGCGTCCGGCACGGTGCGCTGCACCACCAGGACCGCCTCGTCTTCGTCGGCCGCCTGCCCCACCACCTCGATCCCGGGGCTCTGCCCCAGCATCCGCTGCAGGCAGTCGCGGACCAACTCGGAATCCTCCACCAGAACCAGCCGCATGCCACACTCCAGCCGACCTTAACTCCAGGCAGGCAAGATAGTGCGTCTGTGGGGCGGGGCCTATAGGGCGAAACCGCCGCCCGCTGTCGGCGGCGGCGGAACGAGCTGTCGGCGTCTCCCTACGCGGGGGAGCGAGCGTTGCCGATCAGCCGATGAGCGATGCAATACTTGGTGAGTTCGACGTTGTTCTGCAGGCCGAGCTTGTCGAGGATGCGGGCGCGGTAGGTGCTGACGGTCTTGGGCGACAGGTACATCCGCGCGCCGATCTCGGCCACGGCATGGCCCTCGACCAGCAGCAGCATGACGCGGTATTCCTGCGCAGACAGTTCCTGGTGGGGCGGTTGCTCCGCTGCGCCGGCGCCGTTCAGGACCTGGCCGGCCAGCTCTTCCGCGAGCGAGGCGGTGATGTAACGCCGGCCGACCAGCACGCATTCGAGTGCGGCGGCCAGCTCCTCCGGCGCCCGCTCCTTGTTCAGATAGCCCTGCGCCCCTTCCTGCAGGCAGCGCATGGCATAGGCACGCTCGGCGTGCGCGCTGAGCACCAGCAACGGGGTTCCGCGCTGGGCGCGGCGCACGCGCACCACGCCCTCCAGGCCGCTCGCGTCCGGCAGGTTGAGGTCGAGCACGATGGCGTCGAATGCAGCGGCGGCCAGGAGCTGCAGCGCTTCCTGCAGGCCGCGCGCCTCGGTCACCTCGGTCTGCGGCCAGCGCTCCTGCGCCAGCCGGACCACGCCCATGCGCGTGATCGGGTGGTCCTCGACCACCAGGATTCTCATGCCGCCAACTCCGCGCAGCCCGGCAGCGGGACACGCACCACCACATCGGCTCCGCCCGACGGACCCGGCGCGATGTGGAACGATCCACCGGCGAGTGCGGCGCGTTCGCGCATGCCGACCAGCCCCAGCGCCGCAGGCCGTACCGCGGCGGGATCGTAGGAACGTCCGTCGTTGGAGATAAGCAGCCGGTAGCTGTCGCCGTCGGCCGCGCCGTCGATGCGGACCCGCTGCGCACCGGCGTGCCGCAGGATGTTGCTGAGCGCTTCCTGCGCGATGCGATAAAGCTGGGTGGACTGTTGAGGCGACAGGGCCCGGTCGTCGCGTACCTCGACCGCCACCTCGATGCGCTCGTCCTTGACGAAGGAATCAACGAAATGGCGCAGCGCCAGCCCGAGCCCCAGGTCGTCCAGCAGCGGCGGCCTCAGCTCCGCCGCGATACGGCGTGCAACCGCGCTGCCAGTGTCGGCCAGGGCCGCGAACTCCTCCGCCACGACCGGCGCCAGCTGCGCCGCATGCAGGCACAGGCTCATCTTCAGCCCCACGAAGATCTGCCCCAGCTGGTCGTGCACCTCGCGCGAAATGCGGCGGCGCTCCTCCTCGATGCCCAGGTCGAGTTCCCGCGTGAAGCGCTGCAGCTGGGCATGGGCCTGCTTGAGTTCGGCGGTACGCTCGGCGACCCGCTGCTCCAGCGTACGCCAGGCGCGGTCGTTGGATTGCGCGTGGTCGTTGAGCGCGCTCAGCCAGACCACGAAGAAGGGAAAAGTGGTCACGACACGGGCCACCCACACCGCCGGCTCCCTGCCATAGACGTTCATATCCCCCGGATAATGCAGCCATCCGTGGACGTAGGCGAAGCCGGCGCCGGCGCACACGGCCATGGCGAATCCCGCCAGCAGCAGCGCCGCGCGGAACGAGTACGCCATGCGCGCCAGCAGGATCGCGTAGCAGAAGAACCAGATGGTGCTGGAAAACGCGCCAGCGGACAGCACCCCGCTGCAGCCGATCGTGATCAGCACCGCGATCACCGCAATGGCCTTGGGGTGAAACGGGATCCTGTTGCGCAACAGCGCCAGGACGACCAGAACCAGGGCCTGCAGCAGGTGCAGGCCGTAAACCAGCTGCCAGCCGGTGAGGCTCGCCCGCCACACCGTCACCGGCGCGCCGACCAGGCCGACGACGGCGAATACCAACACCAGACGATCGATGAATTTTCGCCTGATGCGATCATAGGCATCCGTGGCTTCGTTGACTGCCGCAGCGCCCTCGCCCTGGTCCTGTCGGATCATGTTCAGCATACGATATTGGATCAGAACCGGAACGCTGCGCAGGGGGCGCCGGACCGCCGGTGCCAAACGACGGACCGGGCGGGCGGGCCTGCGATGCTAGAGGGAACCGACGAAACGCTGCTGCCGATTCCTGAGGCTCCCGGGCCGGATGCGGAAATGCTCGTCGTCGTGGCGGCTCGCGGCGCGGGCTACCCCGCCGAGACCGCATTGCTGCACGCGGCACGCGCCGTCCAGTGGCGCGTGCCGCGCCAACCCCTGTGCAGACGCGGCTTGCGGCACCACCGCGTGCCGCTCCCTTTTATCTTGCCTGTCAGCATCTTTAGCCCCCGATGCTCCCGATCCAACAGCGCATGCTCATGGAATCTGCACGAACGATGCAGTGCAAATGCAACGCGCAGTGCAAGCGAAATGCAACGGTTCTGCAGTGCGCATTGCACGTTCATAACGTGTTCCAGCTCCACATGGGCTGCGCAACGCCGAGCACATCGGCTGCACGGATTGGACTGAAATAACGGCTGCCGAACGACGCCGGGCGCGGACTGAACAGAAACGACTCCCCGTCGCGCAACGCAAGGCAGCTCGAACAGGGGGACGGCGCGCGGCCACGGCTGTCGACTGGCGGAGTGGCGGCAACGGTGCACCCGTCGATACTGAGCCCGCGCTGCCCAAGCACACCCGCTGCGACGCCATGGCGCGGAGGGGTTTGAGCAGCAGCACACGCAATTTCAGTAGCCGCGCCACGCTGCCAGCGCTGCGGTGTCCGCCGGCACCCGGACTAGGACCATGCTGCCGATGTGCAAACCGATAACAGCGCCTGGACGACGTGTAGTTTTTGTGGAGGGCTCTACATTAGCGACGAGGTATAACATGAGGTCGAAAGTGGGAGCACAGCCTAAATGGATAGAACTATCTTTTATCACGTAGACCCGGAAGAAGAGCAGCTGGCTTACGACAGTAAGGAATATCGTCGGCGGTTTGTGCGATTTGCGATGTTTGTTCTCGTGCCGTGCGTCCCGTGGGTAGCCGTCTTCGTATGGCCCCAGGAGCGGTTAGCGAGTCTCCCCGACTGGTTGCGAGGGGCTGTTGCACTCGTGTGCATAATTGCAGGACTGTGGGGAGTGGGTTTGCCTGTGATCTGGCTGGGGCGCCTGATTAGTGCTGGTTTTAAGGCAAAACATCCAGCCGCAGATGGAGTCAGTGTTCTTTTGGGAATCGTTTTCGGCGGCGGGGCGGCGGTCGGCAGCGTGCTGCTCCTTCGCCACCTGCTCTACGTGCTGCTAGTTCGCGAATATGAGGATGTATTAGGAGCCGAGGTTGACGCGGCTATGCTTGTCGGGCTTTGCCTGGCAGCCTTTGGCGCGTTCAGGATGGCTTGGAACGAGCTCGACCCGACGTCTGAAAGGCGCGCCAAGCGTGAGGATGAGCGTCGGGCTCGGGCCCTAGAGCGTGAGACTGAGCGTCGAATTCAGGCCCTGCAAGAGGCGGGCGCGTTTGAAAACCACACACCTACAAACGAAACCGAATAGAGCAAACGTTGAATTTGCTACAATTTTAAACGTTGGAGGCGCGGCGACTTGGCTAAGTGCCTGCAGAAAATGGCTCCCCGAGTAGGACTCGAACCTACGACCCAGCGATTAACAGTCGCTTGCTCTACCGGCTGAGCTATCGGGGAACACGGCAGGGAGGCGTATTGTAGCCAAAGGCCGCCGTAACGCAATCTTTTTGATGGCCTATTTGGCGATCGCGGCGATGCGTTCCAGGCACTTCTTCAGCACCTCGTCGCTGGTGGCGAAGGACAGGCGCAGGTGGCCCGGGGTGCCGAAGGCCGAGCCGGGCACCAGGGCCACCAGGGCCTGCTGCAGCAGCAGGTCGGCCAGGGCCAGGTCGTCGGCTACGCCGAGCTTCTGGATCAGGCCCTGCACGTTGGGGAAGGCGTAGAAGGTGCCGTCGCCCGGCTGGCACAGGATGCCGGGGATCCGGTTCAGCCCTTCCACCAGCAGGTCGTGGCGGCGCTTGAAGGCCTTGGTCATTTCCGCCACGCAGGCCTGGTCGCCGTTGAGGGCGGCCTCGGCCGCCACCTGGGAGATGGAGCACGGGTTGGAGGTGCTCTGGCTCTGGATGTCGGCCATCGGGGTGATCAGCGCCTTGGGCCCGCAGGCCCAGCCAATGCGCCAGCCGGTCATGGCGTAGGTCTTGGACACGGCGTGGATCACCACCGTGCGCTCGTACAGGTCCGGACAGGCGTTGACGATGTTGGCGAAGGGCTCCCCGGTCCAGAGAATCTTCTCGTACATGTCGTCGGTGGCGATGATCACGCGCGGGTGCTTGCGCAGCACCTCGCCCAGCGCCGCCAGCTCGGCCTTGCTGTAGGCCATCCCGGAGGGGTTGGAGGGGCTGTTGAGGAAGATCAGGCGGGTGCGCGGGGTGATGGCGGCCTCGAGCTGCGCCGGCGTGATCTTGAGGCGGGTGGCCGGGGTGGTGTCGATGATGACCGGCTTGCCGTCGGCCAACAGCACCATGTCCGGGTAGCTGACCCAGTACGGCGCCGGGATGACGACCTCGTCACCGGCGTTGAGCAGGGCCTGGCACAGGTTGTAGCAGGCCTGCTTGCCGCCGCAGGAGACCAGGATCTGGGCCGCGGTGTATTCCAGGCCGTTGTCGCGCAAGTGCTTGGCGGCAATGGCCTTTTTCAGGCTGGGGGTGCCCCCGACGGCAGTGTACTTGGTGAAGCCGTCGCGGATCGCCTTCTCGGCGGCGGCCTTGACGTGGTCCGGCGTATCGAAATCAGGCTCGCCGGCGCCCAGCGACAGCACGTCCTTGCCCTGCGCTTTCAGCTCGGCCGCCTTGGCGGTCACGGCGAGAGTCGGCGATGGCTTGATGCGGCGGACGCGTTCGGCAAGTTCCACGGATAATCCTCGGGCAGTTGACGGTCTAATATCGCTGTTTCGTGGCACCATGCGGTGGATACCATGACCCAGCTTCCCTCACCCCGCCAGTCGCTCCGCGATTGGCCCTCCCCCTCCCAGAGGGAGAGAGGCTTTGGCCGGCGGCCCCAGGCCGCCGATCATTTCCGGGGCGCAGAATGATACCCCCATTCCGCCGCCATTTCTTAGTCCAATTGTCACATGGCCAGACCTGAACCGACGCCGGAACCCACGGCCGACAAGGTGGTGCGGCTGCGCCGCCGCGCCGAGAGCGGCTTTCACCTGCGCGCCGATTGGCAGCCGGCCGGCGACCAGCCCCAGGCGATCGGGAAGATGTGCGAAAACCTGGAAGACGGCCTGGCCCACCAGGTGCTGCTGGGCGTAACCGGCTCGGGCAAGACCTTCAGCATCGCCAACGTGATCCAGCGGGAGCAGCGCCCCGCCCTGGTGCTGGCGCCGAACAAGACCCTGGCCGCCCAGCTCTACGGTGAGTTCAAGGAGTTCTTCCCCGAGAACGCAGTGGAGTACTTCGTCTCCTACTACGACTATTACCAACCGGAGGCCTACGTTCCCTCCACCGACACCTTCATCGAGAAGGATTCCTCGATCAACGAGCACATCGAGCAGATGCGCCTGTCGGCCACCAAGGCGCTGATGGAGCGCAAGGACGCGATCATCGTCGCCTCGGTCTCCGCCATCTACGGCCTGGGCGACCCGGAGTCCTACTTCCAGATGGTGCTGCACGTGGTGCGCGGCGACCGCATCGGCCAGCGCGAGATCATCCGGCGGCTGACCGAGATGCAGTACACGCGCAACGACGTCGAGCTGGCGCGCGGTACCTACCGGGTGCGCGGCGAGGTGATCGACGTGCACCCGGCCGAGTCGGACGACGAGGCGGTGCGCATCGAGCTGTTCGACGACGAGGTGGACTCGATCAGCGTGTTCGACCCGCTCACCGGCGAGGCGCGGCAGAAGCTGCCGCGCTACACGATCTACGCCAAGAGCCACTACGTCACCCCGCGCGAGCGCATCCTCTCGATGATGGACGGCATCAAGGACGAGCTGCGCGAGCGGCTGGACTACTTCCGCCGCAACGGCAAGCTGCTGGAGGCGCAGCGCCTGGAACAGCGCACCCTGTTCGACCTGGAGATGATCCAGGAGATCGGCTACTGCTCCGGCATCGAGAATTACTCGCGCTGGCTCACCGGCCGCAAGCCCGGCGAGCCGCCGCCCTGCCTGTTCGACTACCTGCCGCCGGACGCGCTGGTGGTGATCGACGAGTCCCACGTCACCGTGCCGCAGCTGGGTGGCATGTACCGCGGCGACCGCGCGCGCAAGGAGGTGCTGGTGGAGTACGGCTTCCGCCTGCCCTCCGCGCTGGACAACCGGCCGCTGAAGTTCGAGGAATTCGAGCGGCTGACGCCGCAGACCATCTACGTCTCCGCCACCCCGGGCCCCTATGAGCTGGAGAAAGCCGCCGACGCCATCGTCGAGCAGCTGGTACGCCCCACCGGGCTGGTCGACCCGGCGGTGGAGATCCGCCCGGCCTCGACCCAGGTGGACGACGTGCTGGGCGAGATCCGGCTGCGCACCGCCAAGCAGGAGCGGGTGCTCATCACCACCCTGACCAAGCGCATGGCGGAGGACCTCACCGACTACCTGCACGAGCATGGCGTGAGGGTGCGCTACATGCACTCGGATATCGACACCGTGGAGCGCGCGGAGATCATCCGCGACCTGCGCCTGGGCACGTTCGACGTCCTGGTCGGCATCAACTTGTTGCGTGAAGGCCTTGATTTACCTGAGGTTTCACTGGTCGCCATCCTCGACGCCGACAAGGAGGGCTTCCTCCGCTCGGAGCGTTCCCTGATCCAGACCATCGGCCGCGCGGCGCGCCACCTGGACGGCAAGGCCATCCTCTACGCCGACCAGCGCACCGGCTCGATCGAGCGCGCCCTGGAGGAGACCGACCGCCGCCGCGCCCGCCAGGTCGAGTACAACAAGGTCCACCACATCACGCCCAAAGGGGTGCGCAAGCGCATCGCCGACGTGATGCACTTCGGCTACGAAAGCCTCGACACCGCCGTGGCGCTGAAAGTCGCCGAGCGTGAGGCGCAGTACGGCGGTATGTCGCCGGAAAAACTGTCCAAGCTGATCGCCAAGCTGGAGAAGGAGATGCACCAGGCGGCGCAGAACCTGGAGTTCGAGGTCGCCGCCAGGAAGCGCGACGAGTTGCGCAAGCTGCGCGAGCAGGCGTTCGGGGCGAATAACGCCTGATCCTCAAGCCCTGGCGGCGCGGCGCCGGCACAATTGCTTGGCAGCCCGCGGGTCTGCCCCGTATAATCGCCGTCTGTTTACGCTTGTTCGCGTACAGGCGCGTAGCTCAGCTGGTTAGAGCACCACCTTGACATGGTGGGGGTCGTTGGTTCGAGTCCAATCGCGCCTACCAATTTTTCCTAGTCTTTCGTGCGTGGACTCTCACCAACGGCCCTTCGGGTCGTGGTTGTCAGGCCCATCCATTCCACCCTTGGGGAACACTCAAGGTGACTGCGGGGCAGGCTGGCCTGAATCAAGCATCCGCGCGTGGATTGAAGGCCGCGTCAAGCGCCCGCTGGAACCCACAAAGACACGCCAACCTCATGCGGCCAGGCGGAGTTCCGGATTCATGCCGGCGCGAGCAGCGAACTTCAGCAGCATGTCGATGCTGAAATCCTTCCACGCGCCCTTGAGCAAGGCAGAGACTCGCGGCTGGGTGACACCCAGCAGCTTGGCCGCCTCGCCCTGGGTCATCCCAGACAAGTGCTCCCGCAGGCGCACCATAAGCTCGACGCGGAGCGCCATTACCTTGGCCTCGGCTTCATCGAAGCCAAGGTCCACGAACACGTTGCCGCTGCTCTCGATGAGGCGGGTGTCGTCGAAGCGCGGATCACTGCTCTTTTTCGTCGCTCGCTTCTTCATCGTTCAACCTCCTATCAGCCTGTAACGGCGCTGTGCCAGTTCAATATCCAACTTCGCCGTCTTCTGAGTCTTCTTCTGAAAGACATGCAGGACGTAAACCGCGTCGCCGAACTTGGCAACGTAGATCGCCCGGAAAGCACCCGCCTCATCGCGGACGCGGATCTCATAGGCGCCGGAGCCAACGATCATCATCGGCTTGAAGTCGGAAGGCTCTCCGCCGAGCTGTACAACCATCAGCTCTACACCGATGGCATGCCTCACCGAGGCAGGCATCGCCTTCAAATCGTCCAGGCTCGTACCGAGAAACTTGAGTGGCTTCAGCGCTGGCTTCACGGGAGCATTATACAAAGACTTGCATTGTTATACAATTACTTGTATATGTCGTCCCAGCGAATGCAGGCATGTGGTGTGAACAAGCCGATTTGTCGAGATACATCCACCAGCCGCGCGGGCAACTGCGGGGGCACGCGTGCGTGGACTCTTAACCAACGACCCTTCGGGTCGTGGTTGTCAGTTCTTCAGCTTCCAGCCGATACGAAGCGCCGCTGCCGCATCCACTTCGTCACCACCCACTTCTCGCCCTGCGTCACCGGCGCGCTGGCGTGCAGTGAGCGCGGATCGACGCGGCCCGCGTCGTCGCAGTACTCGAAGTAGACGGCGTTGCCGCGCAGCGGCGATACCGCCCAGCCCAGCGTGGGGAACACGGTCTGTCCACCGTCCGGCACGTCATTGAGATAGGTGACGAGCGTGCTGAGGCGCTGGCCGCTGCGCGCGATCGACTCGCGGTTCGCGGCATTCGTCGGCTGCAGGTAATCGAAATGCGGCTCGCTGCCGGCGCCGACCGGGTAATACAGCACCTGCAGGCCCTCGCCGTTCTCGATCGGCAGGTTCGTCAGCGCCGACAGGCGGTGGTCGACACGGGCGATGAAGTCGTTTTCCGCGAGCCGGAAGAACATGCCGTAGCTGGTGCGCTTGTCGCTGACGACGTCCTGTCCCGTCACCGGATCGACCAGCGTCGAAAGCTTCAGCCGCGGCCGCGCCATCTCGATCAGCGTCCGGCACTCGTCGGCACCGAGCACGTTGCCGAGCGCGGCGAACACCGGATTGTCGGAGCGGGAGTACACGACGATGTCGCGGTCGCCAACGCGGATGCGCGTACCCGGCGCGAGCCGCGCAGCGGCCGCTGGCGCGTGGTCGTCGGGCAACTCGATGCTGTCGACCGGCACCGGCTGCCGGCTCTCACGCGCGGCGACGAAGGCATCGACGATCGCCTGCGCGGCACGCGCGTCCATACCTTGCTGGCGCATCAGGCCGACCAGTGCCTGCGGCAGCTGACCGCGGTCGAGGTTCTGCGTCAGCCAGCGACCCAGTTCCGGCGCGAAACGGACGAGCAAGGCCATGCGCTCACACCGGACCGGACGTGGCGACCCAACCATGTTCGCCGAGCGTGAAGCCCTGCCGCAATTGCAGGCGGCCGCCGGCACCGTTGATGACACGCGTCACCATCGGCAGCACACGCTGGGCATCGGCATCCTGCATCCATGGCGCCGGTTCGACCTGATACGTGTAGCTGACCACCGCGGAAGGGTGCTGGGCGTCGTGCGTATCCAGCTCCCAGCTCATGACCTTGTCGAGCTTGATCCGTGCAACGCAGAAGTCGTTCGGGTGCTCGACGCCGTTGCGGCCAGTGTACGCATGCGGCTTGTAGTACTTGCGGCCTTCGTCGGTCAATGCATAACGCTCGACCACCCCCTGCGGGTTTTCCTCCGTCTTCGGCACCGAGACGACTGTACTGGTCGCGAGCCCCAGCTTCTCGAACACCGGAAACTGCACGGCATGGCGTGAACCCTCACCCGCTTCGGCCGGCGTCAGGTCCATCGGCCAGTCGAACATCGCCAAACACACTTCACCGCGCCTGGCGAGAAAATCCTCGAGCGCCGACTTGAAATTCTCGCGCGTCGGCGCGTTGCGGTCGTCGTTCCTGCCGCACGCCGGCAGCACCGACAACGCCACGACCATCGTCAGGATCCTGCGGAACGGATACTTCATGTCACTCGTCTATCGTTGGGACTACAGGTTACCCGGATGACGGGCGGGACGTACTTTCGCTGGAAAGTATGGGCAGCGGACGAGACATGGCCTAATCCGACAGCTCGTCTGCGATCCAGCCGCGTTGGGTCAAATGCACGCCGAGGCGCAACTGCAGCACACCGGCATTCTCCACCGCGTGCGTCACCACCGGAAACACGCGGCGCGCGTCCGGCGTCTGTGTCCACTGCGCCGGGGCTATCTTGTAGGTGAACAGTACCGAGGTCACGGTACGGCCATCCAGCGCCTGCGGCTTCTCCCAGCCGACCACACGGTCGAGCGACAAGGTCGCCACGCAGAAATCGGCCGGATGGATGACGTGCTGCGTCGCCGTGGCGATCACCACCGGCACGTGCAGATAATACTTCTGCCCTTCGGCGGTCAACGCGTATTCATGCGCCGGCTGCCCAACCGCAGTGCCGTCCGCACCTTTGCGCGTTGCGCTCACATCGCGGCCCGCCACCAGGGCGAGCGCTTCAAGCACGGGCATCTGCTGTGCGTTGAGGCTGCGCGTCTGCTGATCGGCAGCCGTCACGATGATCGGCCACTCGTACTTGGCAAGGCACAGGTGGCCGCGCTGCGCGAGGTAGTCGTTGACCGCCGCCGTGAAGTTCGCGCGGTTGGGCAACTCCAGCTGCGGGCTCCGGCAGGCACCGAGCGGCGCGAGGATCGCCAGGCCCACCGCTGCCCGGCATCGCTTCATCGTCGGATCGGCCATCAAGTACCGCGCGCCGATCAGTTTACGCACGGGCCGCTGGTCGGCGACGTGACAGGTATCTGGTAGCCGTCGCTCAGCGTGTTGAGGAAGCAGACCACGTCGGCGACCTGCTGATCGGTCATCGACGGTGTCGAGCCGACCGCGCGCGGCTGCACGCCAGCGCCGAGCGTGGTTGCATTGACATTGCCCGCCGGCGTGATGCCGGTACCGAGCGGCACCTCCTCGTCGACACTGCCCTGTTCTTCTGCCGGCAGGTCATTGAACTTCGCCACCGTCGCGCCGGGCACGTAAGTCGGCTGCAAGGCGAAGTCCGGATTGGCGGCCGGCGTGCCGGACCCACCGGCGCTCGGATACCAGTACTCCGGGTTGGTATCACGCGTGTTGTAGAAGTGCACGACCTGGCTCAGCGAATGGAACACGCCGTTGTGGAAGAACGCGCTGCGCGTCGCCACGTTGCGCAGGGTCGGCACCTTGAACTGGCCGCAGTATTGATCCGGCGTGCCGAGCTGCGCCGGCATATGGTCGCTGCGGTACGGCCCGCACAAGCCCATGTCGTAAAACGTCGGATCGTTGTTGGCCGGAATCGGATCGGGATTGCCGGGGATCGAGCTGTCGTTGCGCGGCGCGCCGATCGCCTGGTAGGTGAAGTCCGTCATCAGCCCCTGGTTGCCGTCGAAGTTGACGCCGCCGTAGTGGCAGGCCGAGCAGTTGCCGACGCTGCCGGTGTTGAAAATCCTGAGGCCGCGATTTTCGGCCGCGGTCAGCGTGCCCCCGATCTTGTTATGGACGTAAAGATCGTACTTGCTGGTGTACGGGTGGAAGCTCATGTCTTCCTGCTCGTAGGCCTGGATCGCTTGGCCGAGATCGGCAAACGCCGTATCGGTATCGTCGAAGGCATTCGCGCCGAAGGCCTGCATGAACAGACCGGCATACGTGCCGCTTTTCACCGCCTGCACGACGACAGCCGCCGAGGCGTTGTTCATCTCGAGCGGGTTGAGCAGCGGCAGCTGCGGCTGCGTCGCGAGCGTCGCCGCGCGGCCGTCCCACATGAACCCACCGCCGGCCGCGGGCAAGGTTACGCCGTCCGGGTTCTGGGCATTATCGCTGTACGGCGGTGTCGCGTCCTTGTAGCGCAGCGACGGCACCGCGCGGACTCCCGACTGCGCAGGATCGGAGCCGAGCTGTACAGCCAGGCTGTTCGGCGGACCGTAAGCGTACTGCGGCGAGTGGCACGTCGCACACGACATATTCTTGCCGCTCGACAGGGTTTGGTCGAAAAACGCCTCCTGCCCCACCTGAGCCGCGAGGCTGAGCGTCGAACTGCTACCGCCGCTACTGGAGCCGCCACTACTACTGGAGCCACTACTACTGGAGCCGCTACTCGTGGAGTTGCCACTCGTGGAGCTGCCACTGCCATTACCGCCACCGCCTCCGCAAGCAGTCACCGCGAGCAGAGCCGCGCCTAGTGCGGCAGCGACATGGAACTTCATACGCATCTCGATGCCTCTTGTTACGGTTCCCGCCCCCGTTCCCGTTGCCACACCCCTCCGCGTAGAAGCGCCCCGGAAACGGATGCCGGCCGGCACGAAGCGCCACAAGCAAAGACGGGCCGTCGAAACGGCCCGGCTAATGCCCATGCGCGACTTGCAAAGTGCGGGGGGCGGCGAACCGCCCCCCGCCAGCCGCTGTTACTGTGTAGCCCAGATGTTCTTCTGGTTGCCATCCGGACCCGTCTGCGGCGTAATCGCAGGGCCGGCCACGCCGACGCCCGAGATGTCGGCCGGGTTCAGCTTCTGCACGTAGCTCGCCGGGATCATGTAAGCGTGATTGATCGGACGCACGGAATCGAAGTGCGTATCCGCGCTGCTGGCGAATTCCGGCAGGGCCGTGATGTTCGAGACAATGAAGTCCTCGGTGTACTTCGCGCGGTTCAGGTAGGAAGCATCGACGGCCGGGTCGGCGATCTGGAACATGTCCTGCACCGTGCGCACCAGCGAGAAGTGGCTGTAGGCGTCGCTGTCCTTGATGCCCTTCGCCGCCGTGCCCACGTCCTGCTGGTTGGTGATGACACCGAAGATCGAGTTGCCGTGCCCGATGTTGCCGTTGCCGTAGCCGCTCGGCTGCGTGGTCGCGGTGGCCTTGCCATTCGCGTCCACCGTCACCGGCGCGTCACCGGAGTTCTTGCCGGCGGCGTTCCAGCCGCAGCACGAGGTGCTGGAGCCCTCGCCCTCGTCGAACATGATCACGATGGCGACGTGCTTTTGCGGATTATTCCACAGGGCCGAGCTCTGGATCGTGGTGACGACCTTGTTGACGTAGTAGTCGCTGCGGGTGATGCCGACGGTCTCGCCGTTGTTGTTGTTGTTGCAGCTCGTATCGCTGCCGACGCCGTGCATGTCGTCGCACTGGTCCGGCATGATGAAGTTGACGTTACCCACGTCGCCGCCCGCAAGGTCGGTGCCGAACTGATCATACATCCAGCCGGTCGGAACCGTGTAGACCGAGGTCTTCAACCAGTCGGCCGCGGTGTACTGCGTGCCGAAGATGGTGCGGTTGGAGGCGTAGAACTCCGGCAGCAGGCGCGCGGTCTGGTAGGCCATCGACGGATTGTGCTTGACCTTGTACAGGCCATTCGGCACCTGGTAGTTGGTGGTGCCGGTGATGGTGGTGCCGTTGTCGGTTTCGCTATAGGTGTCTGCCACCGCGGGGTCGGCAATGCTGTCGTTGCGCAGATCCTGGCCCGGATTCATCGATTCGCTATAGGTGCGCCAGGTCAAGCCGGCCTTCGACAGCAGCGTGAACAGGTTGTCGCCCGGCACGTTGTGGTTGGTGCCGCCGGTCGGCGACGTGCTGCAGGTGTTGCCGGGGGTGGTGCTGAAGCCGGCGAGATGGGTGCTGTCCAGCGGCGGCAGCGCGCCGGTCGCCGGCAGCGGCTGGCCGTCGGAGGCCGTACCGCCGGTGAAGGCGACGTCCTGCGGCGCGTTGGCGCCGGCGGCGCCGCAGCCGAACCAGTTGTCGTCGGTGATGCCGAAATCGTCAGCGCCGCCGAGGGCGGTATAGTTCGGCTCGGAGGGGTTGCCGGTCGAATAATAGGTCGTCAGCTGATTGTACTTGACGAGAAGGGCGTTGATGTTCGGCGCGCCCGGGTTGCCGAGAATGGCATCCGTGGACTTGTTCTCCAGCATGATGACGAAGATGTTGTCGTAGGCCGGCACGCCTTCGATGTTGAACGCGGCCTGCTGCGCCTGCGCGAAGGTGATCGGCTGGCGCGGATCGGGACTCGGGATCGTCTCGCCCGCGGTGATGCCGGCAACGCCGGCGAGCCGGGGATCGCCGCCGGGGACGGCCAGCGCATCGGGATACTTGTCGCCGCGATCGAGCTTGGTCGTCGCGTAAGTGTAGCGGTTGCTCAGCTCGTTGTATGCGTACAGCACCGCGTACTGCTCGGCGCCGGCCAGCGTGTTGACGTCGGCGAGCGCGTCGGCGGGGCTGACGGTGACCTTGGCCGTGTTGAACGCGGGACCGGTCAGGCGGTTGGCAAGGTTGGTCTTCTCGGCCGCGTAGGTCGTACCGTTCGCTTCGACCAGGCGCTGCACTTCGCTCGACACCGGGCTGATCACGATGTTGCCGCTACCCTGGTCGGCAACTTGCGCGGCGGAGGCCCGCAGGATCAGGTGACTGGCAACCGCCGAGCCGGTCGCCGTGTTGGTGGCCGAGGTCGGGATATCGGCGACGAGTTGACCCGTGCTGCTCGTCGTGAACGAGAAATGACCCTTGCTGTCGGTCGTTACGCTGCTTTCCGTGCTGTCGCATTTGCCGTTGCCGTTCGCATCCACGCAAACCGTGGCACCCGTGTAGTAGCCCGCCTTGATGGTCGGATCACCCGTCTTGCTGCCGGGAACGTAGGCGCTGGACGCCAAAACGCCACTGTAGGCGGTGCCCCCACCGTTATTGTTGTTGTTATCACTGCCGCATGCTGCAAGCATGCAGCAGGCTGTTGCGATCGGGGTTAGCTTCAGCGCTTTGCGATTGAACATTCTTGCTCCCTGGTTGGTTGCCAACATTACGGAATTGCGACGCAGGCATTGTGGTAAATGCTTCCAGGGGGCAAGCGTAGGGGGCGCATATGACAGTGAGGTGAAATCCGCATCCGTTCCCCGCTTCCGGAGCCGTCTTCCAGCAGTGTAAAGAAACGTTGCTTGGCAGTCCCCAGGCTGCCCCATATAATCACACCCCCGCAGCTTGAGATGGTGGGGATCGTTGGTCGAGCCCAGTCGCGCCACTCGATTCGCGCCACTCGATTTTCCTTGGCGAGCACACAGCGAGCTTGGGAAAACAGGTGCTCCGGCACAGGCCGGGGGCCAGTTTTCAATTCCACCGCCTACCAAGTCCTCAGCATTTGAGCATACCGAGCTCCCGGGCAGCGAAGTGTTTCACCGCCCTCGCCCTCGCAGCTCTCGCGGCCTGCGATACCACCGTCAAACCGGAGCCGCATCAGCTCAGCCCGGCCCAGGCCCGTGTCTTGATCGACCGGCTGCTGCCGCCGGGGATTCCCGACCGCAGTGCCTGGGCCACCGATATCTATGCCGCCTTCGCGGCGATCGACATCCCCGTCACGCCTGAACACGTCTGCGCCGTGGCGGCGGTGGCGGAGCAGGAGTCGGGCTTCCAGGCCAACCCGGTGATCCCGGGCTTGCCCGCTATCGCCCTGAAGGAGATCGACGAACGGGCGCGCAAGGCCGGCGTTCCGACCCTGGTGGTGCACACCGCGCTGCACCTGCCGTCCCCGGACGGACGCAGCTACAAGGAACGCATCGACGCAGCTCGCACCGAAAGCGACCTGAGCGAGGTCTACGAGGAGCTGGTGGGCGTCGTGCCGCTGGTCAACATGTTCCTGGCCGACCGCAATCCGATCCGCACGGCCGGACCGATGCAGGTCAGCGTGAGCTTCGCCGAGGCGTACGCCTCCAAGCACGCCTACCCGTACCCGGTGGAACATTCGCTGCGCCGCGAGGTGTTTACCCTGCACGGCAGCGTGTATTTCGGCGTGGCCCACCTGCTGGACTATCCGGCCGCCTACGACCGCATGCTGTACCGCTTCGCCGACTACAACGCCGGCCGCTATGCCAGCCGCAACGCCGCGTTCCAGAGCGCGCTGAGCCTGGCCTCGGGTATCCCCCTGGTAGCCGATGGCGAGCTGGTGCGGCTGGACGGCGGCGATCCCGCAACCAGCACCGAGCTGGCGGCGCGCGTACTGCGCAAGCGGACCGACCTGAGCGAGTCCGGGATTCACGACGAGCTCGAACGCAGCCGCGGCAGGGATTTCGAGCAGACCGCCCTGTATCGCCAGGTTTATGCCTTGGCGGAGCAATCCGAAGGGCATGCATTGCCGCGAGCCCAGCTGCCGCAGATTGCGCTGAAGAGCCCCAAGATCACCCGCCACCTCACCACCGCCTGGTATGCGAGCCGGGTCGATGGGCGCTTCCACCGCTGCATGCAGCGGACCCTGGCCGGAGCGGAAGCAGATGCGGAGGAGGCCGGAGGCGCGGCTCCATGGAATTAAAATACCGGGGAATCCTCCAGCAAGCTTCAAGCATATGAGCCTTATCCGCCGATTGCCCGACGGCCCGCTGGACATCGTGGGCGACGTCCACGGCGAACTCGACGCGCTGCACGAGCTGCTGCGGCAGCTTGGCTACGGCGCCGGCGGCACGCACCCGGACGGACGCCTGCTGGTGTTCCTGGGCGACCTGTGCGACCGCGGCCCCGACAGTCCCGGCGTGTTTACCCTGGTGCGCAGCCTGGTGGAAAGCGACCGCGCCTGCTGCCTGCTCGGCAACCACGAGATGAACCTGCTGCGGCTGGCCAGGAAACAAGGCAACGGCTGGGCCTGGCCGGAGCCGGAAGACCACGACCTGCGGCACGGCGGCTTCGGCAACTGCCGCAGGCTCGATGCGGCCGGACGCGACGAGCTGTTTGCCTTCATCCGCGGCCTGCCGCTGGCGCTGGAACGGGAGGACCTGCGCATCGTGCACGCCTGTTGGCACGCCCCGGCCATCGAGGCGGTCCGTACGCATGGCGTGTCCGACCCGATCGCGCTGTACCGGCAGGTCGAGCGGGACATCCTGCAGCGGCTGGACGGCACGCCGCTGGGCGAGCAGGCCCGGCTCGAGGAACAGGCGTTCGACGCCATCGCCACCGACCCGGACCGGCCGCCACCCCCGGTACCCAACCTGACGCGGCGCGACGAGCTGTACCAGAACGGCAATACCGTGCGGGCCATCACTTCCGGCATCGAGCAGCCCGCCGTCCGGCCGTTCTTCAACACCGGCAAGTGGCGCCTGCTGCACCGCGTGCGCTGGTGGGAGGACTACCGCGACCCGGTGCCGGTGGTGTTCGGCCACTACTGGCGCGTACCGCAAGGCATGGCCCAGCCTGAGCATAAAGGTGTGTCGAACCTGTTCGACGGCTACGCCGAAAGCGCCTGGCTGGGGCCGCGCGGTCTCGGCTTCTGCGTCGACTATTGCGTGGGCGTGCGCTTCATCGAGCGGCAGCAGGGCGTGGTCGACCGCTTCCAGGGGCGTCTCGCCGCCCTGCGCTGGCCGGAAGCGGAACTGGTGATGGACGACGGCCGCAGGACCGAGACCGTGCCGGGTCGCGCGACGATGCCAGCATCGGCGTAGCGGAATGAAGTCCGCGCCGCGCGGTTAGGGCGCAGGACGCTTTTTTTCCTCGTCCCGCCTGAGCTTGCCCAGCGGCCGGTCCGCCAGCGGCTTGCATCCGGCCGCAGCGCCGTTGCAACGCCGCCTGCCGTCGAGAATCCGCCGCGGTGCGCCGGGTCCCGGCCCGGTCTGTGCCGGCCGCCGCAGCAAGCCGGCGGCGCGGCGGTGCTGCCGTATTTCCAGCCGGTGCTGGCGGATTTGCTGGCGGCGCGCCATCGCCCGCTTGGCCAAGGCCGGCGGCAGCGTCATGCGGGACAGTGCGCGTGGACGCTGGCGCAGCAGGCGCACCCGGTCCCGGATCGAAGCGATGTGCGCGTTCTGGCCGACGGCGGCCACGGTCTCGCCGCTTTCGTTGCGCATGGCGATGGAGCCCTTGTTGACGCTGGTATACAACCCGTTCTCCGGCGCCGCCCCGCCCTCGTCGGCACAGTCGTCCTGGCAATAGCGCACGTCGTAGCCGGTGCCGCGGATGCCGATGGTGGCGGTGGGCGTGTCGATGCGGTATTCGTCGCGGTTGAGGTGACCGATAAGCCCGGTCACGGCGCGAAAGCCGCCCTTCACCAGCTGGAAGAACGCGCTCTCCGGCGCGGCTGGCGTGGCCGGCTGATCCGGATCGTGCGCGTCGGCCTCGTAGTGATAGCTCTGCACGCGGAATTGCGAATCCGGGCGTAGCACGAAGGTAGCACCATCCTCGAAATCCAGGTCGGCGTAGCTGGCACTGCCGGTGGTGATGGTATCGCCCGCGTAGATGGCGTCACCGTCGCCAAGCTTGCGGCTGGTGCCGTCGGCCGTCGCGGCGGTAACGGTGCCTTCGGCCAACGCGACCGTGCCGGCCTGCTCAGGCACATCGGCCCGGGCGGCGGTGCAGACCAGCAGGGCGCAGCAGATGCATGCGCGCAGCAGGATCGTCCATCCGCTATCGGGTCTGACCGGCGGCCGTAAACGATCGCGCGACACAGCGTGCAATCCTGCGGCCATAGGCTGGGTCCCCTCCCCGATGCACTCACCGCCCCTGCGGGGCTTCCACTTCGTTGTGATGATGCCACGCCCGTGCCGAAAACGCTGAAGATCCGGTCACATTCCTGCCCCGCGATGTTCAGCGTGGATTCAGTGGCCGTCGATACACTGGCCGCACATCAACGCAAACCCTGCCTGCAGTGTGGTGCCGAAGCAATCCCGCCCGACACCGCCATTGATGCCCACGATCCACACGGAGGAACCAAGTCATGAAGCACAACATCCTGAAGTCGCTGTCCGTAGCCACCCTGACCCTGCTCGCCGCCGGGCTCGCCACCAACGCCATGGCCGACACGCAGTGGCAGAAGAACCATCCCCGCCGCGAGGAGGTGAACAAGCGGCTGGCCAACCAGAACCGCCGCATCCACAACGAGGTCAAGGAAGGCGAGATCAGCAAGGGCCAGGCCGCCCGCTTGCACAAGCAGGATCACCAGATCCGCCAGGAGGAACGCGATATGGCCAGCCAGAACGGCAGCCACATCACCAAGCCCGAGCAGCGGGTGCTGAACCAGCAGGAAAACAGGGTCAGCGGCGAGATCGGCAAGTAATCCTGCGGAGGCGAAGGCCGGCAGCAATGCCGGCCTTTGTCGTGCGCCGCATCTTGCCTCACACGCCCCGCCGCCGCCGCCTGCGCCCGCCTGGTCGCGCCACGTAGCGCGACAGGCAAGTCAGCCCGAGCCCGCCCGCAGCGGCGCGCTTGATCGCCTCCGAATTGCCGAACTCGATCCCTTGCCGCAGGTGTTGCAGGTGCGGCAACAGCAATTGGGTGATGATCTCGCGCGTGCCCGAGCCCGGCTCGCGCAGCAGCCAGGTCGCCTCGCGCAAGACCGCGAGCGGCAGGGCGCGGCGTTTGCCGCTACGATCGAGAATCGGATCGCGGGGCGAAGCGACCACCACCATCTCGTCCTCCAGCCAGGGCTGCACGATCAGCTCGGGCTCATGGCAGGGCCGCCCCGTCCAGCACCGCCAGCGCGCGCGGCAGCAGGGCGCGACCGTTGTCGTTGAGCAGGAGGCGCTTGCCCACCCTGTCGAACAGGCGCAGCTCGAGCGCGCGCTCGAGCTCGTTGAGCGCGGCGCTGACCGCCGACTGCGACAGATGAACCAGCCGGGCCGCGGCGCCGGTATTTCCGGTTTGCGCCACCGCGCGGAAGATCTGCAGCTGCCGCAGGCTCAGGTGCAAGGGATTCATGGGATCCGCTCCAACAAGTTCATTCCGGCCGCATCAACCTGTTTTACTGATTAATCATACAAAAACAATCCGTTGGATTGATCGATCAAATCACCCTAAAGTGCGCCCGTCGCAGTACCGGAGGCGTCCCATGAATACCCGCATGCACGATCCAGCCACCCTCGCTCAGCCCGCCGTGGCTGCACCTGGCGGCCACGCCCCGCTGGTCTACGGCCTGCTGGTGAGCGCGGCGCTGGCGGCGGCGGCGGTCCGCCTCGGGCGCATCGGCTGGCTTGCCGCCCACGGCATGAGCGTCCTCACCATGGCGATCGTGTTGGGTATCGCGGCCGGTAACACTCTCTACCCCCTCGTCGCCGCCCGTGCCGGCGCCGGCGTCAACTACACCAAGCAGACGCTGTTGCGCGCCGGCGTGGTGTTGTACGGACTGCGCCTGACCCTGCACGACATCGGGCGGGTCGGTGTCGCCGGCGTCGCCATCGATGCGCTGGTGCTGGTCAGCACCTTCGGGCTCGGCTGGTTCCTGGGCACGCGCCTGTTCCGGCTCGACCGCGTCACCTCCATCCTGATCGGCGCCGGCAGCGCCATCTGCGGGGCCGCCGCGGTGCTGGCTACCGAGCCGGTCGTACGTGGCAAGGCGGAGCAGGTCACGGTAGCGGTATCCACCGTGGTGGTGTTCGGTACGCTGGCGATCTTTCTGTATCCCACGCTCTATCACCTGAATACGCAGTGGGCCCTGCTGCCTGCCGGCACCACCGCCTTCGGCGTGTACGAAGGCTCCACCATTCACGAAGTTGCGCAGGTATTCGCTGCCGGGCGCTCCGTCGGTGCCGACACCGCGGACATCGCGGTGATCACCAAGCTGGTACGGGTGATGATGCTGGCGCCATTCCTGGTCACGCTCTCCGCCTGGCTCGCGCGCGACGCCGCCCGCAGGGACGGCAATGCGCGGCACGACGGTGTGCGGAAGCTGACCCTGCCCTGGTTCGCGTTCGGCTTCGTCGGCGTGGTGGCCTTCAACTCCCTGGCCCTGCTGCCGGCGCCTGTGATCGCGGCGGCAACCGCAGTCGACACCTTCCTGCTCGCCATGGCGATGGCGGCCCTTGGGCTGACCACACACTTCTCCGCCATCCGCAAAGCCGGCATCCGGCCGCTGCTGCTCGGCGCGATCCTGTTCGGCTGGCTGGTTGGTGGCGGAGCGCTGATCAACGACCTGGTCGCCCGATGGGTAAGTTGAGCAGCCCACCCTTCATCCAGCTTGGCCCCGGAAGCTAAGCGAAATGGCGCAAGCCGCTATGGGGTGTTGCGCCATTGGGAAACATACTCCGCCTGCCCCGCCACGGACGGGAGCTCGTGCGGGACAAATACGCCATAACCATTTAATGAGGAGATCATCCGTGAAAATTCTTCGCGCGTACCCATTCTGTGCCGGCGCGGCACTTGCGCTGTCCGGACTTTCGACGTATACGGCGCAGGCGTCGCCGTTGCCGGTCAGCTTCATCGAACCGGCGCAGACGACGAAGCTACCCGGGCTCGACATCGGCGGTTCCGGAGTCATGGAAGACAGCGTCGTCACCGGCGACTTCAACAACGACGGCCATCTCGACCTGCTGATCGCCAACCCGTTTACGGGCTTTGCCCCGATCCTGATGCTGGGCAAGGGCGACGGCACCTTCGCTCCAGGGCCGGCGATCGCGCCATCCATCACCCAGTACTTCGGCGGCGTGCTGGCGACGGGCGACTTCAACGGCGACGGCAACCTCGATTTCGCGGTGGCGGGCGCCGACTTTGCGTTCATCAACATGTTCCTCGGCGACGGCAAGGGCAACTTCAAGCGCACCGAAACCAACGTCGCGTTTCAACCCGGCCAGACCGACATGGTGGTGGGCGACGTCAATCGCGACGGCAAGGCCGACATCGTGCTGAAGACCGCGCTGGGCATCCAGGTCTACCTGGGCAAGGGCGACGGCACCTTCACCGGCGGGCTGAACACCTTCACATTCACCGGCAGGGTTGCGACCTCGACCATCAAGCTCGCGAACTTCTACAACAGCGGCACGCCGGACCTGGTGTTGACCGATGCGCTGAGCCAGCAGGTGGTCGCGTTCCGCGGCAACGGCAACGGCACCTTCACCCAGACTGCCACCGCCGCCGTACCCCTGGTGCCGGGCAGCGTGGAAGTCGGAGACTTCAACGGGGATGGCATCGACGACGTCGCCGCCTTCCCGGAGTTCAACATCATCAACCCCGCGCCGGGGCAGTTCCTGCAGAACATCGCCGTGGTCCTGACGGTACCGCCGGCGCATCCGGGCGGCAGCATCGGCTTCACCACCGCGAAGTACTACTACGGTGGCCTCGCCCCCGCCAACGGCGGCGTGGCCGACGTCAACGGCGACGGCAAGCTCGACCTGCTGTCGAGCGACGTGCTGGGGGGAACCATAGTGATCCAGCTCGGCAACGGCGACGGCAGCTTCACCAACACCACCAACTATGTCTTCCCCGTGCAGGGTGCGGGCATGGTGCCGCTGATCGACGCCTTCAATCAGACCGCGGTGACCGGCGACTTCAACGGGAGCGGCAAGCAGGACATCGCCACCGTCATCATCGACACCACCGGGGGCCTCCAGTCCTACCTGTCGCTGCTGATCAACAACACGCCGTAACGCGCCTGCTGTCGCGGTGCCCGTTCCATCAGAACTGGTATCTGACGAAGGCCTGGGCGAAATCGCGATCGGACAGCTGGTTGAACACGCCGCCGCCCCAGTACCAGTTGTAGCCCAGCCCCAGCGACATCGACTGGTGGTAGCGGAACTCGAACAGGCTGGCGACCGTCTTGCGGCCGGCCAGGAAGTTCCCCGCCAGCCCCGGCGACGTACCCTGCACGTCGTGCGCGAACACCAGCAGCGGCCGCAGCGTCACGCCCGGAAAGATCTGCTCGTAACTGATCTGGCTGATGATGCGGTAACCCCAGGACAGCCGGTCCGGGTAGCCGGTATGGTCCTGCTGGTGCGGGTTGAAGCGGGTGCCGTCGGGACCGTAGGAGCAATCATGCGCGTAGCCGCAGGCCGCGGCGGTACCGCCCACGGCCACATAAGGGTTGGACACGCTGGGCCCCGGCTGCGACGGATCCTTCAGTACGAAGCCCGACCCGTCGGCACCGGCCAGCGGCCCGTACTGGATCCCGGGCGCCTGCAGCACGAGCCGGTCGTAGCCCGGCATGAAGGGCACGAATTCGGCGCCGAGCTCGTACAGCATCGTGACCTGGTCGGCGCCGATGGGGTTGTCGGTGGCGCTGTAGACACGGGTGGCGCCGAGGTTGAACTCGAAGTCCTGGAAGCGCTCGTAGCCGCGGATGTAGCAGGGACTGCCGCTGTTGTAGGGATAGTACGGATGGGTGAACGTGCTCAGGCCTGAATTGAAATCGTCGGCGCTGCCGGGCTGCGGATAGCAGGGCGTGGCGTCGCCGACGTTGATGTGGCGGTAGGGCTGGATCAGGTTGTTGAACGGCCGCTGCCCGCCGGCGGCGCCCAGGATCAGGTTGATGGTGTCGATGGCGTAGGTCTTGCCGGTGGCATCCACCGCGTCGCTGCTCGGGTATGCCTGGGCTCCGCCATTGGCCGAATTGCCCAGGCTGAGGCTCGGGGCGCTGGGAACGGTGCCGATCACGCCGCCGGAACCGCCGCAGGGCGGCGCGCCCGGATAGGCGGCGCCGCAGTGCGGCGACTGGCCGGCCAGCGCGGCGAAGAGGAGGTCGTGCCCGTCGACTTGCATCGGCTGGTTGGGCCGGTAGGCCACTTCGCCCTGGATGGAGTAGTCGCCGACCGTGGTGTTGAAGCTCGCGCCGAGCAGGTGGATGTCTTCCGGGTACTCGAACACAAAGCGCGCGGTATCGAGCTGCAGGGCACTCTGCGTCGGCACATTCGGCCCGGTCAGCTTGATCATCGACACATTGGGGCAGGCGGCGATGAAGGAGAAGGTGCCGGAGGCATCCAGGTGCTGCGCATTGCCCTGCGCGCGCAGGCAGCCCGGGTAGGCGGAGAAGGTGCTCAGGAACGGCAGCCGTGAATGGTAGTTCTCGTAGTAGAAGGCGAAGTCGGTGCCGTTGTTGAGGCTCTCCGCGTAATAGTCCAGCTTGATTCCGAACTGCCCCGAAGTCCGCGGCGTCCAGTCCGGCAGGCGGTAGATGGTCGGGCAGCTGGTGCTGAGGCCGGACAGCGGGTTGTCCACCGGCCGCGCCAGGCACATCGGGTCCTGCGCCGAAACGCCGTTGCTGAGCGAGGCATTGTTGCCGTCATTGTTGACGCCCAGGTTGACGGTGGAGAAGTACGATCCTGGCGGCGGCGCCTGGTCCGGCTGCCATTCGAGCTGGTAGAAACCCTCGGCGGTGAAGTTCTTGAACGGGCTGAAGCCCAGGTCCAGCATGTTGACCGGCGTGAACACCTCCTCGGTCTGCACGCCGACGCGGTAGAAATTGTTGACGTTGAGCGGGTTGGCCGAGTTGATGCTGTTGACCACCAGCAGGGTGCTCTCGCCCCAGTTGACCACCTGCCGGCCCAGCTTGAAGCTCAGCTGCCGGTCGTCCCACAGCGGCACGTGACCGAATATGTAGGTGTCCAGGTACTGTACGCCGGCGCCGATCTCCTTCAACGTTTCGCCGTCGGTGCGCTTGTTGCGGACCACCCCGCCGGGCCCGTAGAAATTGCCGAACAGGGCGCTGACCACGGGCGTGTTCGCCGGCAGCCCCAGGCCCTGGATCACCGGCACCAGCCCCGCCCCGCCCGGGACGATGGTGCCGAAGCGCCCGGTTGCGCAGGGTCGGGTGTTGTCCTTGCAGCGGTTGTCGGCGGTGAGCTCGTTGGGGTGGTACTCGGTGAAATTGTCGTTGACCGCGTCGTAGAACGCCAACACGCGCGCGAAGAAGCCGAATTCGCCCCAGCTCAGGGTCAGGTCCGGCGTGAGCTTCAACGGCGCCTGGATCAGGTCGTACTTCTTGTCGTAGTTGAGGTCACCCTGGTCGCCGTTGGAGCTGGCCGTGCCGGGCGCCGCCACCAGGTGCTGAGCCGGGTAGATCTGTGTGCGGAACAGGCCCTGGCAGGACTGCAGGTACTGCTGGCCGCACACCTGCGGATCGAGATTGGCCTTGCTGATCAGGGCCGAACTCGGACTCTGCATGCGGATCGCCGCGCCGGCGGTGAAGGTGGTGTTGAGGATCGCCTTCACCGGCTCGTCGCCGGCTCCCGGCACTGCGAAGCTGAAGTCAATGGCGAATACCGGACCCACCGCGCACAGCAATACAAGCGGCACTATCCGTTTGCCGAGCCTGCGCAGTAGCCCGATGCACAAGTGCTGTCGCATCGTGTTCTCCCCCGCAATGCCGTCCGCATGATGTGGACGGTCGTTTTCATTTTGCCGTGACTAAGCTAGCCCACCCTCTTCGGGCCAATCAATGCGCCGGGCGGCCATCGCTTGTTAATTTCGGTCCTTTGGATGGACCATACGGACGAGTACGGGGGCGGAGCCTTTTCGTACCGGCAAAAAAATGGCCCGATTCATGCGATGTCGACCTCGCATGAATCGGGCAGTACCGTGCATCTGCATGGCCGCGGGGCGGACATGATCGTTCAGATCCACGGTTCTCTCCGCTACCCTGCAAGGTAAGAGCGGATGAGATTCGGGGATACGGTTGCGGGGGTCAGGGGGGATCGCTTACGAGTCACCCTCCCCCGCACAGGTGGCGTTACCGGTCATTGGTCTGTTCCTTGTTCGCCCAGGCGCGCAGGTTTTCCTGCTCCTTCCGGTTCACGCGGGCGAACGCGAGCGGCAGGATCAGGAGGGTCAGCAATGTCGTAGACAACATGCCGCCGAAGATCACGAGGGCCAGCGGCCGCTGCGCCTGCGAGCCGATGGCGTGGGAGAACGCCGCCGGCGCCAAGCCCAGCGCGGCCAGCAGCGCCGTCATCAGCACCGAGCGGAAGCGGCGGGTGGAACCTTCCACCACGGCGTAGTCGAAGGTCACTTCCAGGTCGGTCGCCAGCTCGCGGATGCTGGTGATGAGGATCACCAGGTTCTGGATGGCGATGCCGAACAGCGAGAGGAAGCCGATGCCGGCCGAGATCGACAGGTCCTCGTGCGCCAGGTACAGCGCCACGATGCCGCCAATCGCGGCGTACGGCACGTTGATCATGACGATGCCGGCGTCCTTGACGCGGCCGAACGCCAGCGCCAGCAGAACGAAGATCGCCACCAGCGCCGCCGGGATGATGATCGCCAGCTTCTGCTGCGCCACTTTCATCTCGTTGAACTGGCCGTCCCAGTGAATGAAGTAGCCGCGGTCCAGCTTGACCTTGTCGGCCACCCTCGCCTGCGCCTCCGCCACGGCGCCGCCGAGGTCGCGGCCGCGCACGCCGAACTTGACCGCGATGTAGCGCCGTGCCGATTCGCGGTAGACGAAGAACGGACCGTCGGTCAGCTTCACCTGCGCCACTTCCGCCACCGGCACGCGGCTGCCGT